>DATGXB010000222.1:0-41291 GCA_035299225.1 Nostocaceae cyanobacterium | reverse complement strand
GCGCCCGCACGGCCGGCCTGCTTGCCGCGTCGCGGGCGTCAGGGAAAGAAGAATATAGAGATATTGTTGTTGCCTATTGCCTATTGCCTGTTGCCTGTTGCCTCCTGCCTCCTATTTTGTAAACTGAGAACCAACGATCATTGTCCCGATCCCGATATCTGTGAAGATTTCTAACAGTAGGGCATGAGGAAGACGGCCATCTATAATATGAGCTGCTTTTACACCTTGGGCAAGCGATCGCACACAACAAGTTACTTTCGGGATCATCCCCCCGCTAACTACTCCATCAGTAATTAATTGTCTAGCTTCTTGTATGTCCACTTTGGGAACTAGGGTTGATGGGTCTTTGTAATCTGTTAAAATTCCTCTGGTATCGGTGAGTAAAATTAACTTTTCCGCACCCAAGGCCGCAGCTATTTCTCCAGCTACAGTATCCGCATTGATATTATAAGCTTGTCCTGTCTCATCAGCAGCCACACTAGAAACCACCGGAATATAACCATTACTAGACAAGGTTTCTAAAATTTTGATGTTTATATTGCTGACTTCCCCAACAAAACCAATTCCTTCATCACCTTGGGAACGGGCTGTAATTAAGTTACCATCTTTACCGCATAATCCTACGGCCATTCCTCCGGCTTGGTTAATCAGTGCCACAATTTCTTTATTGACGCGACCAACTAACACCATTTCTACCACATCCATTGTTGGTGCATCGGTAACACGTAAACCATTTTTAAATTGTGCTTCAATTCCTAATTTACCTAACCAACTATTAATTTCTGGACCCCCACCATGTACTAAAATGGGACGCAACCCAACACAGGATAAAAATACAATATCCCGAATCACTTTATCTTTGAGGGCGCTATCTTTCATGGCTGCACCCCCATATTTAACAACTACAGTGCGTCCAGCAAATTTCTGAATGTAGGGTAGTGCTTCACTGAGGATTTGTACGCGACTGGCTTCAGTTTGCCTGATATACTCGGTATCGTTGACTATCATGAGATTTTTTGCAAAAGTCTATCTGAGAATCTATGCAAGTCAGTGTAGAAGAGTTTGCAACTTGCTACAATCACTAATTTGATTTTGGTTAATTTTGGTCAACTGGTATTTTTAAAACGCTGGGAATAGCTGCTAAAATACGGCTAGTAATTTCTTCTGGTGTTTCGTTGGGGCTGATGGTAATATGTAGGTCGGCTTGAGAGTAAAGGGGTTGACGCTGTTGTAGGAGCGATCGCAATTTGTTTTCGGGATCAGGATCTTGTAATAGTGGCCTAGTCTGATCTTCTGCTAAACGCTGCAATAATAGTTCTGGTGCTGCATCTAGCCACACGATTAAACCATGATGGAGATAACTCCAATTTTCCTGTTTAATTACTATACCCCCACCAGTAGCGATCGCTAATCTGGTAAAAGCACAAACTTGGGCTAACACATCACTTTCTAACTGCCTAAACGCTGCTTCTCCATCCTCCGCAAAAATCTCATTAATAGTTTTTCCTGCGGCTTTTACTATCACCTCGTCAGTATCTAAAAACCCATAGCCCAATTCTTTAGCCAGCAAACTACCCACTGTACTTTTACCAACACCCATCATCCCAATTAAGTATACATTAACTCCCTTTAATAAGTTATTCATAAATTATTTTACTCCAGCTATATTTGAGAATTTCAGAACATTATATTATTCTACATTTCCCTCTGTAAAACCATTACAGCAAAAAAAAATTAATTTTTATTATTCAAATTAGACTATTCAATAGTTATTTAATCAATTAAAAATGTAATAAGTAATTAGGCAGAATTAATTACACAACTTATTCCCCCTGTTCCCTGTTCCCTATTCCCTATTCCCAGGTAGGAAATTAATTTTGCACAACTGCTTACCAATTAAAAATTAAAAATTAGGAAAGCCAGATTTAACAAGAGTTTCCAAGCCAGGATCTATTGCCGAACTTTGGAGAATTAGTATTAACCGATAATAATTATAAAATTAAAATAAAAATAAAATAAAAATTTTTATCTCCGTATTTTCTCACAAATGCTTTTCAATAGCTATGTTTTATAAGTTAAATTTTATACTAACTAATATTTTCAAATTAAGATAGACCATTCCAACCATTTGAAAATTTGAAAGAATAAGCTCAATCAATAGAGAAAAAATGATGATTAATTATTATTTCTCAGTAGATTTAGTTATATATGATATATTAAGATTCAAAACATAAATTCATGCTGCTAAAGTTTCCAGTGAAAACCCTTATTAGGGTTTGCTGAATGTAAACTTGTAAGCCCTAACAAACAAGCTCTTAGCTTCATATTAAGCATAGAATTAGGATAAGTTTACTAAATTATTAAATTTTCATTCACATTCTACGTAAACCTAGTATTTTTCCTTGATTTTAAATGATAAGGGTAATCTCTATTGTTTTCTTAAATAGTCTAATATAAACCGTCTAAAATCTGTTGGATGTAGGAGAATTTTGGGTTATGAGTCAAATTCGTGATTTGGTACAAACAGCACTAACAACTGGCTATTTAACTGTCGAAGCAGAAAATCAGTTGAGAAAACTTTTAGCTAGTCAATACGACTTAGAGGACTTTAATGCTTTCATGGCTCTACAAGAAGCAGCAATGTCTGGTCAAGTTAAGCAACAATCACGCGAACAGTGTTCAGTTAGATAATGTACAGTTAGATAATGTACAGTTAAAAACGCTCATCTTTACCCTCAAAATCATCATCTTCTAAGAAATTCCAATCATCTTCATCCTCTTCCTCTGTTTGTTCACGGTCGGATGGTTGATAAGGTGGAACAATAACTCGGTAATCAGCATCATAAATAGACTCACTTTTTCCCGCAGCAGTATTTTTAGGTTCTTTATAGCTGTAGGAATAAACTGAACTAGATTGAGAAGCGTTTTTAGATGTTGATTGAGGTTCAAATGTGCTAGATTGTTCCGATTCTTCCCAGTCATTATCCTCGTTGTCATCTGTTTCCCAATCATCAAACTCATTCTTTTCAGTATATTCCTTGGTATTCGATGCCGAATTTCTAACCGTAGTTGATTTATCTCTAGGACTTGCGGTGGAACTTTCTGAGTTAGTGGGTGAGGGTTTTGGTGCTGATACAGGAGGATAATTAATAAATTTTAATAAACTAGAAATTAATACAGTAGTAGCCGCACCAGCAGTAATGCTTAGTAATATCCACAAAGATAAGGGCAAGGGTATAGTCCGCATACCCAAAAATACTAAGGATAGAGTCGGTGACAAATTTTGAACTAACATTAATGTTAGTCCTCCCATTACTACTATTAACAGGATTAAACGGGTAATAGGCATAGTCATTAGTCATTAGTTATTAGTTAGGAGGCAGGAGGCAGGAGGCAGGAGGCAGTACCACTAACACGGCTGCCGTAGGCTAGGCAGAAGGATTGATTTTGGATTTTGGATTGAGCCATGAGTTAAAAATTAAGAGTTATTTATTTCCCCTCTGCTCCCCTGCTCCCTGCCCTCCTGCCCCTCTGCCTCCTTCCCCCTTCCTCCTTCCCATCTGCGAAGCGGTACACAGTCAATATCTAGCTGGTCTAAGGTGCGGGCAATAACAAAATCAGTTAAATCCTCAATGGTTTGGGGGTGGTGATACCAGGCAGGAATAGCGGGGACAACTCTGACTCCAACTTCGGCTAAGGCGGTTAAGTTCCGTAGGTGAATCAGACTAAAAGGGGTTTCTCTAGGGACAATAACTAGCTTACGTCCTTCTTTAATTTGTACATCCGCAGCTCGTTCTAGTAAGTCAGAACTTAAGCCGGTGGCTAGTTTTGCTACTGTACTCATACTGCATGGAATAATAATCATCCCTAAAGTGCGAAAAGAACCACTGGCAATATTAGCCCCTACATCACTCCAAGGATGACAATGCAGTTTTCCCAATAGGGGAACTTGTGCTTGTTCGCGCCAAAACTGTTCTTGCCGGTCTGGTTCTCCTGGCATTTTGATATTGTCTTCAGCTTGCCAAACTGCATAAGTAGATTTAGAGGCTACTAATTCTACCCAATATTCTGCCTCTAGGAGATATTTCAGAGCGCGAACGGCGTAAATCAGACCGGATGCGCCTGTTACGCCGAGAATTAAAGGCTTAGTGCTGTTTGCCACGCTGTTGACCAGGAAATCTACTCTTCCTCAGCATAGGGGTCTAAGTCCAGAGGATCAATATGATTAGATAAGTAAATATCCTCTGTATCATCAGGCATGGCATTAAAACCGAAGTTTTTAGGACTGCCATCTGTGCCTACTGTGACTAGATCAATTTGTTGGCGGTAGTAGTCAACACTTTTTACTTGTACAGAAACGCGATCGCCTAAACGATAGGAGGCGCGGTTTTTCCGTCCAAATAATGCTTGTTGTCTAGCTCGATACTCATACCAGTCATCTTTGAGAGAACTGACGTGTACTAAGCCTTCTACTCGCAATGGTGCACCCAGATTGCTGCTTTGGGCTACTTCTGCGGCGGGTACTTCAATTTCTACAAAGAAACCATAGGACTGTACACCAGTTATTACACCTTGGAAGACTTGCCCGATGCGTTGTTTCATCAATGATGCTCTTTGCAGTCCCGCTAAATCCGCCTCTGCTTCTTGGACTTCCTTTTCTCGGTCATTAATCTGAACTATTACCCTGGTTAAATCGCTTTGTAGTTCTTGTTGCAATTCTGGGGGTAGGACATTCCAGTTAATTTCCTGATGGCAGGAAGAATGACGCAGGTTTACCCGTTCTTTAACACGGGTGTTGCGGCGATCGCGTCCGTTTTCCAGTAGTATATGATATACCCTTTGCATGAGCAAATCTGGGTAACGGCGTAGAGGGGATGTAAAGTGTAGATATTGGGGCAGTGCCAAGCCAAAATGGGGGTTTTTATTGGTACTGTATGCAGCAGGTTTGAGGGTATCTTGTAATAAGTAGGTGAGAACTTGCTCTGATGGTGATTCAGCAAAAGCTTTAGTTAAATGTTGATAATCTAAGGGTTGAATATCTACATCAGAATCCATTGTCAGCTCTACACCTAAATTAATGGCTAATTTGAGCATTTCCTGCACATCTTCAATGTCTGGTGTACCTTGAACTCGCCAGATTGCAGGTACAGTTAAGGCGCTAAGATGGTCAGCCATTAATTGATTTACTAATATCACCAATTCTGTGTAGAGCGATCGCACTGGTGAATCTTGAGCTACTACAGATCCCATAATGCTCTCATCGCAGTAGGGGTTTTGGTTCGGTGGCAAATTTAACTGTAAACTGCCCCGGTTTAACCGTACCTGTTGAATAGCACTGGCAATGGTAACTAATTCACGTAATGTTTGGGCGGCTTGGGCTGCTAGAGTTGTGGTTTTGCCGTTGAGAATAGCATCTGCTTGTTGTTGACTGATGCTAGTATCTACATTGATCACGCTGGGCTGTATTTCCCATTCTAACACTTCTCCTGATTCGGCATTAATCGTAATTACGAATGAGAAGGCCAAGCGATCGCTTCCCGGTATCAATGAACAGCGTTCTGCCACCGCTTCCGGTAACATCGGCAAAATCAAGTCACCTAAATATACTGACCTACCCCGCTTGAGTGCTTCCCGATCTAAAGGTTCATCCGGTTGAATATAGTGAGACAAATCAGTAATATGAACTACTATTCGCCACAAGTTACCTGTACTTTCTTCTAGACTGAAAGCATTTTCTACAGCAAAATCATTACCGTTTATACCTTCAATGGTAAAACTAAACAAATTACGTAAATCTACTCGATTCTTTAAGTCAGCTTTTAATAACCTTTTAGGCAACCTAGAGGCAGCTTCTAAAATATGGTCAGGAAAAGTACGAGATAAATCATGCTTACAGGTAACTAAATCTATATCAGCCGCCGCTTCCGCATCACTGCCTAAGATTTGCACCACTCTACCCAAAGGAGGATATTGGGCTAAAGGATAGCGCAAAACTTCAACATGAGCTAAGTGGTCAATCGCTTCTGCTAAATTGAGGTTATTGGGTTGTAATTTTAACTCAAATAACAAACGGTCATCTAGAGGAACAGCCCGAAAACCGCTTTCTGTCTGTTTAATTCGGGCTAATAAAGTATGATTAGAACGTTCCAGAATTAACTTTACTTCACCTTCAGGAGAACGGCGACGGCTACCTTCTTTGAGAACTCTAACCAAAACGCGATCGCCATTCCAGGCATTACTGAGATAACTTTCGCGGATGTAAATATCCTCAGAACCTTCTACATCTTGAATAGCAAAGCAAAAACCTTTACTAGAACAACGTAGTTTAGCTTCAATTAAACCCTCTTCAGTTAAACGGCGGTATTTCCCCCTTTCTTTAGCTAAGATACCTATTTTCTCTAAAACCTCCAGAGCAATGTGAAGTTTCTCTAAACTTTCTTCATCCTCACAGCCGAGTTTTTTTTCGAGAACCTTACGAGCTACCAATTTGTCATCGGTGAAATTGGCAAGGAGTGTAGCGATTGAAAATTCCATGCAGTGAACCGACCTTTGGTCAAAACATCATTTTTGGTTTAATCTGGTTCTTCCCTGTATACCCCCTTTACAGACAATTGCTGCAAACGAATTGCTGGAAGGCAAGGTTGCCGAAGTTCCAACCAGAAACAGGCAAAGGCTCAAATTTCTCACTGTACGATGCGCTCAGAATTCCCCGGTCTTCAACTTGCTTCAACTAATCAATCTAAACTAGACACTCCTGATATTCTATAATTTGCCCCACAAAGGAATTATGCAACGGATTTTTGAAAAATAAGGGTTAGAATAACTTTCCGTGCTATCTGACAGCCCTACACAGGAGCTATCACGATGGTTTGATTGTCTAGTTGAAAGTTAATTTTCTGTCCTGAGAATCTGAGATTTAACTGTGAGAAACTGCCGATAAACCCAATTTTACCATCTGTAGAATCAGTAACAACTAGGTGAGCAGCTTAACTAGCAGTGAGGGTGAACCTTATCTTTATTATTGTAGATTTAGATCACAGTTCATAATTCCATATTCAAATATGGATATTAGATTTTTACTTCCGAGAGATAACTCTCACAGGCGAACTGCACGCCTGATTCACCTAATCCTGTTTTGGAGGACACTGGGATTAGATGTTAAGTTTTTATTTCTCCTGATAGTGATTGCCTCGTATCAACCGTATCTTTTGGCTTTTATACCTATGCTTGACTCCTGTTATAGCGATAAATGCAAGAAACTTCAAGGAGCAGAACTTCCGTCCAAGTCTTGCGACAGGCTAACGCCAACGGTTTGATAGTCATTAGCTCTCGGAGATTTTGCGGCATCTTACCATTTTTGATGATAAAAATAATGAATAATTGTAGCACTTCCTGAAACTAGTACAAGAAGGCAGGAGGCAGGAGGCAGGAGTTCTGTGAGCAAAATCGTCCGGGGCAGGAGGTAAAAAGGTTAATTTAACAGGGATTTAATAGGGTTTTCCTGGATAGTTATTTCCGCCAAGCTGGACTAGTTTTAAACTATGAATTCAGGTAATTAGCATAGTACCTGAGATCATAATACTCAAACTCCAGCCATAATCACCAACAAATTTTATCAATAACTTCCACAGAGGCCAGTGCAAGTAATATATTAGTTCTATAGAATCGGGGTGTGGGGTGCGGAGTGGAAGAGGTAGAGGGGATGGGGGGCAGGGTGCAAGGGGGAAAGAGAGGATTTGAGATTTTCAATTTTTGATTTAATCATTTCCTCACCCTTAAAAATCTGGCACAAATCATGAGTTTTGAATTTCTCTCTCCTGCACCCTGCCCCTCTGCTTCTTCTCCCCTACCTTTTTATTATTGAGGCTAAATTTTTGGCTTACAATCCCACATTCCTAAACATTTGTATTGAAGCGTAAATTTGGTGGTAGTAGTATGTTAGCTCAATTTCAGAGCTTGTATCCCAACGGTAGTATTATTTCGGAATTACTACAAATTTTTCAAGGCAAATATATTGTTCGTGTCAGTGTGCAAATTGAAGGTATAACTCGTGCTACAGGCATGGCAACCGCAGAAACCATAGAAGCAGCTGAAGACAATGCTAGAAATCGGGCTTTGATGGTCTTAGGCGTTACCAATGCACCAATTACAACCACATCTCCTCAAGTTGGATCATCTATCCCCAATCCTACTGGGAGATTAACTGATCCTAGCTACTCTACAAGTCAAGATCAATGGGCTGGTAGTCGGGAGTCAATAACAACACCAACACCAACACCAACACCAACATTAATGCCAACAGAAAACCTTGCTGTTAGTAAAAGTGATACATCTTACCCAGATTTTGGTCAACACTTACCAGTCACTAACTACCAAGAACCGCAGTTTGATACACCAATAGATCATACAGAGTTTTTTCCTGCTCAAGAAGCATATCAGCCACCAGTCCCAACGGTGACAACTAGTAATGTAACTCCGTTTGCTCCCCGTTCTCACACTACATCAGAGGAAATCAAACCAGCAGAAAAAACCAGAAAAAGTAAGAAAAGCGAACCAGTGGATTTATCTGATATCATTGCTCAAACTGATGTACACATTGAGCGCTTAGGTTGGACACCAGAACAAGGAAAAGAATATTTAATGAAAACCTATGGTAAACGCGGACGGACATTACTGAATGAAGATGAGTTAAGAGATTTTCTTCGGTACTTGCAAGCACAACCTGATCCCATTGCGGGGTTTTAGGAGGCAGGGGGCAGGAGGCAGGAGGCAGGGGACAGGGGACAGGGGACAGGGGAAAGGGAGAAAAAGAGGATTTTAGATGTTCAATTTTGAATGTTGGATTAATGATTTCCTCGTCCTCAGCGCATTTCAGCCTTAACCAAATACAAATTTCTTGGTTTTATTCTTCCCCCTTGCACCCTGCCCTCTGCTCCCCTGCCTCTTTACCCCCGTACTCTTAAACTACTGCCATTGGGCGACTACCGGCGGAATGACGGTCTATTACTTGGTCAATTAAACCGTATTCTTTGGCTTCTTCGGGAGACATGAAAAAGTCTCTTTCTGTGTCTTCGGCAATACGTTCTATTGGTTGTCCAGTGTGTTCCGCGAGATAATCGTTCAGTCGTTTTTTATGGTATAAAATTTCACGAGCTTGAATTTCGATATCTGTGGCTTGACCTTGGGCACCGCCTAAAGGTTGGTGAATCATAATGCGAGAATGGGGGAGACTCATCCGTTTACCTTTGGTTCCGGCACTGAGAAGAAAGGCACCCATACTGGCAGCTAGTCCTGTGCAGATAGTACACACGTCTGGGCGGATGTGCTTCATGGTGTCAAAAATGCCCATTCCTGCTGTGACTGAACCACCGGGAGAATTAATATACATATAAATGTCTTTCTCCGAGTCTTCAGCGTCTAAATATAGCAGTTGGGCAACAATTAAGTTAGCTAAGTTGCTGTCAACTTGTTGTCCCAGAAAGATGATACGCTCACGCAATAGGCGTGAATAGATATCAAAAGCGCGTTCGCCTCGACCCGACTGTTCAATAACGATAGGAATCATTGAGGGTATTTTTAGCTATTTTTTATATATTTTAGCGATCGCTACGCCTAGTTGTGTGCAATCTTTTATTATTTAGCAATCATCTGGCACTTTTTCACTCAAAATGCTGTCTATCTAAATATGCCCAGATAACAAAAAGAAAGTTGTTATCTTGCTGTCATGCTTTTTTGATAGTCTGTTACCTGCATTCAGACATATTAATAACGTGACAGTTATATCTTTATGATTCCCTATTTTACCTCAGTGCTTACAACTTTTCCAACTAGAATATAGTGCTTTTTACTTTAATTTGTGACACATACAGCCCGTTTCAGGTAAATGAGGTACAAATTTTTGGAACAAACTCTTATACAAAGAGACTTTCAACCCTGTTCCCTGTTCCCTGTTCCCTGCTGTAATCATATTTTATGTTGGGTGAGTGCGCTTTTGCGAGGGGGAGTAAATTTTTTACAATTTTTAAAATTATTCTGGGCAATTGTCCGGATGTTTTTTCCAAATCCGGTAAATCAATAGTAAACATTGTAGTTAGAATAACCAGTCTTTCTGCCAATGCTATCCACCGACCAGAGATGCACTATGCTGGAAAAATTTATGCAAGCTGCCTTAATCACTTTTTTGCTGCACCTGATCGCAGGACTGAGTACCCCTACTCAAATTTCTACTAAGGTAGTATCGTCCCAAACTTCATCACCAGTTATTAGTTCAAATGCTTCTGTCTCTAAGTAAAAAATATTAAAGCTTGAAAATTAGAAAGTGGTGTGGGGGGAATGCGTAAGATAGAGAAATCTATCTTCTGGTTTCCCCTATTAAGTTATATATAGTTTATTGTGATAAAAGTTAGACTGAGCAAAGAAGGTAATTAAAAGTATAATTATGACTAATCGCCTGGCTGAAGCTCAAAGTCTCTACCTCCGCAAACACGCTGAAAACCCGATTGACTGGTGGCCTTGGTGTGAGGCAGCTCTAACTACTGCTAGGGAAGAGGATAAACCGATTTTTCTTTCTATTGGTTACTCTAGTTGTCACTGGTGCACAGTGATGGAAGGTGAAGCTTTTTCAGATTTGGGTGTTGCTGAGTATATGAATGCTAATTTTCTGCCTATTAAGGTAGACCGGGAAGAAAGGCCAGATTTAGATAGCATTTATATGCAAAGTTTACAAATGATGAGTGGTCAAGGGGGTTGGCCGTTAAATGTGTTCCTCTCTCCAGATGATTTATTGCCTTTTTATGCGGGAACGTATTTTCCTATAGAACCGCGTTATGGTCGTCCAGGATTTTTACAGGTTTTACAAGCCTTACGTAATTACTACGATACGGAAAAAGAGGAGTTACGCGAACGTAAAGCGGTAATTGCGGAAGCTTTGTTAACTGCTGCGGTGTTACAAACTCCAGAGACAGAGGAAGCGAGGGATAATGAGTTATTAAGGAAAGGTTGGGAAACTAGCACAAATATCATTACCCCTAATCAATATGGTAACAGTTTTCCGATGATTCCTTACGGGGAATTTGTGTTGCGGGGATGTCGGTTGAATGATTCTTCTGCATCTGATAAGTTGCAAGTTGGTACTCAACGAGGTTTAGATTTAGCTTTGGGGGGAATTTTTGATCATGTTGGGGGTGGGTTTCATCGTTACACGGTTGACCCGACCTGGACTGTACCCCATTTTGAAAAGATGTTATACGATAATGGCCAGATTGTGGAGTATTTGGCTAATTTGTGGAGTTTGGGAATCCATGAACCGGCTTTTGAAAGAGCGATCGCTAAAACTGTAGAATGGTTAAAGCGAGAAATGACTGCACCAGAAGGTTATTTTTTTGCGTCTCAAGATGCTGATAGCTTTACTCAACCGAGCGATGTAGAACCGGAAGAGGGTGCTTTTTATGTTTGGAGTTACGAGGAATTATCAGAAATTTTAACTGTTTCTGAACTGACAGAATTACAACAACAATTTACTATTTCCCTTGGTGGTAACTTTGAAGGGAAAAATGTTTTACAAAGATTACAACGTGGTATACTCAGTTCAGAAGCGGAAGCAGGTTTAAATAAATTATTTACATCCCGTTATGGTACATCCCCAGAATCTTTAACAGTTTTTCCTCCAGCTACAAATAATCAAGACGCAAAAACTCATACTTGGACGGGACGCATTCCCGCAGTTACAGATACAAAAATGATTGTGGCTTGGAATAGTTTGATGATTTCTGGTTTAGCTAGAGCATCAACAGTGTTTAACCAACCTAGCTACTTAGAACTAGCTACCCAATCAGCAAAATTTATACTGGAAAATCAGTTTTTAAATGACCGCTTCCACAGACTGAATTATGAAGGTAAAGCGGCTATTTTAGCACAGTCTGAGGATTACGCATTTTTTATTAAAGCCTTGCTGGATTTATACCAAAGTGCTTTATTTTTTCATGCTGATGATAGCACATTCTGCTTAGAAAAGGCGATCGCACTGCAAACTGAATTTGACGAATTTTTGTGGAGTGTGGAACTGGGGGGATATTTCAACACCTCTAAAGATGCTAGTCAAGATTTAATTGTCAGAGAACGGAGTTATGCTGATAATGCTACACCTTCAGCTAATGGCATAGCGATCGCTAACTTAGTTCGGCTATCCTTAATTACAGATAACTTGCATTACCTAGATTTAGCTGAAACAGGTTTAAAAGCATTTAGAGGAATAATGAAACAAGCACCCCAAGCTTGTCCCAGTTTATTTACAGCCTTAGACTGGTATCGTAACTCTACCCTAATTCGCACCACCAGCGAAAATATCAAAACTTTGATTTCCCAATATTTACCTAGTGTTGCCTTTAGTTTAGTATCAGAATTACCAGAGGATAGCGTCGGGTTAGTTTGTCAAGGTTTAAAATGTCTTCCCGCATCTGCAAACATTGAACAATTATTACAACAAGTAACACAAAGTCAAAACCGCAGTTAAAGGGGAATAATTAATAGTATGGTGGGCATTGCTCGCCATACAAATGTATTATATTATATATAATGTTCTAAATTACAGCAAATTTCAAGTAAATGAAGTACCAACTTTAAGAATAAAGCCTGATACTAAAGAAGTTTCAATCCTGTTCCCTGTTCCCTGTTCCCTGTTCCCTGTTCCCTCTTGTAGTAGAAAAAATCATGGTTGAACAACTTTATATCAACGATATTGATGAGTGTGATGTACCAGATCCCAATCTGCTAATTACTGAAGACGATACACCAGTGGATAATATTGCATCTGCCAAAAATCAACGTTTATTAGTAAGTTCTCTATATACTTCTTTACGAGAACAGGAATTTTTAGCTGAAGCGAATGTAGGTGTTTTTCATACCTATGGAGAACCTCCCATTGTTCCCGATGTATTCGTGAGTTTTGATGTGCAAATTCCGCAAAATTGGTGGGAAAAACAAAACCGTTCTTACCTAGTTTGGAAATTTGGTAAAGTTCCCGAAATAGCGATAGAAATTGTTTCTAATAATGAGGGGGAGGAATTAGGAAAGAAATTAAAAATTTATGAACACATCCGGGTCGCTTACTATATTGTATATGACCCAAACCTAATATTAGGAGAACAAAAACTGAGAGTTTTTTCACTTAAGGGTAGAAGGTATACAGAAAAAACAGAAACCTGGTTAGAAGATGTTGATTTAGGTATAACTTTATGGGAAGGAAATTTTGAAGGGAGAGATGATACTTGGTTGCGTTGGTGCTACCAAAATGGAACAGTTTTACAAACAGGAGATGAACGCGCAAAAGAAGCAGAAGAACGCGCTCAAAAAGCAGAAGAACGCGCTCGACTACTAGCAGAAAGATTAAAAGCTTTGGGTGTAGATCCTGATAGTTTGTAAAATTAATTTTTTTGGTGTAAAAGCCAATATCAAAATGCTTGATGAACTTGAGAATTACTATTTTGTTGTTGGAATAGTTATAAATTAGGAACTTATAGCATTCCTGTTTGATTTTTGAAAAATATTGAGGTGGGCATTTACTACAGTTTTCCGCATCTGTTCAGTGTTTTAGCAAAAATGCCCACCCTACACATACCTGTTCACCAATAATTTAGGATGACTTAAAGTTCATCAACTTTCTAAAAATGAGAGAACCTTACAAAATTATTTTATGGGTAAAAAACAACATCCACTGGTGAGAAAATTATGGCCACAGATAGTTAAATTAATATCTCCTATTCCAGAAAATGATTTTGAGCAATTATTAGATGTTTTAAAAAACTGGGTTAACTCTCATCCCATTCTGATCAAAAAGTTAAATCCAAATTATGAACATTCAGCATTATCTCTACTTTTAGCAGGAAAAATTAATCAATTTAATTTTGTTCAACCGGAAGCGGGAGCAAATTTAAAAAGGTTAATAAGTCTTGATTTTTGTCCTCCTCTACAAATAGAAGATATTTTGCGGATTTTAGAAATAGTGGTGCGAGAATTTGCTTTATTTACCAAATGGGAAACCTGTCCAATTTGTGAAGAGGGATTTTTAGAATATTGGCAAGATATGAATACTAATGAAATTATTTTATCATGTAATGAGTGTTTTTATGATGAATATTTACATAAAGAAAAGGTAGATAATAGTAATTTACAAAAATCAATTGTTATACCAGCTTCTAAACAAGATATTAAACAAATTCATTGATCAAAATATATGAAAAATGACTTATCCGTGATAATTTTAGCAGGGGGAAAAAGTTCCCGTATGGGGAGAGATAAAGCTTTAATTAGCATTCAAGGAATACCATTATTAGAAAAAATTGCAAACGTCGCTAAAAGTTGTGCAGAGAATGTATATATAGTCACATCTTGGCCAGAAAGATATCAAAACTTGCAATTACCCGGATGTGAGTTTATTTTAGAAGTACCGATTTTAGAAAATAATGATACAGCAGGACCCTTAGTAGGTTTTGCACAAGGACTGGGAAAAGTAAGTACAGAGTGGGTTTTGCTGTTAGCTTGTGATTTACCAAACTTAAAGATTGAGGTATTGCAAAATTGGGTGAATAAATTGGATACTGTAGAAGAGAGTGCGATCGCAACTTTACCGCAAAGTCCTCAAGGTTGGGAGCCTCTCTGTGGTTTTTACCGCAGTTCTAGTTTACCTCTACTGTTAGATTTTATTCATCAAGGTGGACGTTCTTTTCAAAAATGGCTGAATCAACACCCAGTAGCCATTTTACCCCTATCAGAACCCGAAATATTATTTAATTGTAATACACCAGAAGATTTACTTAAAACAAGTTAAAAAGTTAATCAATATCAATAATATTTGGTAATTATTTAATTTCATCATGATCTATTAACATCATTTTTTGATACTCAAAAAGCAATTATCAAAACTCTACCTATTAATCCAATCTTCACCACCTAGTAACTGACTTAAATAATCATCCATAATTGCTGGTAATTCTTTTGCAGAATAAGTATAAGTTAAAATTACCAATTTAATGGCTGTAGTGATTATTTGTTGTTTATCCAACATTGCTGATAATTGAGAACGATTAAATTTTCCGTTCATTACTTCTTCACTCGCAGATGCGATCGCATCTTCAATCACTTCTTCCTCGATTAAATTTTCCCATTCATCTTGATTGATGTAATATGATTTTTTATTATCTTTAAGATTGAGTTTTTTAATTTCCTTGATTGAGTTACGAATAGAATTAGCCCAAGAACCAGTTAATCGTTGTTCTATTTGGTTCTTAATCAAATGCAGCATTAAAATATGCAAATAAGATATAATATTCCGTAAAATAGCTTGTTTACTCATCCCCTCTAACTCATCTACAATTGCTAAAGCATCAGTATAACGTCCTTCCAAGATACTTTTTCTTAAATCCACTAATTCTTGCGTCATTTGTACTAACCTCAAACTGCCAATACACTTTTAGATTATAATCCATTATAATATTTTTATTCCTCTCCTGCTGTTTTTACTATTATTTGCCATGTATCGTCCTTGGATTTTATCAATTCTATCATTTTTATTAAGTGTTGTTTTGGCTGCTTGCAATACTCCCCAACAACCACAGACGCAAGTTCCTATCCCCAATCAAGTAATTAATAATCAAACTCAACAATTACCAAAAACACCAGTTAAAAGAATTGTCTCTCTTTCTTCCTTAGCTGCTGACATTATCGCTCAACTTGATCAAACAAAATTAGTAGGTGTTCTGGATAGTTCATTATTTAAAAATGATCCCAAATTTAAAAATATCACTCGTGTAAGTCGTGGTCAAGGTAATCCTAACTTAGAAACTATTGTTTCCTTAAAACCTGATTTAGTAATAGGTGCGGCTGGTTTTTCTACTGTTCCTCTGCAAAAAATTCAACAATTAGGAATCCCTGTTTTTTACACACAAGTTAATAACTGGAAAGCCTTAATAGAACTTACTAAAACTCTGTCCCAAGCTATTGATGTTAATCCACAACCGTTATTAAATCGTTACCAAACATTTTTACCGAATCAATTAGTAAATAATTCCACAACTTTATTATTAGTTAGTCGTCAACCAATTACTACACCTAATAAAGACAGTTGGGCTGGTGATTTATTAACTCAATTTGGAGCGAAAAATATAGCAGCAGAATTATCAGGTAATAGTCCGATTCGGGGATATGCTACACTTTCACCAGAAAAAGTTTTAGAAGCTAAACCAGAAGTTTTACTAGTTGCTAGTTTTGAACCAAATTTATTAGATAATTTAAAGAAAGAGGCTTTTTGGCAGAAATTACCAGCTACGAAAAATAACCGGGTTCATGTTTTTGATTATTATGGTTTAATTAATCCTGGTAGTATTGATGCGATTGAAAAAGCTTGTGAAAAATTAAAACAGGTATTTTTAATAAATTAAACTCTAAATAAACCATGTAGAAACGTTCCATAGAACCATAGAACGTCTCTACAAATAACATTTACCTTTTATTTTTGGGTCAGGGGTATATTTTTCTGAGTTTGAGAACTGCTTGCGGATAAACTGCGGAAATACAAACCACCAATGCTGACTAAAAATACTACATAGCTAATGGCTTGCACTAAATACAGTTTATCTCTGTAACCAAATAAAGATTTAAAAATAATACCTGGAAATTGTTTATCAGGTAAAAGCTCTTGAGTATTCCAGACCATTGGCCCTAGAATACAAGAATGAATGGCGGTAAAATGGTCATAGTAAAAACACAAGTTTTCAGCAGTAGAACTACTCATAGCCAGATTAGTTATTGCTTCATCAATATCTTTTAACGCTGTCATAACTAAACCTGCGACAATTAAAACTAATAACACACCCATGATTTGAAAAAATTGGCGGATATTAATTTTCACTCCTAGTTTAAATAAAAGTACACCAATTCCTGCGGCTACTACTAAACCACCTAAAGCTCCTACTGTGGGTATTAAACCTTGTTGAAAATTAGCAGCGATAAATAAAACAGTTTCAAAACCTTCGCGGACAACAGCCACTAAAATTAAACTAAAAACTCCCCAACCTGCACGGGAATTTTGTGTTAATGCTTGTGTGACTGCTCCTTCAACTTCGGCTTTCATTGATTTAGCTTGCTTAGTCATCCAAATTAACATCCAACTAAGCATAATAATAGCAAATATTGCAAATACAGATTCTAAAACTGGTTCAACAACAGAGGTATATTGAGGGTTGATAGAACCTAAAAATTTAATCAATCCAGTAAATAAAATACCTATTAATGCGCTGATGAAAATACCAATAACTACACCAGCATACACCCAGGAGTTAAGTTGAGATTGTTTTGCTTTTTTTAGTAAAGCTAGAACAATACCCACAACCAAAGCGGCTTCTACTCCTTCTCGGAGTGTGATGACAAAAGTAGGTAGAGCAGTGCTAAAATCCATGATTATCTATTAAGTAGTCGTGCAAAATTAATTTCCTACGTAAAGCAAGGGAACAGGGAACAGGGAACAGGGAAATTAAGTTGTGTAATTAATTCTGCTTAATTACTTATTAGTCATTGGTTATTCGTCATTATTTATTAGGGAAGAGGGAACAGGGAACTCTTAACACTTCGACTGCGCTCAGTGCGGTGCTCTTAATTGGCAACAGGTAATTAGGAATTAATTCTTAATTTTCCCCCTTGCTCCCCTGTTCCTCTGCCCCCGTCCAGCGTTCGGCTTTACTGTTCCTGTCAGTAGACTTCTGCCTCCTGCTTCCTAAATACTAGCTGAAGTCTCGTAACATTTTTTTCAATTCGAGATTGTGCATCTCTTCTTGTCCAATCATAGTGCGAGCAAATTCCTCTAAATATATACTAGCATCAGTTACGGTTTCTAGCAGACTTTTATACAAGTCTAATGCTTTCTTTTCATGAGATAAACTTTCCGATAAAATATCCCTCACTGTATGCTGATAAGTTTCTTCCATAGCAGCAATTTTCAATGAAGGATGTCCATCTAAGCCGGTGAGAATTTCGCCTACTTGTTGTGCATGAAGTAAAGATTCACTAGCTTGAGCTTTGAAAAAAGCTACAATTGGTAGGCGGTTGGGTCCTGTTACCATCAGGGAGTAATGGGTGTAGCGTACTACTCCCGCTAGTTCAAATTCCATGATGGCGTTGAGGATGTCAATGGTTTTTTGTTGGTCAAGATCGCGCATTAGTTGTTAAGTTAAGCAAAATTACAGATGAGGAGTTATATAGTTAGGAGTTATGATCTTTCCAGTTTTTTGAATCTGAAAAACCTCAACTCTTAACTATTTTCTTGTTCTCTTCATTATTTTAAACTTCTTAGTCTCAATATCCAATGGTATGGGAGGATTAAGTTTGTGCTTTAGTATTTGTTGCAGTGATTACCTTTTGTGAATTTTCCTCAATAGTTTTCACTAACTTGGCAACGTCTTCAGGAGTTTTTATTACTTGTGTTGGTGGTTTAACTGTAGGCCAAACTTTTAACAGTTCTGTTAAAGATGTATTTATTGCTTGATGTGCATCAGGATGTGTTTGGGCTACTTGATTAGATATGCTTTTGTATAATTCATTGGCATATACCACAAAACCCCGTGAATCTTGATACTCAATAGCGGCGGAAATTTTACTATTGGCTACGGCTGCACCATATTCAGAATTAGCTGCATCTAGTAATTTGTTAATAACTTGCAGCACAAATGCAGGTTTTGATCTTTCTGGGGATGGTAAAGTGGCGATCGCTTCATCTACTGATTTAATAGATGTGACTAAATTAAGTTTTACTTGGCTATCTTGAGGTTTAGATTTCACTAAATGACTCAACCGAATCAAGCTAGATTTAAACTCTTTAACCTTGCGTTCGTTTAGCTGTTCTTCTGCATCTACATAAATCTCTTCTACTGGGTGTCCAATATGCGGTTCTGCTTGTTTGGGTTGATTCTGTTCTAACAATTCCTGTGCTACTAATAAGTAGTTGTGCAAAATTAATTTCCTACGTGGAGTCAGGCAACAGGCAACAGGCAACAGGCAACAGGCAACAGGAAAAAAGTTTGGGTAATTAATTCTGCTTAATTACTTAAATGTGGTTCTACTGTTCCCCTTATGTCAAACTACATTTACTGTAGGTTGGGCTGTAGCTTGCTTCTCCGTAGGGGTGGAACGTAGACGCGGAGAGGCTTGCCGCAGGCTAACCCAACACCGCACCTGGCAATCTCCTCCTAATGTTGGGTTTCACTTCCCTGCGGGACGCTACGCTAACGTTCAACCCAACCTACAAGAATTTATTTAATATTCTTTACCATAAAGGGAGCGATAGAGCCATAAATGTCCTTTCATTAATCCTAATTTGGTCATGTAGTCAATATCTTTAGCTTCACCTGTTAATACAATATCTTCTATTGTTACTAAATCTTTGATTTGCTCAAACTGGGCTTGAGAAATGACTTTTTTGCTGACTAAATCTTCTGGTGAACCATAAGGACGACTCGCTTGAATTTTATTTGATAAAGCAGGAATTCCTAATTTAGCTTCTAATTTATCTAAGTCTGATAAAATAGCTGAATTAATATTAATTTTTGCTTTGGTGTTATGATTAACATGAGTCGCAGAATTAGCTGTAGGAGTTGCAGTATTTTCTGAGGTGGGCATTTCCGAAAATTTTTCGCTTCTACTCAGTGTTTTACCGAAAAATGCCCACCCTACACATACTTAAATTTTTTCATGAATCATTTAGAATTCTTATAACAATATGGGTAATAATTTTATTTATCACAAATGAGAATTTTTATCAACTATTTTTCCAGTCTTAAAACTTATTTAATATTTTTGTGAAAGTATAAATCTGATATAATGCTAACAAGTGTTGATTAAATATCAAAAAGCCTGAAAGCTTTTCTATCATTGTGCTTCAGGCTTAATCTATAGAATTCCTGTTTGATTGTTGAAAAATAATGAGGTGGGCATTTCCGAAAAATTTTCCGCTTCTACTGAGTGTTTTACCGAAAAATGCCCACCCTACATATACTTCAGGCTTAATCTATGATGTAAATTGTTGGTCTAAGGTGTTATTTTGCTGTTTTTGTGGGTTTTTTGCCGTCTAATGTCCAAGAATTGAGATGAAGACCGTTAAATTTATCGCTGTTACTTACACGAAAAATAGCAAAAACAAATGTCCCTACAAACACCACCCACATACCTACTAAAACAACGGCATATTTTTCAATTTTTTTTGCTGACATTTGCTCTACCTTTTTATGTTTACATGATTGGTAAATAAGAGAAGAGAGGATGCCAACTCATGGCTGTTGCAGCGATGAATAAGAAAAACATCCAAAAGAAAATTGTCCTAGTTTTAACGTTGGTATTACGCCAAGCAAAATGTAACATGATCCAACTGACTAACCAGCCAATTAACAACATTGTTTCTTTGCCACTATAGCTGCCTATTTCCCCATAAACTTTATTAGCATTGCGGCTACCTGGTATCCAACTACCCAACGACCAAACGATGTTTTCTATGTCTTTTGATGTGGAACAAAGATGTTGAATAATCATCATTGTTAAACAGCCAATTCCGGCGCTAAGTAATGCGGCTGCGGCGGGTCCAGAAACTTTGGGGGGATTTTGAGAACCGGCGGCTAAATTTCCGGGAAAGAGTTTTAACTTTTGCCAAGCAACGCTATACCAAGCGTCTTTTTCTACTTCATATTGATGAAATGTTTTTCTAGTCATTGGTTACACTTATTCAAAATTTCAAAAATTACAATGCGTGAATTTTGGCAATACCTAAGCCAGTCACTAAACCACCCATCGCAAAAAACATCATAGCCATTAAGCCGATGCAGGTTGCGGATAAAACTGGTCTATTTTGTTTCTCTAAAATTGTGTCGCCGTATTGCCACAAAATCCAGGTACAGGCTACTCCTAAAGGCAAAGTAAACAATACACTAAATTCGTGATATTCCATGAACACGAAATGAACTAAAGGACTGTTTGCTTTTAGCCAAGCGCGGGCTGCACCAAATTCACCATCGGCGCGATATCGCATATAAGCCCAGTTACCGGAAGTAATGGCTAAAAATGCTAGAAAACTAGACCAAAAGGTGAGTGTACGCATTTGAGGCAATACTTTAGCTGATCCCCTTAAGAGAGGAAAGGCTAAATGTCCGGCGTAAACGGCTACAATTGTGACTAATAAAGAACCACAGCCATGAATAGACCCCATCCAACGTTGCCAAGGACTGGGATGCAAAACGTTAAAAAATGGCAAAAATAATAATAGTCCGGCTGATAAAATGCTCAACCCATAAACGGAAACTTTGGCGATGTCAAATTGTGAGGGAAAATTCTGTTGTCCTACCTCGGTTTGAGAGTCTTGCATCATTGATGTTTTACTTAATTTTGAATTTATACAAGATATTTTGGTGCTGCTTGGTAATGCTGTTTAAAAAATCAGAAATTTTACAGTAGGGAACTCTTAACACTTCAGCTGCGCTCAGTGCGATGCAGGGATGAAAGTCTCTTTGTATAAAGGTTTGTTCCAAAAATTTGTACCTCATCTACCTGAAACGGGCTGTATTTAATGTAGATGATAATTTCTGATGTTAGGCTGTATTTGGTAGTTGCTGATAGACTATTTTTAAATAGGAGTAGTTTGATAGATTGAGCAAACATTGATATATTTAGTTTGGTAAATTAGCAGTTTTATTGCCTAATCTATTTCCTATTTATTCAGCTTAGAGATGAAGTAATCTTTCGTCAATATAGTTCATGGAACTTTTATAATTACTCAGCAATTCATTTGTTAAATTCACAAACTAAGTTATATTAATTTTTTATGTTGGTATAACTTCAAATTGTCCCATACATCCTTGCTGGGCGATCGCATCTTGATGGGGATGAAACATAAACTTACCCGGATAACGAAAGCTAAATTCTAAAATGTGTCTTTCTGCTGTACCCATAGTGATAACATCTGTTTTTTCGCTGGGACTTAGACTCATTCCCGAACGGTAAACATCAAAAAAGTTGGCATGAAGATGAAAAGTTGCAACGGGATCAAATTCAATAATATTCAGCACATACAGCCGAATTAACTGATTTTGTTGAATAGAAATAGGATGGTGCATATAATGATGAGGTACACCATTAAAGGCGTAATATTCATTACGTCCATCATCATTCACATCATATCCAGCCATCACTAAAACTATTTCATCAGCTGGGGGACGGGGTGTAGGTGGGTCAACAATAAACATCCCGTATAAACCTTTAGCAATATGTTTAGTTACGGGTTCAATATGACAGTGATATAAATGAACTCCATAGGTTAAAGCATCAAATTCATAAATTGTTTTATCACCTTGATTAATGGCTTCTACTCCATCCATTTCCGAGGGGTGTATACCATGAAAATGTAATGAATGGCGGTTTTTTCCTTGGTTAAAAAATAATACTCTTACCCGTTCACCTTGCTTAACCCTTAGTGTCGGCCCTGGAATGCGTTGATTTAAAATCCAAGCGGCAAAATATTCGTTTTTGTGCAGTTGAATGGTAGCATTTCGAGCCGTAATTTGAAACTCGCGGATAGTACGACCATTTTCTTTTTTAAGAGTACCGTAGTCAAAATCTCTTAAGATTTGCATCGGGTTAAGAGTTTGTAAATCTTGCGGCGGTATTTTACTGATAAATCGGTTTTTAAATTTCCGCATTTGCCATAATGCTGCCACTCCTAATATACCAGCACTACCTAAACTTAATGTAAATAGTTGTCTACGACTAAATAGTTTTTCTTTACTCATAGCAAAGTTATTAATTTCCAGATTGATACTCTTGGTTTTTAGAGTATTAGCTGAAAATTTCTGTGTCAATTATGTTCATACAAGTTTTAAAAACTTATAGTGATTATGTTTCTAATATTTAATAAATACCTAATTGTTTTATTACTTATTCATGAGAACTATCTATTACTGTTATGGTTAAGTATGATGAAAATAATTCACACTCAAGGATTGAATTATCAAGGAATTAAAGAATTGATCCGACGTTGGTAAATGCAGCGTTGGTGTTATATATTAATATATATTGAGTTATCATTAATAAATTCTGCATTCAAATTTGCAGTTTATGAAATTTATTTAATCTTGATAATTAACTAATGACTTCAAATTGTCCCATACAGCCATTTTGAGCGATCGCATCTTGATGGGGATGGAACATATACTTACCCGGATAACGAAAGCTAAATTCTAAAATATGCCTTTCTGCTACACCCATTGTAATCACGTCGGTTTTTTCGCTGGGTGTCATCGTCATCCCAGAATGATAAACATCAAAGAAATTAGCGTGTAAATGAAATGTTACTGCTGCTTCATATTCAATGATATTCAGCACATATAAACGAATTAGTTGATTTTGGTAAATAGGGATGGGATGGTGCATGAAATGATGGGGTAAACCATTGAAAGCATAGTATTCATTTTTACTATCATCATTGATATCGTAACCAGACATGACCAAAACCATCTCATCAGCTGGTGGTCAAGGCTTTGGGGGATCAATGATAAACATCCCATACAACCCTTTTGCGATGTGACGTGTTACGGGTTCAATATGGCAATGATATAAATGCACTCCGTAGGGTTCGGCATCAAATTCGTAAATAGTAGCACTGTTGTTACTGACTGGACGCACTCCGTCCATTTCTGCGGGGTGGACTCCGTGAAAATGTAGAGAATGGGAATGTCCGGCTTTATTCAGAAATAATACGCGGATGCGATCGCCTTGTTTTGCTCTTAAGGTGGGGACGGGAATCCTGCCATTTAAGTCCCAAGTATTATATAATACCGTAGTATTCAGTTGAATTTCTGATGTGTCTGCTGTGAACTGAAACTCTCGCACAGTGCGCCCTTTTTATTGCTTAACTGTACCGTAATCAAAATTACGTAATACCTGCATCGGGTTAGCTGCACCTTGATGATTGATCATTTCCATTGGTAGAACTCTGGCTACAGGCTGATTTTTCACCTTCAGCGTTTGCCAAAGTGTTGCAGCACCTGCTATACCCACTCCTGTTAATCCCAGTTGCAGCCGTTGACGACGATTGAGGACTTTTTCTTTACTAAATGTAAAGTTGTTAGGCATGAAACTAGTTAATGTAAGCAGTAAGAAAAAATTGCGGATAATCTAAAAGTTGCTTTTTGTATCATATAATAATTAAAAATAACTATCAATAACTTACTTGAATTAATACACTTTTGATTAAAGTATGGCCGTCCTCAATGAAGCATGAGCAAAACCCATACCATAACATCCAGCCGTCAGGAGTCAGATAGAACTACTGTATTTTGTCATATTGCAAATTAATAAAATGTATTGAAAATTACAATCTTTTTCATAATTTATTGAGAATATATTGCTTTAATTTAACTGTGTATGATGAAATTTAGCAAAATGGGGAAGATAGACACAGACGAAAATCTGTGGTTATGCTTTAGCCTGAATGAATATGAGTAAGAAAATTTGACTAATGAAATATTACAAAGTGTTACGAAATAACCTCAAATTTAGACGTGTATCCCTGGTATTAATAGGGATTTTGAGCTTTTACCTGATTGTAGGTTCAGTTCCTCCCGCTTATGCAATGCACATTATGGAGGGTTATTTACCGCCAAGTTGGGCGATTTTCTGGTGGGTGGTGGCTTTACCGTTTTTTGGATTAGGATGGCGATCGCTCATTCGGATTACTCAAACCAACCCAGAACTAAAATTACTCTTAGGTTTAGCTGGTGCTTTTACCTTTGTATTGTCGGCTTTAAAAATGCCTTCTGTAACTGGAAGTTCTGCTCATCCCACAGGAACAGGTTTAGGGGCGGTTTTATTTGGCCCTTTGGCTATGTCCGTTTTAGGTACTTTAGTCTTATTATTTCAAGCTTTATTATTAGCACATGGCGGTTTAACCACTTTGGGGGCCAATGCTTTTTCTATGGCTATTGCAGGCCCTATTGCTGCATATTGGATTTATCAAATCATTATGCGGCTAACTAATCAACAAAGAGTTGCTATTTTTTGCGCCGCTACTTTAGCCGATTTACTAACTTATATTGTTACCTCTCTACAACTCGCTTTAGCTTTTCCTGCACCAGTGGGAGGGATTTTAGCTTCCTTTAGTAAATTTGTGGGAATTTTTGCTCTAACTCAAATTCCTCTAGCAATTAGTGAAGGATTATTAACTGTGCTAGTCTGGAACTGGTTACAATCTTACACCCCACAGGAATTAGAAATTTTACAATTAATTAAACGGGGATCTCAACAAAATGAATCAGTCTAAAAATGGTTTAGGTAATTGGTTATTATTAGCAGGGGTGGCAGTTTTAGTAATTTTACCTTTGATTATTGCTCGTAATGCGGAGTTTGCTGGTGCTGATAATCAAGCCAAGGAAGCAGTGACAGAAATTCAACCAGGATATGAACCTTGGTTTCAACCAGTTGTAGAATTACCTAGTGCGGAAGTGGAAAGTTTTTTATTTGCTTCTCAAGCGGCTTTAGGTGCAGGAGTAATTGGTTATGTAATAGGGTTATATAAGGGACGTAACGAACGGCAAAAAAATCAACATGAACATTCAGATTGATACACTAGCTTATACTAATCGCTTACGTTTATTAGTCCCACAGCAAAAATTAGGTTTAGCCGTTGCTCTTTTTATAATTGCGGCTTTTGCTCATCCCCCGACACAAATTTTAATAGCTGTGTGGCTGAGTATTTGGATAGTGGTTTATGCAGGTATTCCAGCTAAAATTTATCTGAAATTAGTTTATATTGCTTGTTTATTTTGGTTAACCAGTTTACCTGCTTTAATGATTAATGGTGTAGGAATAACAGATTTAGATTTAATTAAAAATGATACAGTAACAGGTGTAGAGCTTGGGGCTTATTTTTTATATATTAGTAAACAGGGAATTGCTCAAAGTGGAATAATTTTAGCCAGGGCTATGGCTTCTTTATGTTGTCTTTATTTTATCATGTTTACTATTCCTTTTACAGAATTGTTGCAAATTCTTCGGCGTTTAGGTTTTCCGGCATTATTCACAGATTTACTATTGTTAATTTATCGGTTTATTTTTGTTTTGTTAAATACAGCTAACGAGTTATGGATTGCCCAAAAATCCCGCAGTGGCTACCGCACTTTTAAAATTAGCATGAATAGCTTATCTTTATTAATTGGGCAATTATTTAAACGTACCTTTATTAATTATCAGCAAATGTCCCTAACTTTAGCATCTCGTGGTTTTAATGGTGAGTTTAAAGTTTGGCATTCTCATAATTATTATTTATCTAAACGGTATGCAATAGAAGCAATTTTTGGATGTATAATATTAATTATATTAGAAGCACAATTTTATTTAAAAAATTAAAATCAAATTAAAGTCAAATTAAAATCAAAATGCTAGATTATTTACTTGAATTTAAAGAAATTTATTATACCTATCCAGGTGCAAAAATATCAACATTAAATGGGTTAAATTTAAAAATACCAGTTAATAAAAAATGTGCATTAATTGGTCAAAATGGTTGCGGTAAGACCACATTATTTTTATTAGCCAATGGTTTATATAAACCCCAGAAAGGTTGTATATATTGGCAAGGAAAGCCGCTAAAATATGAACGTCAAGCTTTAATAGATTTACGGCAAAAAATCGGTTTAATTTTTCAAGATCCAGAACAACAATTAGTAGCCGCTACCGTTGAAGAAGATATTTCTTACGGTTTGTGTAATTTGGGTTTACCAGTGGCGGAAATTAAAACTAGAGTTGAACAAATTTTAGCAGAATTTGATTTAATAGAACTTGCACAAAAACCTGTACATCATTTAAGTTTGGGACAAAAAAAGCGAGTTTCTATTGCTGATGTAATGGTTCTAAAACCAGAATTATTACTATTAGATGAACCCACAGCATATTTAGATAGATTGCACACTCGAAATTTAATCAATACTTTAAAAAATATCCATCATCAGGGAACAACAATTTTAATGGCTACCCATGATTTAGACTTAGTTTATTTGTGGGCTGATTGGGTTTTTGTCATGGATAAAGGTAAATTAATTTTAGAAGGCAGTCCGCAAAGTATATTTAGTCAATATGAAATTATGACAGAATTGCAGTTAGGTGTACCGTTAATATATGAATTATTATTTTCTGATTTTGCGGATGTAAAAGAAGTGAATTTAGAAAATTTACGTCAAAAGATTTTAGGCAAGAGATACGATATTTTGGATAGATAAAATAGCCAAAATAGAATATTAGTTAAGAATTAATAACAGCATTATTTAGAATTGTGTAAAAACAATTTCTAATCAAACAAGTGTGCTATCAAAATTCTCTTAAAACTCACTTTTCAATAAAATTTAGCAATTTTTATAACTCAAGATTCAATCAAGCGTAATAAAATTTAATTTTTCCATAAAAAACTACAATATATAGAGTATATCTTATTAAAAAGCAGGTTAATTTTACTTTAAATCATCCCCCGTTAGGGCATTGTAAAATAGAGTGAGTTTGTGTTTTTAATAAATTAGTTGATGCCGTAGTGTATTGATAATTTTGTGTGCTAAAACACATTTTTTTTATACGGGGTACATCATGCATATTCCTGACGGATTTGTTTCTTTACCAGTAGCGGGAATTACAGGTTTAGCGAGTATGGGGGCTTTGGCTGTGGCCATGACGCGATCGCAAACTTATCTGGGAACAAAACGCGCCCCTATTCTCGGTTTAACTACTGCCTTCATTTTTGCTGCTCAAATGGTAAATTTTCCCGTAGCTGGGGGAACAAGCGGTCATTTAATCGGGGCAACTTTAGCTGCTATTGTTTTAGGTAGTCCTTGGTCTGGGATGTTATGTATCGCTACAGTTTTAATTATTCAAGCAGTGCTGTTTGCTGATGGTGGGATTACCGCTTTAGGTGCCAACATTTTAAATATGGGAGTCTTCAGCGTTGGGGCTGGCTGGGTTTTAACCGAAACTTTACAGCGATTATTAGGCGGATCAAAAAAGCGTTTACCTTTAGCGGCGGGAATTGCGGCGGCTGTCAGTGTGGTGGTAGCGGCTTTAGCCTGTGCCATTGAGTTGGTTTTATCTGGGACTGCACCATTAAATATCGTTTTACCTGCCATGACAGGCATACACATTTTAATTGGTGTGGGTGAAGGTTTAATTACTGGCGGTGTATTAACTTACTTAACCATAGCTAGACCAGATTTATTACCAGGTGAAGAAGAAAAATTTGGTGGTTGGTTAGTTCCTGTGGTGGGGACGTTGTTAGTAGCTGGGGTCTTGTCCCTGTTTGCTTCCGCTTGGCCTGATGGTTTAGAAAAAGTAGCCCAGGATATAGGTTTTATTAACTTAGCGGAAAATGTACGGGTAAATGTGCCTACACCTCTAGCTGATTATGGGATCGAAGGCTGGGGCCCCATTGGTACGAGTATTTCAGGACTTTTAGGGGCTGGAATTTGCTTTGGAATAGCCTTTGGAATTGCCAAAATAGTAAAACCAAAACCAGAGAATGCTTAATATTTCTTTGCCTTTGCGCTTGCAACTTTCCCTATTAGTGGTGATAGGGACAGCTTTACTCAAGTATTATGCTTGGTTACATTTGGGGGTATATGGAGCGATCGCCCTTTCTTGGTGCATTTTATTACGTGTTCCCATTCGCCGTTTAGGTACTTTACTAGGTGCAGAATTAATTTTTCTGTCTTTGGTAGCTTTACCTTTAGGTTGGGAAAGAGCTAGTTTTCTGTTACTGCGTTCTTTGGTTTGTTTACTGACAATGAATAGTTTTTTGTTAACTTTACCACCCCATAGTTTTGGTATTGCCCTCAAAAGTTTACCCCTACCCGCACCATTTAAGGAGAATTTACTATTAGCTGGGCAATATTTAGAAATTCTATTATCAGAAATCACCCAAATGCAACGCAGTGCCCAATTACGGGGTTTAAATGGTTCAGCCTGTTGGTTACGTTATGCTAGTGCTGGGATGATTGGCACTTTGTATCTTCGCAGTTTAGCTAGGGCTGAGAGAGTCTATGCAGCAATGCTAGTTCGTGGTTATAACGGAGAATTGCCAATAAATTCTACACCCAAATTAAAAGAGCGTTTAGTTTTAATTGCTGTTGGGTTAATGGTGGTTTGTTTCACATTCAGTTCCTACAAGTAAGAGGATTTTAACTTTTGAATTTTGGATTTTAGATTTTAATCTTCTGCATTTGTAATTTGTAATTTTTAATTATTCTCTTGAGTGTAAAATTTTGACTTCTATTAGTTCTTATTCCTCAATATCTGTATCTCAACCTCAAACTAATGTGGTAGAGGTGAAAAATTTGGTTTATGCTTATTCTTCGCAGCAACCTGTGTTAAGAGATGTATCTTTTACATTGTCAGCAGGCGATCGCGTGGCTTTAATTGGTGCGACTGGTTCAGGAAAAAGCACTTTACTAGAAAACTTAATGGGTTTAAAGCAACCCAAATCAGGCAAAATCTATATTAATAGTATTCCTGTAGAAGAAAAGACTTTAAGCCAAGTACGCAGACAAATTGGTTTTGGTTTTCAGGATGCCAATGATCAGCTATTTATGCCGACAATTTTAGAAGATATTACTTTCGGCTTGCGTAACTATGGCGTTTCTCCAGCTTTAGCCATTGATAAAGGTCGAAAATTATTAGCTGATTTTGGTTTAGAAGCTTATGCTCACCGTTCTGCTCATGAACTTTCTGGAGGGCAAAGGCGTTTAGCTGCTTTAGCCTCGATTTTAGCTTTAGATCCAGCAATTTTGATTTTAGATGAACCCACAACTGGACTTGATCCCGCATGGCGGAGGCATTTAGCGCAAGTATTGGTAAATTTGCCTGTACAAGTCATGTTAATTGCCTCTCATGACTTGCAATGGTTAGGAAAAGTCACCCAACGGGCTTTAGTTTTGTATGGGGGAGAAATACGTATTGATGGAGAGATGCGATCGCTCATTCAAGATGGCAGGACTTTAGAACAGTTGGGTTTACCGATAGATTGGTAGGAGGAGAATCATTTTTACCCAACTTTCTTTGGTGCTGATGCAATTTCTATAAATTACTAGGTATGGTTTTAAATTTATCAGCAGAACCCAAGGAATAATCTTCTAATTTAAAGTCAGCAAAGGGTTTTCTTTCTAATCTATCCCTTAATGCTTCATCAAGAACTACACCATCAGATTGTTTTTTCACGCCAATAATAATGATGCTTCTTTGATATGCGGTTGAGTCCTCCTGATTCGGTTGACATTCTCCTCTTTGAAATTGTCCTAAATTTAAGAGGCGATAACCTTTTACATTGGGGTTATTACTAAATAGTTTTTTGGCTAAAAGTTGAATTTGTTCAGCACGTTTTAAAGCGCGGCTTTGTTCAGCATTAACATCACCTTCACAAGATGCTGTTCCTACAGATACAATCTCATTAGGGTTTTCCATGATTCTCTGGATTCCTTCTTGTTCTAAGTTGGTTTTTAAGGAATCCAAATTTATTACTTGGTCATTATATTTAATTTGAAATGTACTACCCAATTGCCATTTATATTCAATTGATAAAACCGCAATATTAAATTCTGCAACTCTTCCTTGACTGTCTTTACCTTCTTCATAAGGGAAATAATCAATTTGTCCTTTTCTTTCTGGGAGTTGTCCATAATTGGGAGGAACAGCAGCAAATCTATTATTTCTGGCAGCTACAGCTAAACCCCAAAGTAAACCTAATGAGACTAGCAAAGCTGCAAACCAAGCCAGTAGGGGCATTTTTTCCGGTGGCTGTGGTTGTGTAATAACGCTGGAATTAGTGGTAATAGGTGCGGCTAATGGAACAGTTTGTAAATTTCCAACTACATTAATTGTAGCGATGGTTTTTTGGGTGGAAGGTTGTTCAATTTCGTTTAATCTTTGTAAAATTTCTTGGGAATTATCAGGACGTTGTTTTACTTCTGGTGACATCAACCAATCTATAAAATCTAATAATAAAGGTGAGATGTTATTGGTATGGTTGCGCCATTTTAAAATATTCAGATGAGGATCATATAAATCACTAGGATGATAGCCTGTAAGTAAAAATACAAAAGTACGTCCTAAAGCAAAAAAATCTGATTGGGGTACGGCTTGACCTTGCATTTGTTCTGGTGCGCTGTAACCAGAGGAAATAATCGCTGTCACTCCTCCACCATTAGCTAAGTAAGTTTTCGTAACTTCTCTAGCTGTACCAAAATCAATTAATACCAATTGCCCATCAGGGCGAATCATGATATTAGATGGTTTGATGTCTCGGTGTAGATATTGTTGTTGATGAACTATATCTAATATTTCAATTAATTGTTTTAACCAAGCTATGGCTTGATCTTGAGAAATGGGGCGGTTTTGTTGTTGTCTTAACCATTGTTCTAAGTCAGGACCCTCGATTTTTTCCATGACTAGACAATGTAAATTTAAACCATTCCTAGTTTGATATTGAAAATATCCTTCTTCTTTGGGTATACCGGGGTGGTTTAATTGTCCTAAAACGTTAACTTCTTGCTGAAATAAAGAAACGGCTTTGCTATCATTGGCTAATTCTGGTTTAAGAATTTTGAGAATTTTTGGTCTGTCTTGTTCATAAGCTTCATAAACTTTGCTAAATCCAGTTTTATCACTTAATAATCTCAGCACTCGATAACGTCCCATTAATTCTAATTGAGAACCGCAGCTTTGACAAAAGCGGTTTTCATCGTTGTCGGGGTGGTTGGGTTGGGGGCAAACTGGATTAATACAAAGACTCATAGGTAAAATTAAAAATTAAGAATTAAAAATTAAAAATGTGTAAGAGTTGACTGAAATGTTTGAGCAGGGATTAAACATGAAATAATTCTTCAGTTTCAAAAGGTGCAAATGAGTAACAAAGCCTAATCACAAGAGACTTTCATCCCTGTTCCCTGTTCCCTGTTCCCTGTTCCCTGATTATCTCATTTGTGTTCTGCTAAAAATGATGCCACGGTTTGGTTAAATATTTCAGGATTCGTTAAAAATGGCCAATGGTTGCCAGGAACTCGACAAAAGCGCCCGTTTTTCAGATTGGTTTTATAAGGTTGAATTTGCCAATTTTGGCGGTTTACGCCTTTTTCTGGCTGTATAAATAAAGTAGGATGATGAATAGGAGTAATAAAACCAGGTACTTCCATCACTGCCTGAAAAATCCCATCACGAGCGCCTATTGTGAATTTACTACCCCAATTACCATCGGGTTTTTGTTCTATTCCGGCTTGGAAGACTTTTTGTTGTAGGTGAGTCCAGTTTTTATATTGACTGAGTTGGCGTATTTGCTGCTCTGCTGCTTCATAACTGGTAAATGGACCCATACTTTTGAGAAAAGGTAGGACGCGATATAGTAAAGGAAAAGAAAGCTTAAGGAAGCTGGGCATTTGCCAAATAAAGATAGGGTCTACTAAAGTGATACTTTTCAGGCGGTTGGGGTTGAATCTAGACCAAATTACAGCTAATTTACCAGTCCAAGAATGACTGACTACATGAGCAGTAGACCATCCTAGTTGATCAATGAGTGATTCTAGATCAGCGATCGCACTTTCAAAACTATAATCTGTTTCCGGTTTACTACTCTCACCATGACCGCGCATATCCGGGGCTACTATATGATAGTCTGCGGCTAAGTAATCTCCTAGACTTGACCACACTAAAGCATGATCAGCCATACCATGTAATAAAAGTAATGGTTCTTTACCCTGATTCCATTCTAGATAAGAAATTGTTACATCAGGCTTGACTAAGGTTTGACGTATAGGCATAAATTTATCCATCTTGAACAAAATTGCGGAGTGCGGGATGTGAAGATAATACAAAAAAAGTCTTAACTTTTAACAATACTTAATAATTAGCAATTAGCATATTAATCTTCCCTGGATTGTACCAATTAACACGAAATAATAGACCATTTGAATGCCAAGATCAAAAATAGACTCCCCAAGGGTAATAAAAGTGTTATGCCAGAAATACACCAATCAATAGCCCAACACTATCACGAACGTACTAAATACGACCCCGAAACCCTGGCCTCAAAAAGTCAGCAGCTAGATTGGGCTAAACAACCTGTACCATTTAAAGAGTACAAAATTGGCTCTAATATTGACCTGAAGCCATATCTCCAAGAAACCTCCGCCTCCTTTGCCAATAACCCAGAGTCCCTGTGGTGGTGGAGACTTTCTTTACTATTATTTCGTAGCTACGGACTAACTGCCAGAATGCCATCTATGGGCAGTGCCGTATATTTGCGGGCTGCTCCTAGTGCCGGTGGTTTGTATCCGGCGGAGGTTTATCTAGTTTCTCGTGGTACACCGTTATTACCACCCGGACTATATAACTATCAATGTCGCACTCATTCCCTAATGCACTATTGGGAAAGTGATATTTGGCCAGAACTTCAAGCTGCTTGTTTTTGGCATCCCACTCTAGAAAATACCCAACTAGCTATTATTACCACTGCGGTTTTTTATCGTTCCGCATGGCGTTATGAAGACAGGGCTTATCGGCGAATTTTTCTGGATACAGGGCATTTGTTGGGTAATATTGAGTTAGCTGGGGCAATTACTGATTATCGCCCTCATTTAATTGGCGGTTTTGTGGATACGGCAGTTAATGAGCTACTTTATATTGATAGTACACAAGAAGGTGCTAGTGCTGTTATAGCTTTAGCAGATTTGTTAGATATTCAGCAAAATCTACCTTTAGGAGTTACGGCTTTACCTTCTAGTACAGAAACCAATTATCCTTATATTCCCGATGGTGAATTATTAAAATACTTTCATCAACAGACGCAAATTAAACCAGAAATAACAGGAAAAGTAAATTTACCAACTGTACAACAGGAAAAAACTTTAGAAGATAAGTATAATTTTCCTTTTTGCCAAAAAACTTCTACTATCACCACGCCAATTAATTGGGGAGAAAAGCTGGCAGATTTAGACCAGACAATTTATAAACGGCGTTCTACTCGCGCATATAGTGGGGATAATTTAACATTTGATGAACTCAAAGCTTTACTTGATTTCACATATCAACCACAAAATTACATTGACCAAAATCTAGATCCTCATCCTGACTACTTTGATTTGAATTTAATACAAACTTTTATTGCAGTTAGTGGTGTAAAAGGATTAGATGCTGGCTGTTATTATTATGCACCCAAAGCCCAAGAATTAAGACAAATTCGCTTTAAGAATTTCCGCCGGGAATTACATTTTTTATGCTTAGGGCAAGAATTAGGGAGAGACGCAGCAGCCGTATTATTTCATACAGCCGACTTAAAATCTGCTATTGCCCAATATGGCGATCGCGTTTACCGTTATTTACATCTTGATGCTGGACATTTAGGGCAAAAAATCAACCTCGCAGCTATTAAACTGAATTTAGGTGTTAGCGGTATTGGCGGATTTTTCGACGATCAAGTTAATGAAGTTTTGGGTATTCCTGCTGATGAAGCCGTTATTTATATAACCACATTAGGCAGACCAAGGTAAGCAGGATGGGGAGATAAGGAGGATGAGGAAGAAAGGAGAGAAAGAGGGAAACGGGAGAAAGAAAAGATGAAAAATAATTACATTGTTTTTCCTCCTGCCTCCTGCCTTCTGCCTTCTGCCTCTTCCCGCCTGCCTCCTCTTAAACTTCCGGTTCTAAATCAATACTATAGATTTCATCCCCAGCTAAATTATGTAAACTCACAGTTAAAACCTCGGTTTGTCCATCTATTTTCACAGTACCAAAAAACTGTAACCCAGCACTTGGCGGTTGATTTAATTGCATATCTACTGATGCAGTTTGAAATTTCACCTCTGGCCCAAAAGTATTATCTAATTTATTCGGGCCAAAATTACCAGAATTTAAAGGCCCTGCCACAAATTCCCAAAAAGGTTTAAAATCCTGAAATTGGGCTTTATTGGGATTATAATAATGAGCCGCAGCATAATGTACATCAGCCGTTAACCAGACCACATTTGTGATATTCTTCTGTTTAATAAACCGGAATAAATCCGCAAATTCTAATTCTCTGCCTAAAGCTTTTCCATCTCCATTAGCAGCATTTTCAAAATTACTTGCACCATCCCCTACTATCAAACCTATCGGCATATCACTAGCAATTATTTTCCAAGTTGCTTGGGAAGATAATAATTTATTCTTCAACCAATTAAGTTGAGTATTACCTAAAAATGCCGTTTTTTCACTGGTTACAGGTTGATTATTCAGTGAATTTGCCCCCCGATAACTACGCTTATCAATCATGAAAATATCTAGTAATTTACCATAATTGAAATCACGATAAATTAATGGATTTTGGCGATTAAAGCCGATGGGTGTATATTCTAAAAATGCTTGTTTTCCTCTTTTCGCTAATAATGAAACATCCTTAACTGTGTAACGACTATCATCTAAAATTTCCCCAGGATACCAATTATTGGTAACTTCGTGATCATCCCATTGTACTAACTGCGGAATTTGGGCATTAAAGCGACGGACATTTTCATCTAGTAAATTGTAAATATAATTGCCACGAAATTCTTTAATAGTTTCCGCAACTTTTGATTTTTCTTCTGTAGTAATATTCCGCCAAATACTACCATCTTCTAATTTTACTTCCGCTTGTATTGGGTTATCAGCGTAAATATAATCACCGGAATGAATAAAAAAGTCCGGGTTCAATTTGCGGATACTTTCATAAATTTTCATTCCTCCCCATTCTTGGTTAATACCCCAACCTTGTCCGGCCGTATCTCCTGACCAAGCAAAAAAGATATCTTTTCCTTTTCCGGGGGTTAGTGTACGGAAATAACCGTTAACTGCTGGGCTAAAAATATTAGTATCGGCTAAATCTTGGAAAAACACACGGTAAAATATATCTTGTCCTCTGGGTAAATTTCTTAAATAAGTTCTTGCAGTAAAATCACCATTCGCAGTTGTCACAGTCCCTACTATTTGGCGAAGATTTCGCAAAGATTCATCAGTAGAATATTCTACAATCATTCTCGCTGGACGTGTAGTTTTACTCCAAATTACTGCACTGTTTCCGTTAATATCTCCACTTGCTACACCGTAAGGTATATCTGGACGCATCTTATCTGATGTAATGATAGCAGGTGCTTGAGCTAAACTAGATTTTGAGTAAATGTTGGTAGCAATAATACCACCACCAACCATTGCTGCTTTAAGTAAAAATTGGCGACGCTTTAACCCTTGAGAAGTATTTTTTACCATTACTCTAACCTTTTTTTTGATGAATGCAAAATGATTGAGAAATAGAACATTGCTATGTTCTTATAAATATGATGTATTATAATCTATTGGCAATGGCTATAAGTCACTATATTAATGTTCTTAAAATTACAATTGATTTTTGGCATCTGCAAAAAGGTGTATTTTTAATACATATTGGCTCAAATTGCCTAAAAACCTGCTAATTTAGGGTTCTACTGGAGTTATTACCCATCTGTAGGATTACTATTTGATTTTGGGGTGTTGCATAAGTGCGGGATGTTTTTGAGTGTAGAGACGTTCCTTGACGTTCAAACCAGGGTTTTGAATGTATGCAAAATTGTTTTCATCCCAAAAATCAGCAAGGCCGATTTTGGAAATACAGCATATTTCAGGTAAATGAGGTAAAAATTTTTGGAACAAACTCTTATACAAAGAGACTTTCAACCCTGTTCCCTGTTCCCTGTTCCCTGTTCCCTGTTCCCTGTTCCCTGCTGTATTGAGAATTTGCCCTATAAATCCCCATCTGATACTATTGATGATTATTAGCTGATCACAAAACTATTTATTGTAATTATCTCCGTTATTTAATTGCTGTTTTTATAATTATGAATAACAACACCAAAAACTCTTTAAATGAAAGCCAAAGACTAAACGTACTTTATCAATATCAAATTCTAGATACACAACCGGACGAAGTTTTTGATGAACTTACTCAATTAGCAGCAGATGTTTGTGAAACACCTGTGGCATTTATTAGTTTAATTGATGATCAGCGAGAATGGTTAAAATCAAAAGTTGGTTTAGATTGCTCCGAATTTCCTTGCAGATGGGCTTTTGGTAATTATACAATTCAGCAGAAGGAAATTTTTATTATTCCTGATATTAAACAAACTGCAAAATTTGTTGATCATCCATTAGTTATTTCTGAACCTTATTTGCGGTTTTATGTGGGGATACCTTTAATTAATGAACAGGGTTTTGCTTTAGGTTGTCTCGCGGTGATGGATTTTGTACCTCGTCAGCTAAATATTAAAGAACAGAAAATTTTACAAGGTTTAGCAAAACAGGTAATGAAAAATTTAGAGTTATATAGACAAAAAACTTTTGCTCAAAATTACAGTAGTTGGGATTTATTATTTGTCAATCATCCTGAACCAATGTGGATGTATGATATTCATACTTTGCAATTTTTAGAAGTAAATACAGCCGCTTTGCTTTATTATGGCTATTCACGCGACGAGTTTTTACAAATGCAAATTATGGATATTTGTCCACCGGAAGATGTACAAAAATTTCTCTCATATTTAGCTGAGAATAGTGGCTCTAAGAGTTATAGTCGTTGGCAAAATCTGCGTAAAGATGGAAAAATTATTTCTGTAGAAATCACATCTGATATTATTAACTATGCTGGACATGATGCCAGGTTAGTGAGTATTAAAAATTGGATAGAGCATGAAACACTAGAAATTACTATTAAGAATAGGGAAGACAGATTTAATAAAATTTTTCAAGCAATTCCTATACCCTTGATAATTTCTCGCTTATCTGATGGATTAATTTTATATGCTAACGCCGATTTTCAACGGACATTTTCCTTGTCAGAAGCGGATTTGGTAAATTATCATGCTCATAAATTATATTCTAATCCTGACAAACGTCAGCAACTTTTGACTACTTTTAGAGAAAATGGTTTAATCCATAATTATGAAATTCAGTTGAAAAGAAGAGACGGTTCTGATTTTTGGGCAATTGCTTCTTTACGTTATTTAAAATTTAATCAAGAGCCAGCGATTTTAAAAACTTTTTATGATATTACTGAGCGCAAGAAATCAGAATTTAAACTTCAAGAACAAAAGGAGTTTTTGCAAACTGTCTTTGAGAATATTCCTTTGATGATTGCTATTAATGATGCGAATGGTAAAATCCAATGGATTAACCCATATTTAGAAAAAACTCTGGGTTGGAGTTTGCAAGATTATCAAAATAGTGATATTTGGTCTAATTTATATCCTGATACTGAATATCGTCAGGTTATCCAGGATTTTATTCAAACTAAACAAGCTATTTGGGCAGACTTCCAAACTCACACTAAAGATGGCAGAATTATAGATACTTCTTGGACAAATCTGAAACTTTTTGATGGTCAAATTGTAGGAATTGGGAAGGATATAACAGAACGTAAGCAAACTGAATCTAGGTTAAAATCTCAAGTAGAAAGTGAACATTTAATGCGAACAGTAGCCCAAAGAATTCGGCAATCTTTGAATTTATCAGATATTCTCAATGCAACTGTTCAAGAAATACGCCATTTACTGAAAGTGGATCGTGTGATTGTTTATCAATTTGCCCCGGATATGAGTGGTAAAATCGTTGCGGAATCTGTGGGAGAAGGATGGACAGTTTCTATAAATACCACAATTGTAGATACTTGTTTTCAAAAAGGTAATGGTAAAGGTTATTATCAAGGACGGAAGAGAGCGATCGCTAATATCTTTACTGCTGGTTTAACTGAGTGTCATTTGCGCTTGTTGGAACGGTTTGAGGTCAAAGCTAATCTAGTTGTACCGATTATCCTGAAAATGGGTGAAGAAAATGCAGGTTCGCGTCTGTGGGGTTTATTGATTGCTCATCAATGCTCTAATCCTAGAAATTGGGAAGAAAGTCAACTAGACTTATTGGATCAACTCACGGTACAAATAGCGATCGCAATTCAACAATCTAGCATTTTTCAACAAGCCCAAAATGAGTTAGAACAAAGACAGAGGGCTGAAATAAAACTCAGAAGCGCTTTAGCTGAAAAAGAAGTGTTATTAAAAGAAATTCATCACCGAGTTAAAAACAACTTACAGATAGTTTCTGGCTTATTACAACTACAATCTCAGAGTATTCAAGATCCAGAAGTGATCAAAGCATTGAGAGAAAGCCAAAACCGGATTGAATCTATTTCCCTAATTCACAAAAATCTTTACACAGCGCCGAACATTGGACAACTGGATGCTGTTGACTATATTAATTGTTTAGCCGCCAACTTATTGATATCTTATCAAATTATACCGGGTAGAATCAGCCTAGAAACTCAGATTGATTCTGTCAGCCTCAATGTTGATCAAGCGATCGCTTGTGGTTTAGTGATTAATGAACTAATTTCCAATGCTCTTAAACACGCTTTCCCAGATAATAAACCAGGAAAAATCATTATTATTTTACGTAATCATAATCATAATATTGAAATGATAGTACAAGATAATGGTATAGGTTTACCTAATAACTTAGATTGGAGGAATACTAACTCTTTGGGTCTCTCATTAGTTTATGATCTAATCACAGAACAATTAGAGGGGCAGATTATTGTCGAACATGATCAAGGAACCAAATTTAAAATTTACTTTCCGCAGTTAACTTGGCACACATAAATATCAAATGGGGCAAGCTAGAATTCTCATAGTTGAAGATGAAGTGATTGTGGCCAGAACCATTGCCAGCCAACTCAATCAACTAGGATACATTGTTATAGGTACAGCTTCTTCTGGGCAAGTTGCCATCACCAAGGCATCAGAAACCAAACCTCAAATAATTTTGATGGATATCATTCTCAAAGGAGAAATGGACGGAATTACTGCTGCCGGTCATATCCGTAGCCATTTAGATATTCCGGTAATTTTCTTAACTGCTTATGGAGATGATCACACCTTAGAACGTGCCAAAATAACTCAGCCCTTCGGTTATATTGTTAAACCATTTACAATTAAAGATTTACGTATAGCCATAGAAATTGCAATATTAAAACATAGCTTAGAACGAGAATTGCGGGAAAGTCGAGACAAACTATCAACCCTGTTAAACTCAATGAATGATGCAGTTATTGCTACTAATGAACAGGGAATGATCTGTTTTATCAACCCCTCAGCAGAGCGATTAACTGGCTGGCAAGAATCAGAAGCATTAGGTCAAGACGTTAATAAAATACTGCACATTGTTGATGAAGTAACAGAAACCACCATAGAAAGTCCAATTACCAAAGTTTTACACACCCAAAAAGTTATTTATCTAGATGAATTAACAACCTTAATTACTAAAGAAGGTAAAAAAGTACCAATTGGTAGTAGCGTTGCTCCTCTGAAGCGTCCCCCTGATGAAATCATCGGTACTGTAACTGTCTTGTGGGATTTGAGTGAAAAACGACAAAGGGAATATTTAGAACAAGCTTTGAAAAAAGAGCAGGAATTGAACCAATTAAAATCTTTGTTTATTTCCACTGTTTCCCATGAATTCCGAAACCCCTTAACTGTAATTCAAACAGCAGTAGAACTAATTGAACTGCAAGGGAATAATTTAACAGAAGCCAAACGCAAGACTTATCTAACTAGAATTTATGGCGCAGTACAATCTATGGAAAAACTCATGGAAGATGTACTGTTTATGGGTAAAGTAGAGGCGGGTAAACTTAATTATAATCCGGTGGCGGTTAATTTAGAGCATTTTTGCCGTGAATTAGTGGAAGAATTTTCTATAGTTGAAAATAGTCACCACCAAATTATATTTAACTGCCACACTCAGCAAACTGAAGCGGTAATGGATGAAAGATTATTACATTACCTATTCAGGAATTTACTCTCCAATGCTGTGAGATATTCCCCTAATGGCGGTAAAATTCACTTTGATTTAAATTGTGATTTAGAATTTGGAACAGCTACTTTTCAAATTCAAGACCAAGGAATCGGCATTCCTGAAGCAGATCAAGAGCTAATTTTTGATTCTTTCTATCGTGCTTCTAATGTGAAATCAATTCAAGGTAATGGTTTGGGTTTAGTAATTGTGAAAAGATGTGTTGATGTTCACCAAGGAGAGATTAAGGTGACTAGTCAAGAGGGTGTGGGAACTACTTTTACGGTGATTTTACCATTAGGTAGGGAGTAGGGAAGAGGCAGGGGGGCAGGGGGCAGGGTGCAGGGGAGAAGAGGCAGGGGGGCAGG
>DATGXB010000221.1:0-5541 GCA_035299225.1 Nostocaceae cyanobacterium | reverse complement strand
GGGGGCAGGGGGGAAACTAAGGACTAAGACTATTGTCTGTTGCCTGTTGCCTATTCTTCATTCCCCATTCCCTGTTCCCTGTTCCCTGTTCCCTGTTCCCTGATTAAAAATTCGGTCTTGGCGTAGTTGACCAAGCACCTATACCGGTGGTTCTGTCATTAGCATCAATACAAGTATCTAAGGCTTGAATAGGAGCTAAATCAATTTCTCGACGTAATCCAACTACGCAACTAGCAAAATTCACGGGTAATAAACTACGTCCACAGTATCTTAAAGCCTCTGGATTTACTGCTTGTTCTGTATTTTGGCTGATACCAACAACACAAGTAGCGAAATCTTTGGGACGGCGAGCATTACGACAAGCACCCAGCGCATCTAAAGGAGTGATTTGAGTTTCTCCTTTAATTTTGGTGACACAATCAGACAACTCCACAGGACGTAAAGCACCCGCACAACCTTGAGCCGCAGCTTGTGCTGTGAAATCAGCACGTAAAAGTTTTCCCACACAATGACGATACTGGTTGTTATAGTAAGCATCGCTGACAGCCATACTAGGCAGACTGGTGAGGAATAACCCTGCTGTTGCTAATACTGATGCAGTTAAATTGCTGTAAATAGATTTGTTTGTAATCGCTTTTTTAGAGAAAAACATTAATCACACCCTCGAAACACCCTAAATTATGTTAACTTAGAAGACGCTGTTAATCCTCCAGTAATGAGGAATTTAACTGCATTCCCCAGAATACCCCCCAATTATGAAATCTTTGATTATTTTTGGTCAAGGAAATTTTGACTAAATTCCTACCAAATTAAATTTAAAGCATCTACACTGACTCATACGTTTTTATATTTGTCTTGAAAAAGAAAAATTTATTCATGATTCAGGCAGATGTTAGCGTTTTGAGAGGAATATTTGATATAATGGTATGTCTGGTTTAAATTTAAACAGGAAGATTTAAGGAAACTCATGTCCCGATATAGAGGGCCACGCCTGAGAATTACACGTCGCTTAGGCGAATTGCCAGGATTAACTCGTAAAAGCGCTAGACGCGCTTACCCCCCCGGTCAACACGGTCAAAACCGCAAGAAGCGTTCTGAGTATGCTATCCGTCTAGAGGAAAAGCAAAAACTCCGCTTAAATTATGGTTTGACTGAAAAACAATTGCTGCGCTATGTGCGTAAAGCTAGACGCGTAACCGGTTCTACTGGTTTAGTGCTGCTGCAATTGTTAGAAATGCGCTTAGATAACACTATTTTCCGTATGGGTATGGCTCCCACCATTCCTGCGGCACGTCAATTGGTGAATCATGGCCATGTTACTATCAATGGAAAAGTAGTAAATATTGCCAGCTATCAGTGCCGTCCCGGTGAAGAAATTGCTGTTAGAAATAGAGAAGCATCCCGGAAGTTGGTAGAAGCTAATTTACAATACCCTGGTCTAGCTAACATTCCCAATCACTTAGAGTTTGATAAAAACAAATTGGTTGGTAAAGTTAATGGGGTGATTGAAAGAGAATGGGTAGCTCTGCAAGTGAATGAGCTACTAGTCGTAGAATACTACTCTCGTCAAGCGTAAAAGTCATTTGTCCTTAGTCATTTGTCATTGGTGGTTTACAAAAGCCTAATGACTAGTGACTAATGACTGACTACAAGGAAAAGTCAAAAGTCAAGAGAAATCCCCAGAAATTTAATATCCTTCCAACAGCCGGGAAATTTTAGGTTGAATTTAAGATATATCTATTGCATTTGAAATAACGAGTACCTAGAAGTATAGTTAGAGCTTGCCCATCGTTGAGCTAGAGTGTGGAATTCGCTTCACCATGTAATAGGCGATCGCATCCTTCTGATAGCGCGATTGAGAAAGAATACATCTTCACCAAAGTATAAGTATCTTGGCATAGTAGTACGGCAATTGTGTTGCTTTGGGTGAGCTTCATCTGTAAATCTACTCTTTATACTTTATTCCACCACAAACCTCTATTTCGTAGGTTATATATAAAATAATCTCATTCTCTCTCGTATATGCCAGTAGAAGCTAAAGTTTATCGGATTCTCATAGCTAGTCCCGGAGATGTTATTGAAGAAAGAGAGATCATCCGAGCAGAAGTTCACCGATGGAATGCAATGCACTCCGTGGATATGAAAATTTTTCTGATGCCCATTGGTTGGGAAACGGATGCTACACCAGATTTGCGAGAACCTGGACAGGTAGTTATTAATCGCCAGTTAGTTGATACCTGTGACCTTCTAATTGGCGTTTTTTGGACTCGCTTGGGTACACCTACGGCATTAGGTGGGACTGGTACAGAAGTTGAAATTGAACGGGCTAAAAATGAAGGAAAACGTTGCATAGTCTACTTCTCTGACAAAGTAGTTCCACCTTCTCAAATTGATAGAGAACAGTATGAGCAAGTTAAAAAATATTGGGAGAAATTGCAGCCAACAGGACTAGCAAACCGTTACAAGACTATTGAAGATTTTAGAGAGAGAGTTTTTCGACATATTACATCTGCCGTTCAAGATATTACCAGAGAAGACAAAGAACGACGAGCCGCAGAACAGGAAGCAAAACTCACTGAACAAGCTATTGGTCTACCTGTTCAGACAATACAAACGACTTCCAACACAGAGATATCATTCAACACACTCTCGGAGGCACAAGCTTCAGTTAAAACATTACTAGATTCACGTTTCGGTGTTCAAGATATGGAGGATGCCAAAGAGCAAGAAATCGCCAGAATACAGTCTGTGCTTACCTCTCCTGAACTTGCTGAACTGTTTTCTCGGCAGCCCAGTGTTGAAACTGTTCCGGCGATCGCGCAAATACTGGAAGCAGCTACAACACCATCCATGTATGCCCTAGCTGCTATTGGAAGATATGCAGATGAAACCTCGTATGAATGGTTAGATATTGTTGGAAACTGGATTGAGAGACTCAGCACTAGAAAACTAGAAGGCTATGAATGGGTGAGTTACATCAAAACCTACCCCGGACTCCTTTTACTATACACGCTGGGAATTTCAGCCTTGCGTGCAGGAAAAATCAACTTTTTAAAAGAGGTGACATCTCGCCAAATTTACTCAGGTGAATATCGTAGTGATAGGTTTTTGATAGATGTACTAGATCCAAGATATGTGTTTTATCATAATATTTCAAAAATGATAGAACCTGGCTTTGAACGTCGGTTTTACCCTGTTAGTGACCACTTAGATTCCTTGCTGAAAAGCAAACTTTACGCTAAAGAGGAAGAAGCAAGATATAGAAATTGGTTTGATTTTTTTGAGTTTCTACTTTCTTTCAAATCAGTTCAACAATCTAAAGAACATCCTTACTTCGGTTCATTTACATGGCGTTGGGAAACCAAAAGATTTATGTTTAATATGATCCAGGATACTGCTTTACAACAGGGAAGATATGGAACTGGCATATCAGATTTATTTGAGGGTGATGCACAACTACAAGAAACTGCGGCAAAGTATGACGAAATTGCTGTAAAATCTCAAAGAGATTTTGAACGCGAAACTCCTCCAAACTATATAAATGCGCTGATTCTATTAGCCAAACAAGGTATAAGAATCTCCAGCTATGAACAATTAATGAAAATACTTCATCCCAACAGATAAAGTTTTATAGATAAATCGGCTTTTCCAAGAATTGAGATAATTTTATGAATAATACATTGCAAAACTTTGGCATCTACTTTACCCTATTCAAAAAAGTTGGATTAAAACGGTTTGTAATTTCTTTTTCTAGTAATTTTGGTGCACTTTGGTTATTTCTTGAGCCTGCCAGCTTTTTCCTTCCAGAAAAACTTAAGTTTGGCTTTTATGGTTATTTAATTCTGGTTTTGATCTCTCTAGTTTTTGCCATTGTCCAAAATTTCCCTAAAATCTCTGTATCGTGTAACCTATCTTCACCAGATACAAATATTGAAATTAAGATTGGTGATATCTTTCAAGAAAAAGGACATTTAGTTATTGGGTTTAATGACGTTTTCGATACAGAATTAGGAGAAGTTATCAGAGACTCCAGCGTTCAAGGGCAATTTCTCAAACAAGTTTACAAAGGTAAACAGGATAACCTAGATGTAGATATTGAATCTGCACTTCAAGAACACATTGGTAATCGCAAGTTAGACCCTGATAAAAAACGAGGGAAAGCTTGGCGTTATCCCATTGGCACTACAATCACGCTTGGTTTTTATGAAAAACGATATTTCCTAACTGCCTACGGATATATGAGAAATGATTTAACAGTCAAGTCAAATTCTGATTATATTTCAACTTCACTAGATAAACTCTGGCAAGAAGTTCGTCTGAAGTGCCACGGTACAGAGGTAGCAATACCAATTATAGGTTCTGACTTGGCTCGTAGTGGACTGTCTCGAATGCAGCTATCTAAATTGATAATAACTTCATTCGTCTTGGCATCAAAAAGAGAATTTATTACAAAAAAACTGACGTTAATGGTTTATTTCAAAGATTTAGATTCTTTAGATTTTTATGAACTTCAAGACTTTCTAAAATCAATTTGTTTTTGAGATTTTTTATTCCATTTATCTTATTTACGTATATGCCATCAAAACCTAAAGTTTATCAAATTTTCATTGCTGCTACTAGTGATGTCACTGAAGACAAAAATATTATCCGAGAAGTAGTTGACCAATTGAATAGAAGTCATGTAAAGAGTGTTTTCTTGATGGTCAAGGATGATGACAAAGATTTAGCATCAAATTCACAAGCGTCTAGACAGCAAAGTATAAAGAGTCAGTTAATTGATGAATGCCACATTCTAATTGGAATTCTTGGGATTAACTTGGGTACACAGACTGCACAGGGTATGACTGATATAGAAGAACAAATTAACTATGCTATAAAACAAGACAAATATTGCATACTTTACGATTGTGAAAAACCAGTTCCACCTTCTAAAATGGATGAAGAACAGTTGAAAAAAGCTCAAGAATATAAGAAGGAATTGGACAAAAAAGCAACATTAAACAAATACGGCAATGATAAGAAGCTTAGAGAGGATATTAATCGAGATATTCAACGTGCTATTGACGAAATTACCAGAAAAGGCAAAAAACAAAGCACCGCAGAGCAAAAAGCAAAACCCACTAAGCAACCCATTAATACAAATCCAATATCAAAGACTGAAGAAGACAACATTGATAAGTATCTAGAAAAATGCCGAGAAGAGCCTGAAAATAATACTCTAATTCTTCAATCGGATAGCATGATATCAAAAATTATAAATCGTATTGCTGATGAAATCATAGCAAGAAAATTAGACATATTACAAGAAGTTTTAGTATACAATAACACAGGAAGAATGCCAGGCGAAGATAAAGGACAATTTGAATTTATAGAAAAGCTATTATCAGATCAAATTAAAAATGGCTCTACCGCTCCCTTTATGTTAGTTTTTTAGGTTTTTACAGGTATAACCCTTACTATGCTTGGGTTTGAGCCAAAAAATTATTGAAATTGTTTTTATTAAGGTATTAGAACCTGTAATCTAGACGGTGCAAAGTTTTT
>DATGXB010000220.1:0-27404 GCA_035299225.1 Nostocaceae cyanobacterium | reverse complement strand
GGGGGCAGGGGGGAAAGAAGAATAAATTGTCTGTTGTCTGTTGCCTATTGCCTGTTGCCTGTTGCCTGTTGCCTATTGCCTATTGCCTGTTCCCTGTTCCCTGTTCCCTGTTCCCTAATGACGAATTTTTGATTATTCCTAAAGAACACAAAATGAAAAAGGGATGTTTGCTAGATTTCAGGTTGAGGTTATAAGCGGGAATTACTTATGAGTAGTAGTTTAGTTGCTGATGTCAATGAGTTAAAATTGCGTCTGGAATGGGGTCAACCTGCCTTTACAATTGTTGACGTGCGCGATCGCCTCACTTACAATTTCAGCCATATTACCGGTGCAATCTCCATCCCTTTAGATGATTTGGTTAATCGCGCTAAATCTGCTCTACACAAGGAACGCCACATTTACGTTTATGGTGATGACCAAAACTGTGCCGCAACAGCAGTACAAGTTTTACACCATCTAGGTTTTGTGGAAGTTGCGGAAATTCCTGGCGGTTTATCGGCTTGGAAAACTATTGGCGGCGCTACAGAGGGTGTTGACCCCTAAACTTTGCTGATAGTTTTGATGATCTTAACTTTTGATTGTACTGCCCTGGTGAGCAGTACATTTTTTTGGAAATTCCCCGAAATCATGCCATTACTTTTTTGCTAAAACCTTGGTAGAGTCTGGTTGAAGTAGACCATTGAGTAAAGAAGCTGGCGCTTGACTATAAGGCCAAGCAAAGGCATGACGGAAAGCGGCTTCTTGGCAAATTTGCAACTGTTTAAAATTAATAATGTCGTAGGTTAAAAGATTTTCGTATTCAAAGGGTAAGCGGACATTGTGCAGACCGGCGTTATCGGTACAGATGGCAATATCTACCCCCGCATCAAAACAACGGTCAAATACTAATTTGAGTTGCCGAATATCTTGTAATGTCCCTGTTTTTAGGTAAGTTGTGGGACAAACTTCTAAACATTGTCCTCTGTTGGCTAAATCTTTGAGTAAATGGGGATAATTTAAAGGAATTTGGATACCATGCCCGATTCGCATTAAATAGGGTAATAACTCAGGATAACAGCCGTCGGTGGTTTCGTACAGGTGTCCGGTGGTTTTCACACCCAGAGAGCGAGCATACTCATAGAGTTTAACCCATTCTTCCATGCGTTCGGCATAATAGCGATCGCCTCCTGCCACATCCACCGCACACACGTATCTTTTATTCTGCGCCGCTAAATCAACTATAGCCCGATTTACTTCATCAGGTAGTCGGGAGTGCATACACAGAATTTGGCTAGTAACAATCGGATATTCTGGTAAATGGCTGGCTTTCCCCACCACTTCCACAATTTCCGCCATTTTCTCGATTCTTGCATTTTGACTCAAATGCTCCGGTGTCCGCAAGTAGGGAGTATAACGCAGTTCCAAATAAGCCAAATTTTCAAAGATATAAGCACCCCGCAACAAGCGATAGATAAAGTAAGGCAAAGTCTCTACAGTTTGCACACTTTCCACAAGGGTGTGTAACTCTAGATACTCATCTAAAGTATTGCGCGGACGGGTGTAAAATTCCTCAAATTCCGAATATTCACTAAAACGGGAAATTAAATCACTAGAATGACGCTCAAAATAGCGCCATAGCACACGGGGGACAACCGAACCCCCCAGGTGACGATGTAATTCAGCATATAAGGCCATAAAGAAACTTTTTAGATAAAAATTTTACTAATATTAACAAAAACTTCTATAAAAAATGTCTATGTCCAAAGAAATATTCTTTCAGGTAACTGGTTAACCGCAATATCAACTAGGTTAATGCTCAAAAAATACCCATTCTTCGGCAAAATCTCGTAAACTTACCTCAAAAGCCCCGTCAACGAGTAGTTATATACTTCTTAACCTTGCTTGCGCTGTTATTAACAAGATTTAGATTTTAGATTTTGGATTTATTACCTCCTCATTTCTTTTCCCTTTTCCCTTTCCCTTGACTCCAAGAGATAATTTAAGTTTTGATTGTTTAATTGGTTCACTATATTTTTGTCTTTTTAGTCAGCAATTCCTCTTTAGTAATTGGTGTTCTTCTTAGAGTATTTAAAGAAACTAAAAACTCACCTTTTTGAATTTTTATATCTAGTGCATCAATCACCAACATCACATCTAGAAAACTAGCATCTTCATAATCATTAGCTTCATAAATCTGAATTTGTTCTGCTGTTAATCCCGCTAAATCAGCCAATTCTTTTTGATTAAGTTTAGCAGCTATACGCGCTTTGATGAGAATTTATGGTAAATCATGAACATCATTAATTGTCAATATTATTGGGGTGTGATTATTATATGATGTTAGCATTTCATATTCAGTAATTTCGGCTTGTAAAGTCATTAAATGAGATTGTTTAACATCATAAGATAACTGCTATCCTGACAGATCATTTTGCTTCCATACCTCATAGCAAGAGACTTTTAATCCTGTTCCCTGGCGTAAGTTAAATTTTAAAACAGAAATCCCCCTAATGATTAATTTGTGGGGGATTTTGTGAGTTATAATTTTTCAGTTAATTGTGTTAGAAACCAGAGAAGTTATAGCCAACACCTAACAAGAAACCGATATCAGTTTCATTAAAAAAGCCTGCATTGACTGCACCAGTAAAGGTTAGTTGACGATTGATAGGTAAATCAACACCACCAGTTACTAACAAAGCTATATCTGAGTCGTCACCCGTTCTAAATGCTGCACCGACTCCCACATAAGGAGCGATGGGTAAAGGTTCTTCAAATGGATCTCCTAATTGTTGGAAGGAGAAATCATAGGTGACAGGGACTAAAATTGTAGCGTTATCTCCTAACAAAATGGATGGTCTAACGGAGAAGGTTCTGCTAAATCCGATTTTACTGAGAATGGCAAAATTACCATCACCAATAGAGGAAGAACCACCAGTTAAACCAATGTTAGCACCAACACCAACATAGCTACTACCACCACGAGTGCCTCTACCAAATTCAACATCTGATTGAGCGATTTGATTGGGTTGTGCGGTGGGTGTTGTGGAAGGTGTTGTAGAGTTAGCTATTACACCTGTTCCTGATAGTTGGGGTAGTTTGGTGGTGCTAAATTCAGTTATGGGCTGTTTAGTTGGTAACTCAGAGTTTGGTAAAACGGTTATAGTAGTTTGATTTTTTTGTGGTTGTGAAACAGGTACAACGATATTGGCTGTCTGATCTGGGTTAACTAACTGCTGCGCGGTATTGCGTTCTGTGCTGACTTCGTTGCTGGGTAAGATAGTTTGATTTGCTTGGGGTTGGGGAACTGGTATTGTAATGCTACTTTGCTGATTAGAGTTAACTAACTGCTGTTTAGTGTTGGGTTCTGTGTTAACTTCGTTTGTAGACAAAACCGTAGCATTTATGTCTGGCTGAATAGTTTGAGCATGAGCAGCACTGTTATTAAAAATTGCTAGAGCTGCTAGACTAGAAAGCCAAAAAGCACTTTTAGCAAGATAAATAGTTTTCACGTTCACTCCTACAAGAATATAACTACCAAGATAAAGGTTTATGGTCTTTATCTCTCAAACTTGAGCAATATTCAAAATTTAACACCAAAAAAACGATTTTTACATCTTTAATTTGATATAATTATTACGGGTTTTGTCATTAGTCTGTCAAACCTTCGACCTTAAATTTGACAGTTGACAAAAACCAGAGTTAATTTACTTAAACTTTTTTCTAGCTAAAACCAGTTGAAGCTAAAAACCGTGATTTGCTAAGATTTCCCATACTTCAACAAATAGGCAACTCTTAATTATCATGTCAACATCTAGCATTGACAGTCAAGATACAGCAGCTATAGAAGCAGCGAAAATAGGGGTTGCTGTATGCGATCGCTCTCATTGGGGACGGATTCGGGTTTCTGATGCTGATAGGCTGCGTTTTTTACACAATCAAAGTACCAACGATTTCCAAAGTCTCAAACCCGGTTCTGGTTGTGATACTGTCCTTGTTACCTCTACAGCCCGGACTATTGATTTAGTAACTAGTTACGTATTAAATGATTCTGTTTTGCTGTTAGTTTCCCCTAATCGGCGAGAACAGATCATGCAGTGGCTAGACCGCTATATTTTCTTTGCGGATCAGGTGCAACTAACTGATATTACCGCAGAAACCGCCACTTTTAGCTTGATTGGCCCCGGTAGTGATGCCATCATGGAAAAATTGGGAGCTGGTGCAATCATTGGTCAACCTTATGCTAACCATAGTTTAATTAATGGGGGTGTAATAGTTGCAGTAGGTAGTGGTTTAGCAATTCCTGGCTATACGGTGATTTTACCTGTTAGTGAAAAAGCAAAATTCTGGCAGCAAATTCAAGCATTAGGTGCTGTGGAAATGAGCGATCGCGCCTGGGAAATGTTACGCATTTTACAAGGTCGTCCCGCCCCAGATTTAGAATTAACCGATGACTACAACCCCCTAGAAGTCGGCTTATGGCAAACTATTTCTTTTAACAAAGGTTGCTATATTGGACAAGAAACTATTGCCCGTTTAAATACTTATAAAGGTGTAAAACAACATCTTTGGGGCATTAAGTTAAACGCTCCCACCCCACCAGAAACTATTATTACCCTGGATGAAGAAAAAATCGGTAAACTTACTAGTTATACAGCCACCCCAGACGGCCATTTTGGTTTAGGTTACATCCGCAGTAAAGCCGGAGGTGTAGGTTTAAAAGTGCAAGTAGGAGAAGTAGAGGGAGAAGTGGTTGCTGTTCCCTTTGTTTCCCATGAATATCCGTAGGAGGCAGGAGGCAGGGGGCAGGGGGCAGGGGGCAGGAGGGAAAAGAGAATTAATTCCCTAATGACTAATGACTTTTCCCTATTGCCTATTGCCTGTTCCCTGTCGTACTCCTTTTCAATCAATACCTACACCGGGACAAAACTCATCCAGCCAGGATTGGAAACTGCGAGCGTTAGTATAATGTAAAACTATCTTTTGGTTAGAGATATTTGGTTGAGGAAGATTGGTAGATTTGCCATTGGTGGGAAAGGGCAGAGTTGGAGAATTAGGAGATAAAGAGAGGGATGACGAAACACCCACCGTAGGCGATGGCGAAACGCCCGCCGTAGGCGATGGCCTTAATTTTTGTTCCTGTAGCGGTTGATTACGCTGACTATTTACAGCCACCACAGCCACAGGTTGCCGTTTTTGTTCTCCCTTCATGGCTACCTTAAACAACACAGGTGGATGATTCCTAGTTGTTGGGGACATCACAGCAGATACAGGTTGTTCAGTTTGTTGTTTAGGCTTTACATCCCTGATTTTGGCTAACCTTAGCTCCTGGTCTGGATCAAAGTGTAAACCTAAAGCAGCCACAATCTGATCAGGATTACTATTCAAATCCAGAATAAAAGCCAGAACTTCCTCAAAATTTGGTTCTAAAATAGATAAAGTTGCCAAAATATAACCAGATGAAGGGCGACGCAAACCATCATAAGAGCGCCAAATTTTGAGTTTTACTAACCAGTGCCGATTTTGCTCGTAGTAACTCAACCACTTCATTTTTAAAGATTGACGGAGCTTTTGAATGTCCATCATTTGCCTTGCTTCCATGAACAAAAATGCGACATTTTAATCAATTAAAAATTAAAAATTGAAAATTAATGAAAGCGTTGGTAAAGCAGATGAGTGACTTTTTCACTGCTTAAAAGATGTTGTTCTACCAATTGTGGCACATCAGGCGATTGCACTCGACAATACCAAACCATCTCCGGTAAAACTAACACCATTGGGCCATTACCACACTGTCCCAAGCAGCCACTAGCTAAAACTGTCACATCAGCCAAGGGTAACTTGTAAAAAGCCTCTAAAACTGCTGCTGCACCTTGCTTTTTACAAGTTTGATTTTGACACACCCGTACACATTTATTCATAGTTTTGCACCTAATTTGGACAGAGGGGCAGAGGAAGCAGGGTGCAGGGTGCAGGGGGGAAAGAGAGGTGAGGGAGATGAGGAAGATGAGGGGGATGAGGAAGTAATTATTTATTCCTCCTGCCTCCTGCCTCCTGCCTCCTGCCTCCTAAATGACTAACCCCTTGGCTGCTAACCATTCACGGTTAAAGATTCGGGACTGATAGCGGCTACCACTATCACATAAAATTGTGACAATGGTGTGTCCTGGTCCCATTTGTTTAGCTAAAGCTACAGCCGCACCCACATTAATGCCTGTAGAACCACCCATTAACAACCCGTCTTTTTCTAGTAATTGATAAACTACTCGTAAAGCTTCTTGATCATCAACTTGAATGGCATCATCAGTCGGTGCACCTGACATATTAGCGGTGATCCGACTATTACCGATACCTTCAGTAATCGAATTACCTTCAATTTTGATTTCACCGGTTTTAATATAACTATAAAGCCCGCTACCCATAGGGTCAGCCACCACACATTTAACAGCCGGATTTTTTTCTTTGAGGTACATTGCTACACCCGCATAAGTTCCACCTGTACCGGTTGCGGCTACCCAACCGTCTATTTTACCCTCTGTTTGTGCCCAGATTTCTGGGCCTGTGGTTTCATAATGAGCGCGACGATTGGCTAAATTATCAAACTGATTAGCCCAGATTGCGTTTTCCATTTCTGCCGCAATTCTACCAGATAGTTTAACGTAATTATTCGGATCTTTGTAAGGAACGGCTGGAACAGTGCGAACATCAGCCCGGAGAGTAGTGAGTGCGTCAATTTTTTCTTGGGATTGGGTGTTGGGAATAATAATCAGGCACTTGTAGCCTTTAGCGTTGCAAATATGTGCTAGTCCAATCCCGGTATTACCAGCAGTTCCTTCTACTACAGTACCACCAGGTTGAAGTAAACCTTTTTCTTCTGCATCTTTGATAATATAGAGTGCAGCTCGGTCTTTAACGGAGCCACCGGGGTTAAGAAACTCGGCTTTAGCCAGGATTTCACAACCTGTTTCTTCACTAAAGCTATTTAAGCGAATCAGGGGAGTGTTGCCGATAGTGCCGACAAAACCGTGTTTAATATCCATTGTGAAGTTACCTGAGCACAACGCCTATATAAATTTTGACTGAATTTGGTAGCAGTTTTTAATTCTAGATGTAGATATCACACACATACTGCTGATTGTGGTGAAACCATATCAAAATTTTCTCAGTTTATCATGGATAAAGATGAATAAGGCGGATATTTGCACCGAATACTTTTACAACAAGTTAATAATTGCCATGATTTAGCGATCGCTAAAGTAGAATAGCATTAATTATTATCTTTTCGCGTTCTGTAATAAATTTACTGGGTTAATTCAGTATTAACCTCAGCTAATATAGGACGTGGGCACTATGCAGCTTGGCGGAAATAACCATCCAGTTAAACAAGCTGGGAATTACTATTTAATTAAGTATTCTTCCCTCCTGCCCCGTTCGACTTCGCTCACGGAACGCCTGCCTCCTGCCTTCTCACTCTAGGTAAAGGGTATACTCTAATGGCATCTCACAACGACCCTAATCACGACCTTCAACGTCAAGTTGAAGCACGACTGAGAGAACTAGAAGAAAAACAACGTTTTTCCGAACCACCTGTTTATCAAACCGTTAAACATTACCCAGAACAAACTCAAAAACCTTGGATGAAAAAAGCCATTCTTGGTGCTAAGTTATTTGGATTAGCTGTTGCTGCATTTGTAGCAGTGAGAGTGGCCGCAATTGCTGCCCAATTTATCATTGTGGCTATTCTAGGTTGGGTAGCTTACAAACTCTTTTTTGATAGACCAAAAAAATAACTATAACTAAAAATCTACCACCATGACTTATCAAATTGGCACTGATAGATTTATCAATGATTTAGAGCGCATCGCTCAAACCCGTTCGGAAATTTCTGGTTGTTTAAACAGAATTGCTGATACTATTAATCAAGCAGAATTAGCTGGTGATAATTCTTCAGGCAAACTCAGTTTAACTAGAGACGTTGAAGATATTAAAGCCGCTAGTAAAAATCTCCAGCAAGGCGTATTCCGGCTGTTAGTTTTAGGTGATATGAAACGGGGGAAAAGCACCTTTTTAAATGCCTTAATTGGTGAAAATTTATTACCGAGTGATGTTAACCCCTGTACCGCAGTTCTAACATTATTACGCTACGGACCCGAAAAAAAAGTTACTATTCATTTTAATGATGGTAAAGCTCCCCAATCATTAGATTTTCAAAACTTTAAATATAAATATACAATTGACCCAGCCGAAGCTAAAAAACTCGAACAAGAGAAAAAACAAGCTTTTCCCGATGTGGATTATGCTGTAGTTGAATATCCTTTAACCTTGTTAGAAAAGGGTATTGAAATTGTTGATAGTCCGGGGTTAAATGATACTGAAGCCAGAAACGAATTATCTTTAGGCTATATCAATAACTGCCATGCAATTATGTTTGTAATGCGGGCTTCTCAACCTTGTACCTTGGGGGAAAGAAGATATTTAGAAAATTACATCAAAGGTAGAGGTTTAACGGTTTTCTTTTTAGTTAATGCTTGGGATCAAGTTAAAGAATCTTTAATAGATCCAGATGATACAGAAGAATTAACCGCAGCAGAAACCAGATTAAGACAAGTTTTCAAAGCTAACTTAGCAGAATATTGTCTTGTTGATGGTCAAGATGTTTATAATGAAAGGGTATTTGAACTTTCATCAATTCAAGCACTCAGACGCAGATTAAAAAATCCTCAAGCTGATTTATCAGGAACAGGTTTTACTGAGTTTATGGGGGCTTTAAATACTTTCTTAACTAGAGAGAGGGCTATTGCTGAATTACGACAAATTAGAACTTTATCCAGACAAGCTGTTAATAATACTCGTGAAGCAATTGATCGGCGGATTCCTTTACTAGACCAAGATTTAACCGAATTAAAAAGAAGAATTGAATCGGTAGAACCGGAATTTACTAAACTCAATTCGATTCGTGATCAATTTCAAAGGGAAATTTTCAGAACGAGAGATGAACAAGCGCGGAAAATATCTGAATCTTGCCGTTCCTACATTTTAAACTTAGGCAATACTTTTGAAACGGATTTTTTACGTTATCAACCAGAATTAAATTTCTTTGATTTCCTCAGCAGCAACAAACGAGAAGAATTTAATAATTCTCTGCAAAAAGCTTTTGAACAATACATTGCTGATAAAGCTGCGGCTTGGACTTTAACGGCTGAAAGAGATATCGGTGAAGCTTTTAAAAATTTATCTCGTACTGCTTATGAATATGGTGCATCTTATAGCCAAGTTACAAACCAAATTACTGAAAAGTTAACTGGACAAAAAGTAGCAGTTAATTCTAAAGCTAGTATAGAAGATGATACTTCTCCTGGTTGGGCAAAATGGGCTATGGGTTTATTATCTTTATCGAGAGGTAATTTAGCGGGATTTGCATTAGCTGGTGCTGGTTTCGATTGGAAAAACATTTTACTAAACTATTTCACAGTTATCGGGCTTTGGGGTATTTTAGGAGCAGCAGTAACACCAATATTGGGACCTATTGGTTTTGTATTATTGGGTTTAGGAGTCGGTGCTTTACAAGCGGATCAAGCTCGAAAAGAATTAGTAAAAACTGCGAAAAAAGAATTGATTAAATATTTACCCCAAATCTCTAATGAACAAGCGAATAATGCTTATAATGCAGTCAAGGAATGTTTTGATGTTTATGAACAGGAAGTCAGTCAACGCATTAATGATGATATTGCTTCCCGCAAATCAGAATTAGATAATTTATTAAAGCAAAAGGAAACGAGAGAAATTAACCGAGAAACAGAATTAAAACGTTTACAAAAATTACAAGGTGATGTAACTGAGGAATTACGAAAAATTGAAACCGCTTACAGTAATTTATTAGCTTATTACAGTTAGCAGGATTTGATTTGTCAATAGCCGGGAAATAAATTTCCGGCTCAAAGCTAAAAACTGTTAAAACAGTTTCATAATTGGCTGGATTCATCTGGGTGATGACTTTAGCCTTTAGCCTAGAAATCAATTTCCGGCACAACTTTCTAGGATTTATTGACCGAGAAATGTTAGGATAATACAAATTAGGATAATTAACTGGCAGATTGATGAAATCAGGGAATTATGCAAACACAAAATCAAAAATACCAGGGGTTAATAGATTCTCTCAAGTCTGCTTGTGGTTTACTCAATTTAGGACAGACATCACAGCTATATCTAGATATAGTTACTCTGAGTAATAATTTAGCGAATCCTAATTTTCAAATTGCGGTATTTGGGCCTTTTAATCATGGTAAATCAACTTTACTTAATGCATTGTTGGGAACTCGCACTTTACCAATTGATTTAATTCCCACTACCGGCGCAGCAATTACGGTAAAATATGGTAGTGATGTTAGAACTAGAATTATGTTGGTAGATGGAACGGAAATCTACCGCAGTGGAACAGAAATTTTACAACAATTTGCGATTTTAGATGGTAATAGACAGATGCGAAAAGATGTTGCGTCTGTAGAGGTTTTTTGTCCCCATCCGTTTTTAGAAAGGGGTGTGGAGTTTGTAGATTTACCGGGAACAAACGACAGGGAAGCACAGGATCAATTAGTGCGCGATCGCCTGTTGGGTGCAGATTTAGTTATACAATTATTAGATGCTCGGAAATTAATGACTTTAGGGGAAAGGGAAAACCTCCGCGACTGGTTATTAGATCGGGGTATCAAAACCGTGATTTTTGTCGCTAACTTCCTCAATTTACTTGAACCGGAAGAACAAAAGCAAGTTCAGAACCGTTTATTATTTGTTGCGGAAAGTTTTCGCGCTGACTTACCGGCTGGTTTTAGCAATTTATACCGAGTTGACGCTTTACCTGCTTTACGTGCGCGGTTAAAAGGTGATAATGCGGCTGCTCATAGTAGCGGGTTAGTTGCTTTCGCTTCCGCTTTACAGAATATCACCACCACCTTACAACAAAATCGGGGGAGTGTGCGATTACCCAGAGTAGAAGCGATCGCATCCCGTCTACAACCGATGTTAGTTAATCAAATTTATCAAATATCTACCGAACTCAAAACCTTTGATGATAAAGAAAACGCTAAAATAGCAGTTAAACAAAAAGCTAAAAACCTGATTCAGTTAGGATTTAACACCAGTGTTTTAGAGTTGCGAGAATGGTTAGCATTACCCAAGCTGTTGGAGAAATATCAGGGAGAAATAGCGATCGCACTCGCAGAAAATAAATTTTATGAATGGCAAACAAATACATTAAAAAAAGACTTGACAGAATTACAATTATCTGTCATGAAATGGCTGTATCAAGCTTATGAGATGTTTAAAAAAGAACGTCCCGAAGATTTAAACATTTCATTTCCTGCACCCCCACAATTAAATTTACCCACACAAACCAATAATAAACCTTATTTAGATGAATCCGGTTCTGTAGCTATTGGTGGGGGTATTGGTTGGCTATTAGGGGGGCCAGTTGGTGCGGCTGTTGCTGGGAGTGTTTCCTATTTATTAAATAAAAATCTGCAAAAAAAAGGAGAAAAAACAGCTAAAGAAACCTATCATCAACAAGTAGCGAGAATTTGTATTAATGCAGCAGAAAATTATTTATCTCAATTCAGTAATCAAGGTTTATTAAAATTATCTGAATTGGAGAAACAAGCCGCTAAAATAATTGATTTTGCTGTTAATCAAGAACCCCAAGAAATCACGAAAAAACGCCAAGAAATACAACAATTACAAAACGGTTTTAATCAATTATTGGCAGAATTACAAAAAGTTAATATCTCTACCAAATATCAACCCTATCAAGAACAACCCAAATCTACAAATCCCCAAACAAATACAACTCCTAAAGTAGAAACCCCACATCAACAACAAACCTACACACCCCCACAACCACCGCAAACCAAAGTAGAAACCCCACGTCAACAACAAACCTACACACCCCCACCACCACAAACCAAAGTAGAAACCCCACGTCAACAACCAACAACACCCCCACAAACCAAAGTAGAAACCCCACGTCAACAACCAACAACACCCCCAAAATCTAAAGAAGATTTAGAAGTAAAATTTCGCGCTTGGGAACTAGATCAAGAAATTGCAGAAATTAAAGCTAATATGAAAGCTGCTGGTTTTCAAATGGGGAAACAACAAAATACTAATCAAACTCAACCACCACCAAACAAAACCAAAACCGAAAAAGAAAAAGAGAAAGTAATTATTGCTTATAAAATTTTAGGTTTACAACCAAATGCCCCTTTTACAGAAGTCAAACAAGCTTATAAAGCATCAGTCAAAAAATGGCATCCTGATTTATTTACTCATCAACCAGAAATGCAACAAAAAGCGCAAGAATATATGCGATTATTTAACGATGCTTACACAATTTTAGAAAATCACTTTAGTTAGAATAGGGAACACTTCGACTGCGCTCAGTGCGTTGCAGGGAACAGATTAAACTACCAAATTTTACTCATATTTAACACAAAACCAGGTAAAAACGGATCAGCACTAACTCGATCAGGATGATTTAAAACTTCCACAGGTTGTCCCGGACGGTAAATATAAACTTGCTGATTTTTCCGATTAATTAACCATCCTAACTGTATTCCTGGTTCTTGCATATATTCTAACATTTTATTTTTTAAAGCCTCCAAATTATCCGATGGTGACATTAATTCAATCACAAAATCAGGACAAATAGGAGCAAATTTAATTTGTTGTTCTTTGGTTAAAGAGTTCCACCGTTCTAATTTAATCCAAGAAGCATCGGGGGAACGTTCCGCACCAGTAGATAACGTAAAACCTGCACTCGAAGAAAATGCAATTCCTGTACCGTCCTCATCTGTCCAATTCATTAACTGTTGTATTATTCTTCCCTCTTTATTTCCACTTTCTGAACCGATGGGGGACATAATTGATATTTCTCCAAATTGGTTTCTTTCAATCCGTAAATCTCGATTTAATTGACAGAAATCAAAAAACTGTTCATCTGTCATGGATGGGGGTATTTTTAAAACCAAAGGTTCAGAAAGCATAATCATTTCCTCTTTACTTATTTATCTGCGTCCATCTGCGTCCATCTGCGTTCAATATTAAATTAACAAAATTCAACTACCAAATTTTACTCATATTTAACACAAAACCAGGTAAAACCGGATCAGCACTAACTCGATCAGGATGATTTAAAACTTCCACAGGTTGTCCCGGACGATAAATATAAACTTGCTGATTTTTCCGATTAATTAACCATCCTAACTGTATTCCTGGTTCTTGCATATATTCTAACATTTTATTTTTTAAAGCTTCTAAATTATCCGACGGTAACATTAATTCAATCACAAAATCAGGACAAATAAGAGCAAATTTAATTTGTTGTTCTTTGGTTAAAGAGTTCCACCGTTCTAATTTAATCCAAGAAGCATCGGGGGAATGTTCCGCACCTGTAGATAATGTAAAACCTGTACTCGAAGAAAATGCAATTCCTGTACCATCTTCTTCTGTCCATGTCCATAATTGTCCTAATATACTAATTTCTCTATTTCCACTTTCTGAACCGATGGGGGACATAATTGATATTTCTCCAAACTGGTTTCTTTCAATTCGTAAATCTCGATTTAATTGACAGAAATCAAAAAATTGTTCATCTGTCATGGATGGGGGTATTTTTAAAACCAAAGGTTCAGAAAGCATAATTATGTCCTCTTAGTTTACCCAACTACTTTTATTTTGCTCCAAAAACGCAAAAGTGCCAAGGTTGAACTCAGCACTTTTACATCTAAAACAAAAACTAACTGATAAATTTACTTGTTAGGTTGGGGAGTTAAACGTAAATAGGGTTTAACTTCTTGATAACCTTTGGGGAATTTTTCTTTGAGAACTTCAGGATCTTTCAAAGATGGAACAATTACGCAATCTTCACCATCTTTCCAATCTGCTGGTGTAGCAACGCTGTAATTATCTGTTAATTGCAGAGAATCAATTACTCGCAATATTTCATCAAAGTTGCGTCCGGTGCTGGGGGGATAAGTGAAGGTTAACCGCAGTTTCTTGTTATTGTCAATGATAAACACAGAACGCACGGTAACGGTAGCCGCAGCATTGGGGTGAATCATATCATAAAGTTCGGAAACTTTACGATCTGGGTCGGCCAAAATAGGATAGTTGAGAGTTGTATTTTGGGTTTCTTCGATATCTCCCACCCATCCTTTGTGAGAGTCTACATCATCAACACTTAATGCAATTGCTTTCACGTTGCGTTTGTCAAACTCTGGTTTGAGTTTAGCAACTGTTCCTAGTTCAGTGGTACAAACTGGGGTGAAGTCCGCAGGGTGAGAGAATAATACTACCCAGCTATCACCAGCCCAGTCATAAAAGTTGATTTCACCGTGGGTAGAGGCTTGTGTAAAATTTGGTACGGTATCGCCAAGACGGAGACTCATGTAAGATTCCCTGTATGTGGTTAGAAAGATATTTTGTATCTTTATGTAGGCATTTGTCAATAAATCTCCGTTTTCCCTATCGGCTTGTAGAGGTTGACAACAATCTTTTAAATTTCTAATAGTTTTGAAAAGTATTACAAAGATTTTGATGCTAGAAAGCTGATGGAATTTACATAAGTTAATGAAGTGTTCGCTTAAATACATTGAATTGGGTAAGTCATTAACAACATTTTTCGGAATTGTCTGACTTGGCTTTGTAGTTTCCAAGTAAGTAGTAAAATGTCAAAGTAGCTAGATTTACATAAAAAGTAAATGCGTTTAGTGCAAGAAGGCAGGAGGCAGGAGGCAGGGGGCAGAAGGGAAAGATGAATTAACTCCCTGTTCCCTGTTCCCTGTTCCCTGCTGTATATTGTCAAACAAGTAAAATCTTTGGTAATTGCATGATTTCTAAAAGCCGTTTGTCAATTGGTGTACATATAGTAATTGCTACTGGATTACTATTAACAGCTTGTGATTCTGAACCAACTGCAAATAATTTTTCCGGTTTAAGAGTTAAGGTTTTAGTTGGTAGTGCTTTGGGGGATTTTTGTAATCAAGCTGCAAAAAACTTTAACGCTACACAACCAAAGCTAGATAATGGTACAGCTTTTCAAGTCCAATGTGAGGCGGTGGGAAGTGGTGATGTTGTTAGTCAGGTAGTTAATTTATCCTCTCAATTGAAGAATGGGACATTACAGGCTGATGCGGCTGGGTTTCCGACAATTATTTCTGTGGATGGGGATATTTATCAAAGCCAGCTAGTTTATCAAGTTAATCAGTTGTTTCCTGGTAAGAATTATATTCCAGAAGTGACTGATGCGCCTTTGTTGGCTAATTCACCAATGGTTTTTATGTCTCAGGCGAATGTAGCGGCGGGATTAAGAAAAGCGGCTGATCCTTATAAGGCTTTGGTAACTGCTAAAACTCATCGAGATATTGATCCAGCATCCCCAGCAATTACGGTTAATTATGTGCATACAGCGCCTACTCGTTCTAATTCTGGGTTACAAACTTTAGTAGCACAGTTTGCTAGTGTTTCCGGTAAGCGTCCAGAACAGTTAACTGCGGCTGATGTGCAAAAGTTCCAACCGCAAATTCAGCAAATCCAAAGTAAGATTACTCGTTATGGTGTTTCTACTAATTCTTTAGCAGAGTCAATGGTAAAAAATGGAGCTTTTTGGGCTTCTGTTGGCTCTGTGTATGAATCGAGTGTAATTGCTGCTAATTCAGGGTTAAAGCCAGGACAGCAACGTTATGAAGCGGTGTATCCAAAGGCAACGTTTACTTCTAATATGCGAGCTATTGTTCCTAATGCACCTTGGGTAAGTGCAGATGAGAAAGCTGCCGCAGATGAGTTTATCAGTTATTGGCGATCGCCTGAAACTCAAAAAATTGCCACTGATTTAGGTTTGCGTCCTGGTACACCCGGAGTTCCTTTAGGTGCTAAGTTTTCCCCTCAATTCGGTGTAGACCCGCAGGCAAAGTATGATTCATTACGACCACCACAACCGCAAGTAGTGGAGGCAATGCTGAAATCTTGGCAAGAAGCAGCTAAAAAACCTTCTCAGGTGGTGGTAGTGGTAGATTCTTCCGGTTCGATGTCAGGAAATAAACTTCCCGCAGTCCAAGCCACTTTACAAAACTACATTAACAGTTTGGGACCGAAAGAGAAAATAGCTTTGATTGATTTTGATTCCGAGATTCGTCCCCCGGTGATAGTTGATGGTACACCCCAAGGACGCGATCGCGGTTTACAATTTGTCAGTGGACTAAAGGCGGATGGAGGTACAAGATTATACGATTCTGCCCTGGAAGCACGTAACTGGTTACAGAAAAATCTCCGCAAAGATGCAATTAATGCTGTTTTGATTTTAACTGATGGTGACGATTCAGAGTCAAAAACTAGCTTACAAAAACTATCAGCAGAATTGAAAAAAAGCGGTTTTAATTCTGATCAAAGAATTGGCTTTTTTACCGTTGGTTATGGTAAGGAAGGAGAATTTAATCCGCAAGTTTTAAGGCAAATTGCTGAATTAAATGGCGGTTATTATGCTAAGGGTGATCCTGAAACTATCGCTAAAGTAATGTCAGATTTACAAGTAGAATTTTAAGCTGGAGTTAAATATGAAAATTTCCAATCCGCTTTATTATCCGGTTGCTGTTTTAGCTGGGGGAATTACTTTAATTGTTGGTGTACGTTTAGCACAGTTACCAAGTCCGGTAATGCTACCTTTAGCGGCTGTGGTTTCTTTAGCTGGTGCAAGTTTTTTCAAATCTCGTGAACCGCAGTATTTAGAATTAGATGATCCCAAATTAGAACGGGAAATTAATACAGCAAAAACTTCAGCTTTGGCTTTAACAAATAAAGCTAATGACCTGGTGATAGAGTCAAGAAAACTGCTTGCTGATAGCTTTCAGATGGATTTATTGGCCTCAATTCAAATGAGTGGCGATCGCGCAGCAGAGTTACCCGCAAAAATTGACAAATTAGCATTAAGTTTAAAAAACAGTACCGCTTTACTTTCTGTGGAAGAATTACAGCAACAATTAAAAGAAGTACAACAAAAACTAGTTGGTAGTTCGGGAATAGCTAAACAGCATTTAACTCAACTTGCAAATAGTCTAAAACGCAACATTCAACTAGCACAAGAAGGTGAAGATACTCGACTTTCTCGGATTATTAACATTACTACTTTAATTCAAGATTCCGCCGGAGTTTTGCAAAAATTACAAACTCAATTACTCACATCTGATTTAACTGATGCTGAACAAGTCCAACAACTATTATCAGTCAGCGAAGAATTAGTTAGTTTAGAAGGAAGTTTGGATTTGTTGCTAAGAAGTTAGGAAGAGTTGCAGAAATTATAAAAAGGATTTTTTCAAAGTGTAAGGGTTTGCTGTTCATTGATTAATCACTCAAATCTGGAATATCTCAACCTCAAAAAAATATGGTTACTATTCAACAAAACTCAAATCAACTCGTAATCAAGCAAAATATCAAGCACAATAATACCGGTTCAATTATTATCGGGTTTATTTTTTCGTCAGTTTTCTTGCCACCCTTTTTATTATTACCTCTGAGTATGATATTTAGCATACGTCACCACACACTTAATTGTAAACGTATTGAACCAACACAAGTAACTTGTCAAATTCAAGAAACCATTACAGTTATCAACCAAACTAGAGAAACAAATTCTATTAACTTGATAGGAGTGGAAACAATTTCTAGAGAAGAATCTGACGAAGATGGGACTTATACAGTTTATCAGATTCAGTTAATATCAAAAACTGAAAGTTTAAATTTCGGTAACTCTAGAAGAGATAAAGCAGAAATTGGCGAAATTTCTCAACAAATAAAATCTTTTTTAGCTGATTCTAATAGAAATAGTTTACAGGTGACACAAAAGAATTTCGTTTTTTTTATATCTGTTTCAGTATTTTTATTGATTTGGTATAGTAGTTTAATTTTCTCCTTAATAAGCAATATTTCTCGTTTTTTATCTGTATCATTGGTAGAAACTTGGGATTTTGATCGGAAATTGCAGAAATTAATACTTACTAAAAAGTTAGTTTTCAATCGTCAGCGTAAATTTGAATATTCACTTGTGGGTAAATCTCATTTAGAACTCGAAGAAATAAAATTTAGTAATTATAATATTGTATACCAGTTCTATCTTGTCCTTGATTCCGGAGAAAAATTAACTTTAAATTCAGAACCACATTTACCACCCTATAACTCATCATATTTTTCCAAAGATAAAGATGAATTAGAGAAAATTTTTAAAACCATTGGAGAATTTATGAACTGGAATCAAGAAATTGTGCAGGAAAATAAAAAAATTAGATGTAAAACTAGTTAGTTTAGAGCAACCTAAGCAATTTTTATTCTCAATTTATCCATTCTAAAATGATGAAATTACAAAACTATGGTTACTATTCAACAAAACTCAAATCAATTCGTAATCAAGCAAAATAATACTGGTTCAACTATTTTCTGGTTTATTTTTTCGTCAGTTTTCTTGACACCCCTTTTATTTTTATCTCTGGATTTTATTTCTCTTATACGTCACCACACACTTAATTGTAAACGTATTGAACCAACACAAGTAACTTGTCAAATTCAAGAAACTATTACAATTATCAACCAAACTAGAGAAACAGATTCTATTAACTTGATAGGAGTGGAAACAATTTCTATAGAAAAATCTGACGAAGATGAGACTTATACAGTTTATCAGATTCAGTTAATATCAAAAACTGAAAGTTTAAATTTCGGTAAATCTGATATAAATAAAGCAAAGATTAGTGAAATTGCTCAAAAAATAAAATCTTTTTTAGCTGATTCTAATAGAAATAGTTTACAGGTGACACAAAAGACGGGTTTCAATATTTTTGGATCAGTAGTTTTCTTGATTTGGTATGGTAGTTTAATTTCAACCTTGATTAGCAGTATTTATCGTTTTCTTACTACATCATTAGTAGAAACTTGGGATTTTGACCAAAAATTGCAAAAATTAATACTTACTAAAAAGTTAGTTTTCAATCGTCAGCGTAAATTTGAGTATTCACTTGTGGGTAAATCTCATTTAGAAATTGAAGAGACAAAAGATAGTGAGGGTGATTCTGTATTTAATTTTCATCTTGTCCTTGACTCTGGGGAAAAAGTAATTTTAAATTATCCTAAAGATGAGATAGATAATCTGTTTAAAATGATAGGAGAATTTATGAACTGGAATCAAGAAATAATAACTGAAAATAAAAAGATTAGATGTCAGGAAAGATAGGTTAAGCACATTGTGATACTTATTTGGAATAAAAAGTAGAGAATTAAATTAAACCAGTTGGTTTTAGAAATAAACAATCTAATTTAACTGAGAAACTAGCTAATTCGCATGAGGAATTTATGAAAAAACCACAAACTAAACGCAACCAAAACATTATTACTTCCGCTAGTATTATTGTTGCTTCCTTGGCTTTGACTTATGTACCCATACCAGGATTGCAACAAACTGTGATCATTGTTAGTGGTTCAGAATTACAAGAACCTTTGGAAAAATTAGAAGATAAATTTGAACAAGAGAACCCAAATATTGAAATAGAACTGAAATTTCAAGGTTCTCAGGAGATGGTGAACAACTATGTTGACCAGAAAAATGATTTTAAGCCGGCGGTGTTAATTCCTGCGAATGGAGAGATTTTAACAGAATTGAGCGATCGCCTCAAATCAACTAACAATAACAATCCCTTTTATGACACTCCCAAACCCATCGCTAAAACATTATTAGTAGGTATTGCTTGGCCAGACAGAGGAAAGGTTTTATTTCCTGATGGACGCTTTCAATGGCAAAAAGTAGAACAAGCAATGCAGGTTGGTAACTGGGATAAAATCGGGGGTGCTAATAACTGGGGAAGTTTTGATTTTGTCACCACAGATCCCACTCGTTCTAACAGTGGACAAGTGACATTACAACTGTGGACACAATCTAAATTAGGGAGAAATATTGACACTAATAGTTTTAGTCAACCTGCAACACAATCACTATTTAGTTTAGTCAAAAAATCGGTTTATCAACCCCCACGTTCTACTGATATTTTACTTCAAGAATTTATCACCAGAGGGCCTAATGATGCTGATGTAGCAACGGTATATGAAAGTATAGCTCTTTATCGTTGGCAACAGTCAGCAGCTAATCAAGGAAAACCTTATCAAATTTATTATTTGAATCCTTCTAGTGAATCTACTGCTACAGCTGCTATTGTCAGTCGAGATATAGATGGAGGAACAGCAAATGCAGCTAGAAAATTTTTAGACTTTTTGACTCAACCAGAACAACAAGCGGTATTTGTAGAACATGGTTTCCGTCCTATAAATAATTCTGTGGATATTAAAAATGTTCCTAACAGTCCTTGGAATCAAAATATTCCCGGTGTAGAAGTGCAACCGAATATTCAAATTTTACCCCCACCAAATAATCAAACAACTACTGAAATTCAACGTACATGGGAAAGAGCAAATTGATCTAATTTTTCAAAAATTATCAATAATTAGGACAATGAAATTAGCAGAAATTATTGCGAGTTGTGTGTTCTTTATTGTCTTACCTTTGGGATTTTATGCTTATTGTTTTACAGAAAGCGAATTTTTTTTAAATCCCCTTATTGATACTCAATTACCACCAGGATTTACCCTGAAAAAATTTGAACAAATTCAACCAGGAATGACTAAAGCACAGGTTTTAAAAATCCTTCCTCCAGCGATGGAAATTTACACCAGTAATAATCATATAGTTTGGGGATATGGTGAAGATGGTGCAGCACCTTTTGGTGATTTTGCTTGGTTTAGGTTTGAAATTGAATTTGACCAACAAGAAAAAGTTTTAAGAACCAAACGTGAGGTTTTTCATGATTAGAACATCAGATTTTTCTTTCTAAAATGTGTTGATATGCCTGGATAGTTTGTTGTGCGATCGCATCCCAGCTATAATTTTTTAAGGCGTATTTTTTGGCATTCTCCCCCCGGTGTTGACGTTCTTGGGGATTTTCTAAAGCTTCTTTCAGTAAATTTATTATAGATTCTGTCTCAGTTTTTCCCACCCAACCGGACTGACTTTCTATTACCTGCGGGGAAATATAAACTTGGTCAGAAATGATTACTGGTATACCTGCGACCATTGCTTCCGCTACTGCAATCCCAAAATTTTCGTAGTAAGAGGGTAAAACAAATACATCAGCCGTTTGCAGTAAGCTGGCTTTTAACTCCCCAGTCACAAAGCCGACGAGGGTAGTATGGGGTTTTAACGCTGAGTTGGCAATTTTCGATTTAATTTTTTGCTCATAAACTGGATCTTGGGGGTTTGTTCCTGCTAAAACAAAATGAAACTGATAATTATCAATTAATAATTTTTCTAATGCTGGAATTAATAAATCTAAACCCTTTTTTGGGTCAACTCTAGACATAAATAATATTAAAGGTTTATCAGCAGGAATATTTAATTTATTTCTAATATCTTCCTTTCCTCCCACTACAGACTTAACCCCTAAAGGAATGACTAAATCATGAGTAATAATTTTAAATCTTTCTGAAACTTCCGCTTCTTGTTGGCTAGTAAAATGAATAGCTGCTGCACCTGCTAAATTATCACGTTCACAAATTGCTGCATATATTTTTTTTAATTGCTTTTTCTTCCTTAAATCAGCAGGGTCAAGAGTACCTAAAGGACGCAAAATATAAGGTAAATTAGCTTGACGACAAATCATAGCTGATGCACTGCTAAGAGGTGAAAATAAAGCATGAATATGAGCTAAATCAAATTCATGAATATGATTTTGCAGCCAATTTAATAAACCAATTGAAAATTTATAGCGACGAAAAGGTGCACATTTAAAATAAATTATTTGATAACCATCTTGTTGAATTGGATAATTTAAAGGTACGTCTAAAGGTTTTTGACCATTATCACCATTACTATTAGTTGTTAATACCGTAACTTCTACACCTGCTCTAGCTAATGCGGGAGCTAACCCCAAAATCATTTGACTGGGACCACCATAAACTAAAGAAATAGAAGGAATAATTTGTAGAATTTTCATTATTGTATTTTATCAATAAATAATTTACATTGGTGGGCATTTTGATAATAATTCTCTTTGATTGAACATTTTACTTTGAAATGCCCACCCTACATTAATGACCGATAAAAATCTAATTGTTGTCTAGCTAAAGCTTTATTCGTATATTGTGACATGGCTTTTTGATAACCCATTTCTCCTAATTTTTTAGTTAAATCAGGATTTTCTATTAATTGTAATAAACAATTAGCTAATGCTTGAAAATCACCTTCAGGAAAAATTAAACCAGCTTCACCAATGACATAGGGAATTTCACCAGAATCAGAACCAATAACCGGGACTTGACAAGCCATAGCTTCGATGATGACATGGCCAAATTGTTCTTTCCAACCCACAGCCGTTAAAGTTTTAAATTTATAAGTGGTTTCAGAAGGTAAAACCAAGGTACTCATTAAATTAATATAGTTAGCGACTTGGTTATGGGGTACACTTTCAACTAATATTAATCTATCTTGGAGATTATTTTCTGCGGCTGTTTTGAGAATTTCTGATTGTAATTCACCCCTGCCTAAAAGTAATAATTTCCAAGGTTTGTTAACTAAAGTAGTTAAGGCTTTTAATAGTGTTAATATCCCTTTTTCGGGGACAAAGCGACCGACAAAACCGACGACAAAATCATCAGTATTAATTCCTAATTTAGCGGCTAGTTCTGGTTGGGGTTGGGGTTTAAATAAGGTTTCATCTACTCCTAATTGTGGCATGACTTGAATCGGCTTTGTATAACCACGCTGACGTAAAATTTCTGCTCCGTCTTGGTTTCCAGCAATGATACCGTGACTATTTTTGAGGTTGAATTTTTCTAATATTTCTACTGGAAGTTTTAAGGTGTAAGGCAAATTCCACCAAGTAAAAAATACATTTTTAGCTTTGAGTCCTAAGAGTTGATTTAAAACTATCATTTGGGTATAAGCTAAACCCCTAGAACCTTGTTCTACATGAATTATTTGAGGACGGAATTTTTGCAATAAGGGAATTAAATCTGCTCCAAAGGTGAGTAAACCTTGATGATTTTGACTAAAATTAGAAATAGGGACAATTTTAAATGAGCCTTCATCTTTATATTCGGTTTTAATGATTTTTGTGGCATCATGGACACCACCAGGATTCCAAGTTTTTGGAACTACAGTTATAACTTCAATTCCTGGCTCAATTTGTGCTAGGGCGCGTAATTTTTCACAATTGAGGTCTACAATATAAGTATGACTAGCAACTAAAATTCTCATTTTTTAAAGTTAGAAATAATTACAGCAGGGAACAGGGAACAGGAAAATTGAAACTTTTTAAGTATAACTTTATGATTAGCGTTTCTACTTCGTTTACTCAAAACTTGCTGTAACAACTAAGAAATTTCTATCTGCTGGTCTAAACGGGTGTAAATTTGCCCATCTTGCCAAATTGATTTAATGACAGTACCTAAAGCTTGGAGAAAACCTAGAAAGTAAAATATTCCACGAGTCAAAATTTTAATTGGTGAACCGCTTTTATAACAAGGTGGATGTCCTAAAACGTGACAATCAAATAAACGAGCAAAGAAACGTAAAGCTTGGGTAAATGTGAGGTTTTTTAGCCCCATTAAAAAATGATTGTGATAAAAGTTAAGTTGATATTTGAGCGATCGCGTACTGATATCGTGACAACCTCCGCTTTCTTCCCCTAAATGCACTAAATAGGCTTCTGGATCATACCAAATCTTATACCCAGTTTGCCGTAAGCGTAAGCAAAAGTCTGATTCTTCCCGCACCGCACTACCGCAAAATCTTTCGTCAAATTTTAGACCATGTTTAGTAAATATTTCCCGACGAAAGGACATATTACAACCCCTCGCGGTGATTACTTGTTGGGGTTTGATGGTATGGACTAAATCAACGTGATACCAAGCTATTCCGGCATCCATCGCTTCCGGGGGTAAGTCTTCAATTTGTAATTCTCCACCAGAATCACCTAATTTCATTCTGTCAAATACTCTACCAGCAACCGCCCCAATTTCGGGATTTTGCACATAATTTTTGACATGAGTTGCTAAAAAGTCAGGTGTTAACTGTACATCATCATCAATAAACACAATGATTTCCCCAGTTGCCCGCCTAACGCCATAATTTCGCGCCCCTGGTAAACTAGCCCAATCTAAACGGTAGAGTTGAATTTTTTGAGCGATCGCTAAATCATCTAGGTAAGCTTGTGTTTCTGGTTCATGCTGTTGTGTTTGATCAACTACTAAAATCTCAAAATTGCCATAATCTTGTTTTAATACATCTGCAATGCTATCTCGCAGCACTTTTTCTCGGCCATAAGTGGGAATAATTACGGAAACTTTTGGTATATTTTTCATAAAAATCTCATTAAATAATTATCCTAAAATTTAGTATAACCGGCTGCTGTAGTGTAAAGACGCTCAAATACATCATTTTGAATCTTGGCATTATTAACATTTTCTGTCTGCGCTAAAGCTCCCGCACTCAATAACTCATAATGTTCTTTTTTATCACTCCGATCTAAAAATTCTCGAATTTGTTCTAATGCTTTTTCTGCTAAATAGTCATAAGCACTATTCACATTTTGCCAGTATTGCTCAGTTTTTGTACTTTCCCCATGTAACCAGTTTGCCCAATGTCTGAGGTCATTTAAAGGTAACTCTAGAATATATCCATTATCACCATGACGCACTAACTCCGGTAATGCACAAATATTAGTAGTAATTGCGGGAGTAGCAACAGAAAAACCCTCAACAATACTAAAACCATAAGTATCCATTAATGAAGCCATGATTTGAAAATGACTTTCTGCTAATAATTCTAATACTTTTTCATTAGCAATACGTTTATGAAATACCACATTATCTAAATCCAATAACTTTAAATCCTCACTGTATCGCTCACGATTAGGAAAATCTGTTGGTACTCCTGCACCATATTCTAAACCAGAAACAATATGCACAGTAATTGGTAAACCCAATTTTAACGCTTGTTTTGCTAATCGTAAAGCTACAATTCCCCCCTTACGCGCAATATGATTACCTATAAATATTAATTGTAATTTCTGCGGATTTTGATAGATTTTTGGCTGAGTTGCTTTCACAGCAAAATTAGGATGAATAACTATAGTTTTCTCTTCAATCTTCTTCGCTATCTCCCAATCTTCTATTCTTTTTGTCAGTCTTAATCGAGCATAGTCAGACATAGCAATTAGTTTTTGACAATTGTCTACAGCCAAACGTTGATTTAAAAAATTATAAGCAATACTTTCAATTTGATCTTTCGGATTGCGATATAAAAAACGATGGTCTTCAAATGTGACAAACCACGGTTTATGGGTATAGATAATTTTATTAAAAGTGTGAATTACTTGATAACCACTCCACACAGGTTGCCAAGGAAAAAAACTACCCAAGGGAGTCCAAACCCTTTCTATAGGATATCTACCCACCGGGAAAGTTTTAGGAGTCAGGAAAGTATGCTGAGAATAACGGGGTAGGTTAGGAGTAGCTAGGTGTTTTTGTCCAGCGATAATAATTTTCAACATATAGCAGGTAACAGGGGTGAAACGTCTTTAAAATAATTCTTTTTGATTAAAGTTTGTACTCGATTTACTTGAAATTTGCTGCAATATTAACTAAATTTTAAGTTTCTTTTTTTTCTGCTGAGTTTCCGACTCATTCATACTAGCAAGTTCTCTCTCCTGTTTATCTATAACTGGTAGTTTGAATAATACTCCTGCAAAAAACCAATAATAAACGGCTACTGGATCTACATCTAAGGGATAGTAATAAGTATTATAAGTGATAAATAATATAAATACCCACATCGAAGCCCCATAAATCCGAAAATTGCGGTTTTTGATCGTGCGATATGTTTTGAAAGCAGCAAAAGTTAAGACATTAACAAAGGCAAAAAAGGCTAAAACACCAACAATCCCAACTTCATATAATACTTTTGGGTAATAAGTTTCTACTAACTTTGTCGAACCTAAAGCACGAGCCGAATTAGTAGCACGACCCAATCCAGTACCGATAATAGTATCTACATTTTTCCAGTTTTCTTCAAATTGTTGCACAATAAATTCATGGGGTGGGGAAGCTTCCCAACGACCAAAGAAACTATTAACCCTTTCTTCTACTACAGCCGGATTACTAACCATAGCAATACCCAGAATTAATGCTAATCCTATACCAATTGGAATAAATCTTTTTAAGTTGCCAATTTGACCCGTCAGAAATAATAGAATAATAAAGCAGATGGGTACTAAAGCTAAAGCAATTCTTTGTCCAGAAATTACAGCATTAACGACAACTGTAGCTAAGGAAACTAAACTTACAATCCGCCAAAGAATTGAAGGATCACCAAATCCAGTGGCAAAGGTGAAAAATGTGCTAGAGATTAAGAACCATGCCCATTGCCAGGGTGCAACAAATGTTCCCGGCAGACGAATCATGCCCTCTTGGGGACTATAAACCAAAGCACCACCGAAGTAACATCTAGCTTCTAGTGAGGCTTTAAATAGGGCATCTCCGGCTAAATTTCTTGTACCTTCACAAACGCCAGTCAGTAATAAAAAATATTGAATAAATCCTAAAATACAACAAGAAAGAATTAGAACTATTTGCAGTCGTGAAACAAATAAAAAATCACTTTTGTTGCGAATTAAATAATAAGTGCAGGTAATCAGAGGGACATAACCTAAAAATACTTTTAATCCTAAAATTCCCATACCAATGGGAACTTCATTTTCTACTTTTTCCCCAAATGAAACACTAGGAGGGTTAAATTGTTGACCCCCATTAATAAAAATTATTGTGAGAATGCTACAAGCTAAAACTATGAAAAAAGAGGTTTTAATTTGTTTAGGAATAATAAAGGGTAAACCTTTGTTTTTACAGGTTTGCCATAGATTAATTAAAACTGGGACATAGAAAGCATCTTTAGCAAGTTGGAGAATAGGGCTGTTGCCAATGTAATAGGTGATTGTCCCCCCAAAAGGTACATAAATCAGGAAAGCAAATAGGGCATAGCGGGGATATTTAAAGGACAAGGACATGATGATAATGCCCAGGACAGCAGGAACTGCGGCTTTAATCCCTGCCGCCAAAAATAACAGTAACCCAGCAAAGAAAGCAATTCCCAAAGTGGTAGAAAGTAGGCTAGTAAATTCTTTTTTTGCTTGTGCAGCTTTACGCTTTTGGGCTAGTTGTTCCTTGAGGGTTAAGGTGGGTTTTGCTGCTGATTTCTGCTTTTTTCCTTTTTTATTTTTCTGCTTAGTTTTAGCCATGTTTGGTTTCGGAGGCAGGAGGCAGGAGGCAGGGGGGCAGGGGGCAGGGGGGCAGGG
>DATGXB010000219.1:0-4648 GCA_035299225.1 Nostocaceae cyanobacterium | reverse complement strand
GGCAGAGGGGCAGGGGGGAAAGAAGAATATAAGAATACTTTTCTTTTCCTATTGCCTGTTGCCTATTGCCTATTGCCTGTTCCCTGTTCCCTGTTCCCTGTTCCCTGTTCCCTGTTCCCTAACTCTTAGAAAAATCAGTATATTTTCTGCCCCGCCATTCTTTGGGGGTACGGAAGGCAGATAGGAAAATGCGTAAGACCGCTAAAGGGTCAGCTAGGGGAGAAAGCCAGAATAGCCAGCCTCCCTTGGCATTTTTACGATTGTATGAAGGTGCGATCGCTAATAATAAAGCAAAGCGAATCACCAGTAAAAATATATTTAATCCCAGTAACAGCAAATAGGGCAGATGGGGAGTATAGGGAATCAGGAATAAATAGCCCAGTACAATTAACAAAGGCAAGCCCTGGACTGAGGACAACAGCCATAAATCGCCCCAAACTTGAGCACGAGAAGAAGCATCTTTTAAATCTAAACTCCGTCCCCATTCTTTCCAAGTTTCTAAAGCCCCTTCATACATCCGCACCTGATACACCTTTGCACCATCTAAAAAGCCGACTTTAAAGCCAGCCGCAGCAATATTTCGGGCTAGGGTGACATCATCACAAAAAGACCCTCTAGCGCTGCTATAACCGTCCACAGCCGCTAGAACTGACCGCCGACACAAAAAACACTGTCCGTTAGCCATCACCCGTTCTGGCTGGTCTGCATTCACACCTGCGGGGTTAAAGCGATATAACAAGGTCATCAGTAAAGCCGGTTGTAACCAGCATTCCCCAGGATATTTAAGAATAAATTTTGGTGAAAGGGAGACTAAATCATAATTTTGGGCTTTGGCAACTTTCACCAACCCAGCAACTAAACCCGGTTCGGGCATAATATCCGCATCCATCCCCAAAAACCACTCGCTGTCCGGGGACGTGAATAAAAAGCCGTTGTGTAATGCCCACGGACGACCTACCCACTCAGGAGGTAGAGGGTCATCATTCATGACACGAAAGCGGGGGTCTTTGGTTTGTGCGGCTTTTACTAAGTCTGGTGTTCCATCCGTAGACCGACTATCTACCACAATAATTTCCCGCACTTCGTAACTTTGCCGAGTTAACCCCGCTAACAAAGGACTAATACGCTGGGCTTCGTTTAAAGTCGGTACGACAACGCTCACACTACCTAATAAATCTAGTGTAGGTTGTTGGGGTGTAATGGGTGGTTGACGGCTTGGGCCTTTTAGCAACCGAGACAGTAAAATTGCTGTGGCTGGGAGTTGCAGCAGGAGTAGAAGCAGAAAAATAGGAGTGACTGTAATCAAAGTGTACAAATTAAGCGATCGCTACTTTACAAATCAAAATTTTTCAATTATTAAATTTTCCCGCAATATGTCTAATTTCGGTGCAAGTCACCCTAAAAAATATTAGAGGGGTATGAATTAAAACTTCAAACCCCTGAAAGAATTAACTTTTGGTGCTGAGTAGTTTTTTTTCGTTACTCAGCATTTGTTTTTTCTCAACTTACTTAAAAGCAACTTCTACCTTAGCCACAGGCACTTCTTCTACAGTTACAGTTGCAGCTTGGCTAGAACCTCTTAACCATAATGCCACAGCAGGAGCTACACCTAGAACTAAGCCCAGCAGCACAGGAATAGAAAAACCAGCTGCTAAACTCATGACAGTGGCAAAACCAAAGTTAGCTAAATATACTAACAAAGGAATATTCAATTGAGCACGTTCCAATTTAATTGGTTGATTTCTCCAGAATAGGGCTGCTACGCTCATAAATACAGCACCAGTTCCTAACCAACCCGCAAAGTTTTGATAAGGCATTCCAAAGAAAGCCCCTGGTTTTTCCCAAAACCAGAAAGGTAAAGTGGTTTGGCTCATTGCTGGGTCAAGTACAAAATCCCAAGAAGTTAGTAACAAAGACCCCAGCATCACAGCACCAACGTGTCTCAATAAGCTTGGCTTCTTGTCTACTTCTAAACCTACACGCGCCAGCAAGTAAGCCACAAATCCCACATAAAACCAAGATAAGGGAATAGTAAAAGGTACTAAACCAGCAATTTTGTAACCTAACCCGCTTAAATAGCTGTAGTGACCAAAAGGAAAGCCAGTGCTAGTTCCTAATAGTTCACTAGTGAGAGAAATTAACACAGAAGGTAACAAAAAGCCTAAAGCGCGACTTAACCCCAAAGTTTGGTAAGCATATAGAAATACACCTACAGCACCCAAAATCATGTAAGACACGCCACCGCCAGCCATCCCCCACTGCATCGCAGTCTGGCCAACTTCGGATAACTGAGAAATAATTTCAGGATTAGGAATAATTAATAAAATCCCTACTAGGCCAAATATCATGGAAACGATATGACCAATCAGGCATACGCGTTCCGCAATAACAAGTTGTCTCATGATCAGTCCTTAACTCTAAAAAGTGACACGCGCCTACTCAACTGCTAACAGTTTACAAATGTTTATGAAAAAATTTAACAAATTTCTAACTTAATTCTCTGCAAACTTTTCTAGTTAGTAAAGTAAAACATAATTTTTGACAAATCTAGTATCAAATAACATGATAATGGAATCATAAATTCAGTAAACGCAGTCAATAACTATATCACAGTCACCCGAAAATTAAACTATAGCCTTTTTCAATTGGTGATCACAAATGTAATTTGTCAGAAGACAAAAGTGCTGTCTTTTGACCTCATACCGCATTCTGAACACAATTATCGGTTATTCTCAGTTCGATAAATTTATGGTATAATTGCTAGGCTTGGTACTGGGAGAACTAATTATGATGTTAACTCTCAAAAAAGTGCCTTGGTTTTCCCTGATGCTGGTACTTTTAAGTTATAGTACCTTGGGCTGGGTAATATCCGAAGCAAGACCTCCCTTGTTTGTTTGGCCGATCACTGTTATTGCTATCTTATCTTTGCTGGTTTCTTTGACAGCACCTTTGACTAAATTTAATCAGTACTCTAGCATTTTGTTTAAAAATAATACCAGAACTTTTGGGGTTACAGTTTTAGCTGCTTTTCTACTGTTTGTGATGTTAGCTTGGTTTCGAGTGTTTCTGGATACCTTACTCATTATTTCAGCTACAATCCTCGTCAAAATAGATTTTCAAACAGCTGGTTTTAGAGCTTCTACAACTTTTGCTTTTACATCCTTTTGTTCGCTTATTGGTTTAACAGCAGGAGCGTTGATATACAAAATAACCCTGTAATACCCTATCTTAATATTTAAACATTTACAGCATATTTCAGGTAAATGAGGTACAAACTGAAACTGAGAACTCAGACCGGAAAAGGTTTTCCCTCCTGCCTCCTACTTGATACAGCAGGGAACTCTTAACAGGGAACACTTCGACTGCGCGAGCGTGCGGTGCAGGGTTGAAAGTCTCTTTGTATAAGAGTTTGTTCTAAAAATTTGTACCTCATTTACCTGAAACGGGCTGTATTGAAAATCCCCACCAAGTATTATGGTGGGGAAAATGTTAATTTTGTTGAACAACTTTTAGTCTTTTTTACCTTCGCGGCTGGCGGTTTGGATGTAAAGGATGATTAGAAACACCGCAGGAACTAGTACAAACAAAATGCTTGCTACGAACCCCAGATCATTAACTTGCATGGAAAAATAGCCTCTCTTAAATTTCCAATTAACAACTTTAGAATATCATCAGAGTAGACAGAGTTAGTCCAAATTTTCTTAACTAGTGCAGCATGGCGGAAATAACTATCCAGTTCAATTAGGGTATAGTACCTGTTAAATCAACCTTCTTACCTCCTGCCTCCTGCCTCCTGCCTCCTGCCTTCTTGCACTAGGGTTTGGTGATCACGCTAACGGGCCCATTAACCAGGGTTTGACAAGCTAGACGATAGTTGTCGGGCTTCTTTTTGAATTTTCGCTGTTCTACTTCTGTACGGGGAGAAAGATTTTCTAACCCTTCAGCAATTTCTACTACACAAGTCCCACACTGACCATAACCGCCACAATTGGTCATTTTGCCAAAGAATTTATAGATGTCTACACCGTTTTCCAGGGCTTTGAGTCGCAGATTAGCACCATCAGCTGCGATCGCTTCTTTGTTCTCTTTGACAAACTTGATATTTCCCACGGCAGACTCCTTGTTGACTGTGTTACAGCAGAATTATTAGATATTTTAATTTATTACGAGATATTAAGAAATATCAATTTTCGGGAAAAAAACAGCAAAAAATAGGACAGGCTGAAACAACCTGCCCTTTTAGTTGATGATAGATTAACTTATCTGAATCCCACGGCGGCTTGCCAAACGAAAGCAAGTAACAAAAAGAAAACGGGAATTACAGGTAAAACATCTACCAAGGGGTCAAAGATTTGATAAGCTTCGGGCAATTTTGCTAAAAGTAGGGCTGCTTCCATGATTTTTAAATCCAATTAATCCAACAGCTTTAAGGTTTGAGAAGTATCTTAACATGGTTGGTGATTTAGTTATTAGTCATTAGGGAACAGGGAACAGGGAACAGGGAACAGGGAATAGGGAATAGGCAATAGGCAATAGGCAACAGGCAATAGGCAATAGGCAATAGGCAATAGGCAATAGGAAAAGAAAAGTATTCTTATCTTCTTCTTTCCCCCCTGCCCCCTGCCCCCCTGCCTCTTTCCCCCCTACC
>DATGXB010000218.1:0-19113 GCA_035299225.1 Nostocaceae cyanobacterium | reverse complement strand
GGGGGCAGGGGGGCAGAGGGGAAATAACAATAAATTCCCTATTGCCTATTGCCTATTGCCTGTTGCCTAATGACTAATGACTTTTCCCTGTTGCCTATTGCCTATTGCCTATTGCCTATTGCCTGTTCCCTGTTCCCTGTTCCCTGTTCCCTGTTCTCATGTAGTAATTACCGATAATGAAGAATCAAAAGATTTTAGAGATAAATTACCTGAAATTAACCCTTAAAACTTGCGGATTCTTCATTTTTCAGTTACTTTTAGGTTCTCAGGTGATATTCTCAGTAAAAGCAGCGACACCAGAACCAGTATTAAGTATTGTTAATAGTCCAGACAATAATGCACAATGGGCGACTATAACTAGACGTGTAAAGGCAGCAGGGATCAAATATTGTGTAATTTCCTTGGGAAATGTACAAACTGCCTCAGATTGGGGAGAGAGAAAAGTATTATTTTTGCCCAATATAGAAACTTTATCACCTGCTCAGGCGATCGCTCTAGAAGAATGGGTGAATAAAGGTGGACGTTTGATAGTTAGCGGTGCGGTGGGGAATGCTTCCGGGGTGGGAGTGCGTCAGCTATTGCGAAAATTACTAGGAGGTTATTGGGGGTTTAACCTGAATAATACTCAACAATTACAACCACCAATCAATAACCAGCAAACAGAAATTAAAGCCGCAGAGTTATTTGGTAAAGTCCAAGGTGGGGTAATTATTCGGGAAGATGTCAAAAGTCAGGCTGTAGCAGTTTGGAATGTCCAAGTTAACACAGTGGCAGTTTTAACAACGGAACGTTCTACCTTTTTGGGTTGGCGTTGGGGGAATGATAACACTTCTAGTTTAGAATTAGATCGGGTTTGGTTAAAGGCTGCTATGGGACGTTATTTAAAAAACGGAGTTAGTGCAAAAATTCCCGATAGTGAAACTCAATGCGATCAAAAAGTAACAGTCAGGAAAAAACCAGTACAACCACAGATTCAAACATCTGCACCTATTACCCCACCCCAACCCAGAACTAATTTTTCTCTCCCTGCCACAATCCAGAATACAGCCACCAACGAACAAGAGGCAATAGACCAATTACAAGAAGCCGTAAAATTAGATATTATTCCTAATTCTTCCCAACCTATCACTTATAGTCAAGCGATCGCCCTTCAGCAAGAACTAGAAAATTTAACCGGACGGGTGGAAAGTGCCCATTTAGCTGCGGCTGCTCACATTCAGCATCACATACCAACTCTCAAACAGGAAAATAACCAACCCATCAGCCCAAGTTTACAGCAAATCTTAACCCAAGCGCGAGAAGTTGCTAAAAACATCCCTGTATTAGTCCAACAAAAACAGTATGCCTTAGCCCGTCAACAATGGCTCAAAACTAAAGCCAGTTTATGGCAAAATTTCCCCCTCAATCACAGATTAGCCCAGCCGGAAATTAGGGCAGTATGGTTAGACAGAGGAACTATTGTTAAAGCGGGAAGTGAAGCTGGACTGGCAGTAATTTTTGACAGATTATCTCAAGCTGGGATTAATACCGTTTTTTTTGAAACCGTTAACGCCAGTTATCCTATTTATCCTAGCACCGTTGCCCCCCAAAGAAACCCCCTAATTAAAGATTGGGACCCTTTAGCCTCTGGTGTTAAATTAGCCCATGCCAGAGGGATGGAGTTACACGCTTGGGTATGGACATTTGCGGCGGGAAATAAACGTCATAATGAACTGTTAAAACAAAATAGTAATTATCTTGGCCCTCTGTTAGAAGCTCATCCTGATTGGGCAAACTATGATAACAGGGGAAATGTCATTCCCATCGGTCAAACTAAACCGTTTTTAGATCCTGCCCATCCCCAAGTCAGAGCATACTTAATAGAGTTATTTACAGAAATAGTCAGTAAATATGAAGTAGACGGTTTACACTTAGATTACATTCGTTACCCTTTCCAAGATCCGGCGGTGGGGCGTACCTACGGTTATGGTAAAGCAGCAAGAGAGCAATTTAAACAACTAACTGGTATAGATCCGATGGCTATTTCTCCTAGTCAACGGGAACTATGGCAGAAGTGGACAGAATTTCGGACTCAGCAAATTAACAGTTTTGTGGCGGAAGTGGCACAGATGACACGTCAGCAACGCCCAAATTTAATTTTATCAGTGGCAGTGTTCCCGTTGTTGGAATTTGAACGAGTGCAAAAATTACAACAAAATTGGGAAGTTTGGGCTAGACAGGGGGATGTAGATTTAATTATTCCCATGACCTATGCTTTGGACACCCCTCGTTTTCAGAGATTAGCCCAACCTTGGATTAATTCTACCAAATTAGGAGCAACGTTGCTAGTTCCAGGGATTCGTTTATTATCTTTACCTAGTGTAGCAGCATTTGATCAATTGCAGTTAGTGAGAAATTTACCTACTATCGGTTATGCCCTATTTGCGGCGGAAAATTTCCATCCTGAGTTAGAGCAAATTTTTACCAATACACAAGGGAAAACACAAAACCAGATTATCCAACCAATTCCCCAACGTCAACCTTTTCAAGTTGCGGCGTTGCGTTATGCGGCTTTACAAAGGGAATGGCAGTTAATCCAACAACAGGGAAATTTGACTATCTTGGCGAATACTAATTTTAATTTGCGAACTCAGGAATTACAACGGGCTTTAAATCAATTGGCTGCTGTACCTTCTGCTGCTAATTTTATTACAGCTCGATCAAGTCTCAATCGTTTAAAGTTACAATTTAGTCAGGCTATGAGTTCCGTCAGTGCTGAAAATCCTTATTTGGTCAAAGTGTGGGAAAATCAACTATTAACCATTGAGAGGTTGTTACGCTACGGAGAAAGACGAAGCAATTTACAGCGCTAATAGGAAAGAATGCTTATCTATAGTTGGTTGCCATGTATAGCATACTACATTTCTACCGTAATTGATATACAGCAAATTTCAGGTAAATGAGGTACAAATTTTGGTAACAAAGCCTTATGTGAAGAGACTTTTACCCCTGTTCCCTGTTCCCTGTTCCCTGTTCCCTGCTGTAACTTTGAATGATTTTCATCAAAAATACGAGATAAATTTAAAATAAGATACTCTATATTCATGTGATTTAACTTAAGCTAGAGTTATGTTTAGTGACAAATTGTGTTCATTTTCAGGATGGGAATTATTTTTGATCCGGGATTAGTTTAATTATTACTACTGTCCAGCGAGGTTAAAATTACCAATCGTTTAATAAAATTAAATAGTTCTTTTATACAAGATAATCTTAATGAATTCCACTCTCAATGATAGAAGTTGTTTCTACTGGTAGGGAGTAAGGAATAACTAGGTAGTGTGCGGGGCTATAAAAATTAACTATGCAAGTACCATCTTGGCTAATTGGGCTAAACGATTTAGAATCAATTATAGATCACTCGCCTTTGATTGTGACATTAGAAACGGGGGTATCAGAAGCGATCGCTTTGATGGCTACTGAGAATAAAACGATCTTGGTTCAATCAGGCTGTGAGATTGTCGGTTGTCTGACCAATCATCATATTATTCAGTTAATAGCCTCAGATGCTAATTTGCATACTTTGACTGTAGCTCAAGTCATGCAAACTCCAATTAAAATCTTATCCCCACAGGAAATTGATCATCTAGGAACGATATTCTTATTACTGCAAAAGCAAGACGTAAAAATCATAGTATTAGTTGATCAGCAAAAGCAGGTTATTGGAACAGTTACCCCTGAGAGTGTTTTTGCAGCTGTCAGTGCTACTCAAGTCCAATGTCTGAGTGATCATTCTACCCTAGAAAAATTACGGTTGTTAGAGTCAGTGGTAGTCAATGCCAATGATGCCATTTTAATTACTGATGCTCAAACCCTGGATGAGCCAAATGGACCCAGAATAGTATATGCTAATGCTGCTTTTACTGCCATTAGTGGTTATACGGCTGAGGAAATAATAGGAAAAACACCCCGATTTTTACAAGGTGAGAAAACATCACATACACAATTAAACCAGATTCGCGTAGCACTAGAAAGGGGTTTATCTGTAAAGGCTGAATTAGCTAATTATCATAAAAACGGTTCAATCTACTGGGTAGAGGTGAATATTGTGCCGATCACTAACTTAGTAGGAAAAATCACTCATTTCGTCTCTATCCAACGCGATATTACTGAATACAAGCTTACGGAGGAAGCTTTAAGACTAAATGAAGAATTATTTATACAACTGACAGAGAATATCCCCCAGGTATTTTTTGTCTGTGATGCTGAGGTAGAAAAATTGTATTATGTTAGTTCGGCTTTTGAGACTATTTGGCAAAGAAGCCGTGAGCATTTGTATGTCAACTTAGATAATTTTTATCAGTCTCTTCATCCTTTTGATTGCGATCGCTTCCACGCCAGTTTAGCAAAACTCAAAACAGGCCATCCTTTTGATGAAGAATATCGGATTATTCGCCCCAATCGGGAAGTGCGCTGGATCAATTGTAAAATTTTTCCCGTGCGAAATCAGGCAGAGAAAATTTATCGTTATACAGGGCTTTTTGAGGATATTACAGAACGCAAACTGTATTTTGAGGTTTTGCGAGAGAGTGAGAAACGGTTTAACTATTTAGCGGATACAGCACCCGTACTGATTTGGATGTCGGGAGAAGATGCTTTATGTAATTTTGTCAATCAAACTTGGTTAGAATTTACCGGCAGTACCCTAGAACAAGAACTGGGTAATGGTTGGTTGGCAAATGTCCATCCTGATGATATACAAACCTGTTTAGATACTTATTTTAGTGCTTTTGGTTGTCATGAACGCTTCTCAATAGAATATCGCCTCAAACGGTTTGATGGTGAATATCGCTGGCTTTTAGATACAGGTGTGCCCAGATTTACTACTAATGGTCAATTTATGGGTTATATTGGCTCTTGTATAGATATTACCGCAAGAAAACAAGCTTTTGAAGAATTGCAAGAAAGTAATGCCCGTTTAACTTTAGCCTTAGAAGCAACTAATACGATTTATTGGGAATGGAATCTCCAAACTAACGAAGTCATGTTCCTGAGTACGGCTGATAACAAAGGAACAATACAGAAAATGTCTTATAGTCAGGCTTTAACTTGTATACATCCAGAAGATATAGATAAATTAACTCAAGCTACTGATGCAGCGATCGCTAATCATAGTGGAATAGAAATAGAATATCGTTCACGATTAAATCCCGATGCTAGTGAGTATAAATGGTTATTAAGCAGAGCCCAAGTTTTAAGCGACTCCACTGGAAAACCAGACAGATTTATTGGTGTAGCTTTAGATATTCATCATCGGATTCAATCAGAAAACGCACTGAGAGAGAATGAAAGAAGATTTAGGGCAATATTTAATGGTGCATTTCAATGTACAGCTATTCTCACACCAGAAGGGATAGTTTTAGAAGCTAACCAAACCTGCTTAGAGTTGGGTGAAATTCAACCAGAAGAAATAGTGGGTCAACCATTGTGGGATATGAAATGGTGGAAAATGAACCCCGCGACCCAGGAAAGACTCAAAGTAGCAATTGCTACTGCTGCTCAAGGTGAATTTGTGCGTTATGAACTAGATATTCTCCGCAACCAACAAATTAGAACCATTGACTTTTCCATTAAACCCTTAAAAAATGAAACAGACCAAGTAATCCTGTTAATTGCCGAAAGTCGGGACATTCACGATCTCAAACAAGCCCAAGCAGCATTAGAACAGTATAACCATGAACTAGAAAAACGGGTGGTAGAAAGGACAACAGCCTTACAAGCCATTAATGAAAAATTAATTAGTGAAATTAGCGATCGCCAAAAAATCGAAGAACAACTTTTGCAATCTCAGCAAATGTTACAATTAATCATGGATACAATTCCCCATTGTATCTTTTGGAAAGACCGCAATTCTGTATATTTAGGTTGTAATCGTTACTTCGCCGAAAAAATTGCTGGGGTAAAACATCCAGAAGAGATTATCGGTAAAAGTGACTATGATTTGTTTAGCGATAACCAAGAAGCCGAATTTCACCTAGCTGGAGATATTTGGGTAATAAATACCAATCAGCCAGAATATCATATTATTAGACAATATATCAAAAACGACAACCAACAAATTTGGTTAGAAGCCAACAAAGTCCCTTTACATGATGCGGATAGTAATGTAGTCGGAATTTTAGGCACCTATGAAGATATTACCGCCCGTCAGCAAGCACAAGAACAATTAGCCAAAAGCGAAGAAAGATTCCGGTTTTTAGCCGAAGCCATCCCGCAACAGGTATGGATTGCTCAAGCTGATGGTAATATCGAATATGTAAATAATCGTATCCTAAACTTCTTTGGCTGTAGTTTAGATCAAATTTTGGGTTGGAAATGGCAAGCCTTAGTCCATCCAGAAGATTGGTCTGCTAGTTTAACAGCTTGGAATAAATCACTGAGGACAGGGGAAACATATCAGGTAGAGTTTAGACTATTAGAGAAACAAACTGGCCAGTATCGTTGGCATTTAGCCAGAGCCTTTCCTTTACGCGATCGCCAAGGTAAAGTTATTAGTTGGTTTGGTACTAACACCGACATTGATGATCGGGTGTCTGCGGAAGTAGCATTAAGAGAAAGTGAAAGGCGTTATCACACCATTGCCACAGTTTCACCAGTAGGATTATTCCGTGCCAATAGTAAAGGCTATTTTCTTTACGTTAATGAGCGTTGGTGTGAACTGACCGGAACAACAGCCGAAGCTATGATGGGTATGGGTTGGCTCAGTTTCCTGCATCCTGAAGACCTCAGCCGAGTGTCCAGAGATTGGTATCAAGCAGTACAGCACCATCAAATTTTCCGGGCGGAATATCGTTTTCAAAGACCCGATGGAAAAATCAGTTGGGTATTAGGTCAAGCAGTTCCCGAACGCACAGAAACAGGGGAAATTATCGCTTATGTGGGAACCGTGACCGACATTAGCGAACGTAAACGTGCGGAAACAGCCCTAGCCGAAAGAGTACGGTTAGCCGACTTTCGGGCTGAAGTAGATGCAGTTCTCACCCAACAAGAAACCCTAGAAAGCATGATGCGTGGCTGTACTGAAGCCGTAGTTAAACATTTGGGTGCAGCATTTGCCCGGATTTGGCTACTTAACCCAGCTACGCAGATATTAGAATTACAAGTCAGTTCGGGAATGTACATACATATTGACGGAGATCATGGACGAATATCAGTTGGTCAATACAAGATTGGTTTAATTGCCCAAACAGGTAGACCTCTGCTAACCAATTTTGTTAGTCATGATTCCCGAATTCATGACCAAGAATGGGTCAAACGAGAAGGAATTGTCTCTTTTGTTGGCTATCCTCTAATTGTGGAAAGTAAAATACTAGGGGTAATCGCCATGTTTTCCCGTCAAACCCTGGCCGAATCAACATTTGCGGCCATGGGTATCGCTGCGGATGAAATTGCCATCGGTATTAAACGCAAGCAAACAGAAGCCGCTTTGCGCGAAAGTGAAGAAAGATTCCGCAACTTAGTAGAAGCTAGTAGTGATTGGGTCTGGGAAGTGGATGAAAATGCGGTTTTTACTTATATTAGTCCCCAAGTCCGAGATATTTTAGGTTATGAAGCCGAAGAAGTGCTGGGTAAGAAACCCCTAGACCTGATGCCTCAAGACCAAATTCACCAAATTGGTTTTGATTTCGCCAGTATTTTCACTCATCCCCAACCTTTCCAATGTTTAGATAATCGCCAAATTCATCGTGATGGGCATATAGTGATTTTAGAAACTAGCGGCATACCTGTTTTTGATGCTGATGGTAAATTTAGGGGTTATCGGGGGATGAGTCGGGATGTCACTCAACGCTACCAAGCCGCCGCAGCTTTACAGGAAACTCAACAGCGACTACAGGCAATTTTGGATAATACATCTGCTGTGATGTATGTAACCGATACGGAAAACAGATATATACTGGTTAATAGTCAATATGAACGGTTATTTAATGTTACTCAAGAACAACTTTATGGCAAAAGTATTTTTGAGGTTTGGAGTGAGGATATTGCCAATCTATTTGCAAAACATAATCACTATGTAATAACTACTGGTGAACCGATTGAAGCAGAAGAGACAGTATCTCAAGGAGGTGAATTACATACTTACTTGACAATTAAATTTCCCTTAAAAGATGCTAATGGGGTAATTTATGCTGTTGGTGGTATTTCTACGGATATTACAGATCGCAAATTAGTAGAAGAGTCCTTAATCCGACTACACAAAGCCATTGAAAGTACCAGTGATGCGATCGCCATGTCGGATATTACAGGCCAAGGAATTTATGTCAATCCAGCTTTTATTGAATTATTTGAATATAACTTAGAAGAATTACAAGCAGCCGGCGGACCCGCCATAATTTTTAAATCTCCCCAAGAGTATGAAAAAATACTAGCCACTATTCAAGCCGGAGAATCATGGCGCGGTGAAGTAATTATGCAAACCCGTTCTGGGCGGAGTTTATTTATCTATCTCCGGGCGGATGCAATTAAAGATACAGCTAGTAAATTTTTGGGGATAGTAAATATATATACTGATATAACTCAGAGAAAACAAGCAGAAGAAGATTTGAGATTAAGAGATCGAGCGATCGCCGCTAGTCGTAATGCTATCATCATTGCTGATGTCACCCAAACACCCACAATTATCTATGTTAATTCTGCCTTTGAAATGATGACGGGATATACTGCCGCAGAAGTAATTGGCCGGAACTTCCCTTCCTTACCAGGTGCAGACCTAGATCAACCAGAATGGCAACAACTGAGCACAGCTATGGCAGCAGGTCAAGATTGCACAGTAATTTTACGTCAGCAGCGCAAAGATGAGCGCGGTTTCTGGAACGAATTAACTATCTCCCCAGTTTATGATCCTGATGGTTATTTAACTCACTACATTGGCATTCAAACCGATATCACTGAACGCAAACAAGCAGAAACAGCTTTACTAATTAGTCAACAAAGGTTACATTATTTACTATCTTCTAGCCCAGCAACAATTTATGCGGCTAAAACTTATGGAGATTACGGCACTATATTCATCAGTGAAAATGTTACCGCTATGATGGGTTATACTGCTAGGGAATTTCTCGAAGATAGCAGCTTTTGGCTTAACCATATTCATCGAGAAGATGTTACACAGGTACTAACAGGAATTGCCAAAGTAGAAGAACAAGGCCACTATAGCTTAGAGTATCGCTTTTTACACCATGATGGGTCTTACCGTTGGGTATATGATCAGGGTAAAATTATCAAAGATCAAGCCGGAAATCCCTTAGAATTAGTTGGTTACTGGGCTGATATTACTAGCCGCAAGCAATTAGAACAAGATTTAAGAGTAGCTTTAGAAACGGAAAAAGAACTCAACGAACTAAAATCTCGTTTTATTTCCATGACTTCCCATGAATTTCGCACTCCATTGAGCACGATTCTTTCTTCTTCAGAATTACTAGAACATTATCGGCATAAATGGTCACAGGAAAAACAACTTACACATTTGCACCGAATTCAAACCGCAGTTAAACGAATGACAGAAATGTTAAATGATGTGTTGGTAATTGGAAAAGCAGAAGCGGGAAAACTAGAGTATAGACCTACTTACTTTGACCTAGTTGAATATTGTTATCAGCTAGTAGAAGAAGTACGACTAAACAGTGACCAACATATCATCACCTTTAGCAGCCAATCAGCGTCTTTACCATGCTATATGGATGATAAATTATTAGGGCATATTCTCAGTAACTTATTATCTAACGCCATTAAATATTCACCTAATGGTGGATCTGTTAACTTTATTCTTAACTGTGAAAATGAACAAGTTAGATTTGAAATTCAAGACCAAGGAATCGGTATTCCCGAAGAAGATATACCCCGATTATTTGAAACTTTCCATCGTGCTCAAAATGTCGGTAATATAGTAGGAACAGGACTAGGTTTAGCTATAGTAAAAAAATGTGTTGATATCCATCAAGGACAAATTTACGTTAAAAGTATAACTGGAATTGGTACAACATTTACTATCACCCTACCATTAAATAATCAAATACCGTCAGAGGTTTATTATGCCTAAAATTTTAGTAATCGAAGATGAAGAATCAGTAAGAGAAAACCTGTTAGATTTACTAGAAGCTGAAGACTTTGAAACCATTGCGGCGGCTAATGGTAAAATAGGTTTAAATCTGGCTATCACCGAAACTCCTGATTTAATCCTTTGTGATATGATGATGCCAGAAATTGACGGCTACGGAGTTTTAACAGCTTTACGTCAAGATCCCTTAACCGCTACTATTCCCTTCATTTTCCTAACAGCTAAATCAGCTAAAGCTGACTTTCGTCAAGGTATGGATATGGGAGCAGATGATTATCTGACTAAACCATTTACCAGGGCGGAATTATTAAGCGCAATTATGAATAAATTAGAAAAATATGCTAATTTAAAAAAACATCTAGCTACACAAACAGCACTGGGTAAATTAAGCCCCAAAATGCAATTAATAGAAATGAGTTTACAGCGTCTTGTTAATCAAGATGACTACCAAGGATTAGAGTTATATTATCAACCAATTATTGATATTAATACAAAAAAAATTATTGCGGCTGAAAGTTTGTTACGTTGGCAAAGTGAGGATTTAGGAACAATTTCACCGACGGAATTTATTCCTTTAGCTGAATCTACAGGTTTAATTATACAAATAGGTAAATGGGTATTAAAGGAAGTTTGTCAACAATTGAATGCTTGGCAGAAAAAAGGAATTAACCATTTAAGTATCGCAGTTAATTTATCAGCAATTGAATTTAATCGTCCAGAATTAATTCCACAAATTATAGAATTAATTAACACAAATTGTATTCAACCCCAATGTTTAGAACTAGAATTAACGGAAAGCATGATTATGCAAGATGTTAATGAAGCTATTTCTGTAATGAATAAATTGCGTTCTTTGGGTCTAAAGATTGCCATTGATGATTTTGGAACAGGGTATTCTTCCTTGATTTATTTAAAGAAATTACCTGCTGATACACTCAAAATTGACCGTTATTTTGTGCGAAATGTTGGAGAAGATTACCAAAAAGCAGCAATTACTAAAGCCTTAATCCAAATGGGACATGACCTAAATTTAAAAATTATTGCTGAAGGTGTAGAAACAGCATCAGAATTATCATTCTTACAAGAAAATAGCTGTAATGCTATTCAAGGCTTTTTCTTTAGTCCTCCCTTACCAGCAGCAGAATTTGAAAAGTTGCTATTAAGCAATCAATCCTTACCTGTGTAAAACTAAATGTGTGTAAGTAAATCTAGACCTGCTCTTAGAGAATATTTGGATTTTGGATTTTACAGCACATTTCGTTTAAATGAAGTATAAATGTGAATAATAAAGGCTGATGCTAAAGGAGTTTTAACTTTCTTCCTGCTAATTAATAATTTAATTTTTACAATCACAAAATTTACACAGCATATTACTGAAAAAATTTTTTTAGTGCTAAGAGTATGTTTGGAAAGTTATAAACGATACTAAAAACCCCTCTCCAAACCTCTCCTGAAAGGAGGGGGTTTGGGAGAGGTAGAGAAGGGGGGTTAGGGGGGTTAGGTTTGAGAGACATTGGTGTTAATAACAATACTTTTCAAACAACCTCTTAGCCAATGGGATTTGACGCCAGCCTTGTGTCACGAAAGAATAAGTCGCACATCGCATCAAGGCTACTATAAAAAAGTTCTGCCTAAATTATTCCATAGGTAGAAATTGTATAGCACGTATATCTTTTGCTCGGCAGAGGTAAATCATTTATCAAACTTTTACACTGGGGTATCGCCAACTCTAAATCAGAAGAAAACCATTCATAGTTTAGTTGCAAAGACTTTTAGGGATGGAAAAACTTCAAAATGCATAAATAAATCCTACTCCGCAAACATCGTAATCTCCTGCTAATTATGCATCCACCTATTACCCCATTAATTCCCCCAGAGCATTTAGGATTGAATGGAGAAGATAACCAAAGTGGTTTAGCAAAACGCAATCAGTCCCTAACTTATGACTTATTTGCACCAGAAATAATTGCTAATCCCTATCCATTGTACAAACGTATCCGCGAAGAAGATCCAGTTCACTATGAAGCATCCTTGGGCTACTGGATTTTAACTCGATATCAAGATGTAGAAGCTGCCTTGCGAGATGAACGGCTTAGTTCTGATCGACGGACTTTGTTTATTCAGCAATTGGGCAATCTAGATGTCAGTTTGATTCAAAACTTTTTGCAACTGACGGGTAACTCGATGATTGAAAAAGACCCACCTGATCACTCGCGGATGCGAAAACTAGCGAATCAAGGCTTTACAACCCGTGCTTTAGAAAGCTGGCGGAGCATTATTCAAAAAACGACTGATACCTTGTTAGATCAAGTGCAACATCAGGGTTATATGGATATTGTCTCTGACCTATCTGTACCCTTACCTAGCTTAATTATCGCCAAGATTTTTGGTGTACCAGAAAGCGATCGCGCTAACCTAATTCAGTGGGCAACAAATATCAGCTCTTTCTGGGGTGCTCCATCTGGTAACAATATAGAAGAATTGGCGCGGAAAGCTGATACTAGTGCTGCTCAATTCACGGACTTCATTAAGCAACTCGTAGCTGAACGCCGTCAAAAACCAGGAACAGATATGATTAGCTTGCTGACAATGGCTTACACAGAGCAAAACCTGGATTTTGCAGAATTACCTTCTCTGTGCATTCTCATTCTCAATGCTGGCCGTTCAACTACTACTGATTTAATCCCCAATGGGGTATCAGCTTTGCTCAATCATCCTGAACAGCTACAGAAACTCAAGGATAATCCCGCCCTTATTTCATCAGCGATTGAAGAAATCATCCGCTATGACAGTTCGGTGTCCTTTGTATTTCGCATTGCCAAAGAAGATATAGAAATTGGTGGTCAAAAAATTCCCGCAGGTAGTGTGATTGCTTTGGGATTAGCAGCAGCTAATCACGACCCAGCAAAATTTACTCTAGCAGACAATTTTGATATTGAGCGATCGCCTAATGAACATTTAGGGTTTGGTCCTGGCATCCATTTCTGTCTAGGTGCAGTTTTGGCTCGGATGGAATTAAATATTTGCTTCTCTACTTTGCTGAAGCGGTTCCCAAATCTTCAGTTTGATTCGACAAGACCCGCTCTTCCCCGTCGTAATACCTTAGTTTTTAAGGGATTTGATGCTTTACCTGTGCGGTTCTAGTGAACAATGCGTCAAGAAGTAAATTTCTAAAATTTTTGTTTGACTTCAACTTGACCAGATTTAACAACTGCATCCCAGCGAGTAATTTCACCTTCTCGCCAAAACCGCAAATCAACACAGGAGTTACCAATTTCTACATGATGCAGTGTAATTTCTGGTAGCCATTCTGGTAGATAGGGGTCAACATAAAGTAATTTTTTGGGTGCGTCGGCTTGTAAACCGAGCATAGCTTGGAGGAGATGAAAAACGGATGCAGCAGCCCAACCTTGGGGTACATTCGCTTCTATGTAGGGAACAGGAAAAGCACCTGGTTCACGTCGGATACCTGCAAAAAGTTCTGGTAAACGATAACCACTAAAATATTTAGCTGCATCAAAAATTCCATGAGTAACTTGGGCAACTTCAGCCGCAAAACCATAACGTTTAAATCCCATAGCTATGATGCCATTGTCATGAGGCCAAACTGAGCCTAAATGATAGGAATAAGGATTATAAGCGGGGTTGTTTGTGCTTAAGGTACGAATGCCCCAACCACTCCACATATCTGGCTGCATTAATCTTTGTACCACAAGTTTGGCACGTTCTGGGCTAACAATCCCACTCCACAGACAATGACCGATATTTGAGGAGAGCGATCGCACTGGTTGTTTATCTGGATCAAGAGCAAAGGCATAATAACCTAAATCTTCACACCAAAATTTATCCTCAAAATTTACCTGAATTTGATTTGCTTTATTACGTAATTCTTGTGCCAAATGTCCTTCACCTAAAACATCAAATATTTCTGCTGTTCGCATCCAATCATCAAAAACATAGCCTTGTAATTCACATAATGCTTTTGGTGCTTTCACTTGGCTACCATCTGGATAAACTATAGCTTCTCCTGAATCTTTCCAACCCTGATTTTCAATTCCTCTAGAAGATTTAGTTTGATATTCTTGAAATCCATCACCATCTAAATCTCCATAATTATCAATCCAATCTAAACAACGCAGCATTACATCTCGATATTCTTGCAAAAGTGAATTATCCCCCAACCATTTCCAAGTCTCATGCAGCAAAATTAAAAATAAAGGTGTAGCGTCAGCAGTACCATAGTAGGGTGTATGGGGGATTTGTTGAAAATAAGCTAATTCACCTTGGCGAATTTCATGCAGAATTTTACCCGGTTGAGCATCACGCCAGTCATCTAATTCTGTAGTTTGTAATTGTGCTAACTTTTGCAAAGCTCCAAGTGCAAAACCAGGATAAACAATCATATTTTGCAGGCTGATAGTCAAACTATCACGACCAAAAAGTGTGACAAATTTAGGTACACCCGCCGCAGGTAGCCATACATCGGGAGCAAAATCATAATCATAAAGACGTAAAGAACCTAAATCTTCAACAGATTGACGATATAGCCGCACAACGTCTTCATTACTGCAAACAAGATCAGTTACCGATTTACTCCATTGCTGATGTAATTTTTCAATTTCTGTATTAATGACTGTCGGATCAACTGTGGCTTGATAACAAAAATCTACCGCTTCTCTTCTATATTGATTATCAATTAAATTATATTTACAACAACTATGCCAATTTTCTCCAGGTGCGAGAGATATTTCAAATATAATCCGACCATTAGCATAGTGAGGATTAGAGGAATAATTAGTAGGTTGATAAATTAAACAACGATAAAAATTATCATGCCTGTAGCTCGTTTCTAGTTGATTTTCTTGTTCATCCCATCTAGTTTCAATATGCCCACGGTGTACAAATTGATTTGCTTCTACCTCAAAGATATCAGCAAAATCTGACTGGATAGCAATTTCTAAATTAAAACTAACAGGTTGTAAACCATGATTTGTTAAATCTAAATCCTCGTGAATACCTTGTTCTACTGTGCGGCTGATGAGTAAAGACAGAGAACCTTGAGAAATTACCCCATTTTTAGTTATAAATTCGGGATTGCTTAAGTAAACTCGCGCTGCATAATATGTTGTAGTTGTTGATGTCAGTCGTATCCAGGGTTTACCATTCACATAACAGCTATAATGGCTTAAAAAGCGGGTATCGTCACAAAAAATACCCAAGTGGCTTTCACTATTAATATTACCACTTAAGTCAGTAGCCATAAATGTACTACCATGATTAATCATGAGGATTGGTGTCCCAACAGATACACGCATGATTGACTCCTTTATTTTTGCAATGCGGGAATTACTCTTTGACCAAAATCGGTAATAAACTGCTGTTGTTCACGGTTCACATTGTGTAAATAGATTTGCTCAAAACCGAGTTGAATATCTTGATTTAGCCATTCAATATGCTGTTCTAAGTCAGTGGAGATTCGCACATATTGATACATATCCTCTGGTCGGACAAATTTAGCGATCGCATCAAATTGTTGGGGATGACGCAATTCTGTTAAAACCGGACTAGAAAATATATTCGTTCGCCATTGTTCATAAGCTCCTTGTAAAGCTGTATTTGCATCTGTGCTATAAGAAAGTTGTACTTTCAGAAACATAGGTTTATTTTCACCACCACCCCGACGGAATGCCTCAACCACGGCTTTTAGCTTTTCATAAGGATGAGAAACTGTAATCAGTGCATCTGCCCATCCCGCCAACCATTCCGCAGTTTTAGGAGTAATAGCTGCACCTACTATCAACGGTGCTACCTGGGGACGTGTATACAGCTTGGCTTCTTCCACTTTCACCCGTCCGTAATGAGTAACAGTTTCACCTTCCCAAAGCCGACGAATGATCTCTGCACATTCCTGTAAACGGGCGTTACGTTCAGCTTTTGCTGGCCAGCATTCTCCAGTAATTTGCTCATTTAAAGCTTGACCACTACCCAAAGCCACCCAAAAACGTTGGGGAAACATTTCCGCTAAAGTTGCAGCAGCCTGAGCAATAATCGCTGGGTGATAACGTTGACCAGGTGCACAAACCACACCAAAATTTAAAGGTACAGATTGCATGGCCGCACCCAACCAAGACCAAGCATAACCGCTTTCACCCTGGCGATCGCTCCAAGGATAAAAATGATCAGAAGAAGAAATGCTACTAAATCCCGCTTGGTAAGCCGCTTGCGCGTATTCTAACAGCACACTCGGTTTAAACTGTTCATGAGAGGCATGATAGCCAAACTTGACCATAATTCTCCTCAAACATAGTCCCAGTAAATAACCTATACTTCTGACAACAGGGTAAAATATCTCTACCTAACAGTTGATTTACTCAAATCAATCAGATGGTTTTTATCAGATAAGGTATTGCTATTGATAATTGGCAGATGAGTTACAATTAAATCAAGCTAGGAAAATATTAACCATGAAATGGGAAGAAGTTTGTGAAAATAAATACTTACCAAATTTACCCTTCAAAATAGAGTTAAATAAATGGGGTCAAATCGTCATGACTCCAGTAAAAATTAAACATTCGTTTTATCAAGGCAGAATCCAACGTTTATTAGAATCTCTTTTAAAGACAGGTGAAGTAATGCCAGAATGTGCTATCAATACATCAGATGGAGTCAAAGTTGCTGATGTTGTCTGGTGTTCTGAAGAAAGATTTACTCAAATTGAAAATGAAGTGTCAGCTTCTATCGCCCCGGAAATTTGCATAGAAGTTAAATCAACTGGTAATAGTTTAGAAGAAATAGAGACTAAAAAGAATTTCTATTTAGCAGCGCAAGCTATGAAAGTTTGGTTATGTAACGAACAAGGGGAAATGAAATTTTTTAATCAACAAGGAGAATTAGAACACTCTTTATTAGTTCCAGATTTCCCTAAACAAATTAAAAGATAAATGATGAATTTAATAGTTTTTGCTTGGTGTTTAGTTTAGATTATTAGAAGTGCGAGCAATCATTTCTACAATCAGCGATTTACTAACCAAGAGGTCGTTCAATTTTGCTAGGATCAAGTTCAAATTCATCATCCTCATCAATTTCAAAACCTTCTGGCGTTAAAGGTTCAAAATTATCACGGGTGGGAAGTTCAGGCAAACTACCCAACATTGTGATAGTTTCCATTAGTAAATTAATGCTATCAGTATCAGGATGTTTTTGAACAACGCGGACAGTACGCAACAATACGCGCAATCCTCCACGCAACCGATCAACATCACGAGCTAAACCTAATAGTCTTTGAAAGTCTTTTTCTTCTAAGATGCGGTATTGTCCTGTTTTGGTGCTTAAAGTTGCAACCTGACCATTTTTAATTGGTTCTAAAGCTTTTGCGCCTTCTGTACGGAACTTCTCAAATGATTGCCAACTGGGACCATTGTGTAAATTAATCGAATTTTCTGATGTAAATGTCATGGCAACACCTCCTTACTACTCTATGTTAACTGAGAAGCGTTGGATTAGCATGAGTATTTCGTCGGAAAAAATAAAATAATCGTTGGTTTTAAGTAATTAGGCAGAATTAATTACACAACTTATTCCCCCTGTTCCCTGTTCCCTGTTCCCTGTTCCCTATTCCCAGGTAGGAAATTAATTTTGCACAACTGCTTATCATCTAACTGCAAATTACCCTTGCGGATTGATCACAAGGATAATTTGCAAAAATGTAATATTAATTACCTGGCAAACCTAGCAATCAAGAAAATAATCAAGCCAACGACGGCTAAACCTCCCAAAATAGCCAAAATAATCTTCATGGGGCTGTAGGGGCGATCGCCTTGAACTTCACCAGTACGAGCATTAATCATGACCTGAAAACGTTTATGTTGATAGCGGTAGGAAGTTAACCACACTGGCAGCAAAATATGTTTAAAGGTAATTTGATGATAATCAGTAGAAATATGATGTACTTGCTGTTCATCACCACCAATATCAGACCTCACAGCCGACTCGATGCGACCTGACATCATACCTTTTGCCATTTCAAAACCTTCTTCCAGGGAAACTTGCGATCGCTGTGCCTCAAACCCTGCTAAATATGAAGGTTGATAAGCACACAAAGACTCTTTGAGATTCCAAGGTTCTAAAGCTTGCAAACGATGATTATCTACCAACTTTGTCCCCGGAACTAACACATCATCAAAACCGCAATGAACTACCCCAGAAGCTGGCCACCAGCGTGTATGGCGGACTTCACGAGTTTTCGTTTCTTCTTGACCTTCAGAATTAGTTTCTGTGTAAGTTTCCGTCTCATAATAGTAATCACCCCGTTCTCCCCGGTAATGATTCACGGTTTGAGCGTCATAAGTCCAAAAAGGCAAATAAACACCTTGGATTTTTTCTGGTTGAGCTAACTTGGTTAAATCACCAGGTGCAAACCATAGACCTTTAAGCCATTTTTGTACATTTTTACTAGCTTCCTGTCGCCCGATGGTAAAAGGAATAATCCCTTCCGGTGCAACAGTGGGATCAGCGATTTGTGGTTGCGTGACAATTTTCGCTGCACAGAAAGGACAAGATCCGGCAACTTGTGGCGGTTCAAATGTGATATTTGCCCCACAATCAGAACAACTGATCTCTAAAGCGGTGGCAGAAAGTTTTTCTAAACGAGCTTGGCTATTGTGGACGTGTTCATCAAAGGAACGTTCTTCCGGGTTGTTGCCAGTTTGAGCGATCGCTTGTTCTGTACCACAATACTCACACTTCAGAACACCCTTATTAGGGTTAAAAACTAAATCTGCACCACAACCGGAACAGGTATATTTATTAACAGAAGGATTAGAGTTAGTCATACATTAGTCATTAGTCATTAGTCATTAGTCATTAGGGAACAGGCAATAGGCAATAGGCAATAGGCAATAGGCAATAGGCAATAGGCAATAGGCAATAGGCAATAGGCAATATATTTTTATTTCCCCCCTGCCTCTTTCCCCCCTGCCCCCCTGCCCCTCTACCTCCTACATCGGTGGTGGTGGGGGAAC
>DATGXB010000217.1:0-68957 GCA_035299225.1 Nostocaceae cyanobacterium | reverse complement strand
GGCAGGGGGCAGGGGGCAGGGGGGAAAAATAAAAGAATTAATTCTCTATTGCCTATTGCCTGTTGCCTGTTGCCTATTGCCTGTTCCCTGTTCCCTGTTCCCTGTTCCCTAATGACTAATTACCAAAAATACCCCTTTTTGATCGTTGTTTGTCGAGTGGAGGAGTCGTATTTTAAGAGATATTCACGGGCGATCGCTTCATTTTCTTTGAGCAAGCTGTACTCTTTTTTACTAATCTCTGTATCTGTAGAGAGGAGAATTACTTGATGACTGGCGGCGGGAAAATAACGTTCTATGAGGTGATTGCGGTGGGAGGAATCTAATCTGCCTAAAGGTGTATCAATAGCCACTGGTAGATGACGACTGGAAACTTTAGCTAAACCCCACAAAAAGGCGATCGCTAATAATTGTTTTTCCCCAGCAGAAAGGCGATGTTTGGGAACTGGTTTGCCGTTGAAATCATACAGGGACAGGCTGAAAGTATTGGTATCTATGGCGATACGATGCACTAAATCGGATTTATGTAATAAATATAGGAAACAATTCTTAACTTCTTCTTCGAGTTTGTTTAATTTTCGTAAAGTCAGGCGATCGCGAAACACCTTTAAAGTTTCCTGAACCTTTTCCGCCGCCGTAATAATATGTTCGTCGCTCTTATTTTTAATATTTTCAACCGTATATTCACTTAATTCTTTCTTAGTTTTATTGATAGTCACTTCCATATCTTGCAACTGACGACTTAAAGATTCATAAGTAGCCTTAGCTTTAGCCGCTTCAGTTTGTGCATCCTCCATAGACCGACGTAATTTTTGATAAGTTTCTGGTGCAGCCGCAGTTTGTACTTGTCTTTCTAAAGCATTTATTTCTTCTTCCTTATTTTTCAAAATTTCTAACTGTTGTTTAGCCGTAAATTCAGCATTCCTCAACCGATAAACCAAATTATCTAATTGACTCAAACTTTCCTCATCCGCATTTAACCAAAATAAATCTTCAGACATCGAATCAGCATATAAACTATTTAAGTCCTGGCTCAAATAATCCTTAACTTTCTCCACATCTATACTATTAACAGATAATTGACTCAACCAATTGATTAAACGTTGATCCCGTTCGGTTAAAATATCCTTAGCCAACTGTATTTGTTGATAGCGAAACTCCTTATTTCCCTGATATTGAACTTGATGCAGCAAATCAGGAATTAGAGTCAAAGGTAAAACATCAGCCGCTAAATCAGCCAAAGACTGACGAATTTTCTCTACTTCCCCAGTTTTTTCCTTTTGCTGCAACTCTAACTGATTTCTTTCCGCCGCAATTTTACCACCTTCCGCCACAAACTTATCAAAAGCTTCCTGTTGTTTTACTCCCAAATACTCCTTTTCTTTTTTCCAACTTTCTACATCTGCCTTTTGCTTTTCATATTCCTCCTGTTGTTTATTCAAGCGTTTTTCGATTTCCTCCAAATTAGCTAAATCCTTTTTATTAGCCACCTCTTTTAATTTTCGACTTACCAATATTTCCAAATCAACAGCTAACCTATCAGCCAACTCCAACCCCAACAAACCACGAATAGCCTCAATCACAATTGTCGGCGGTGTATCCTGTTCCGCCAACTCTTTCACCTGTTCACCATCAAATAAAAATAAACTAGATATACCCAAAGGTAGGATATTTTCTATATATTCATCCCACATATTTACTAACTCTGTTCTCGGCCAATCATCCTTACCATTCACAGCTAACTCTAAAATTCCTAAAGTATCTTTACCCTCTTTAGGATTTTTTTTCCAAGACCGCACAATTCTATATTTTACAGGTTTATCCTCTTCGATATGTTCAAATAACAATTCTATCCTTGTATCTTCATGGGGTTCTGTTTGATTATTAATACATTGATTTAAAAAATCACCATAACTCAGATTATTGCGGGTAGAACATTGAGCGCGATGCCCATATAAAACCAAGCGAATAGCATCCATTAAAGTAGTTTTTCCGCCGCCATTCATTCCCCCTAATAAAATAATCGGCGGTGAATCTTCCTCATTTACACGGGGGTTAAGGTTGATCACTTGTCTACCCGCATAAGGTCCAAAATTTTGCAAAACCAGTTCTAGAAATAGCATTATATTTGGGAAAACTTAAAATAAATGATGTTGACACAAACTGCCAGCAAACTTATATTTTAACATATCAAATGGTTATTTTTACAAATAAATTATTAAGTATATTCAGTATGTGTAGAGTGGGCAGGGTAAAAGACTGAACCAAAGCAGAAAAATCTCAGAAATGCCCACTTCAGTATTTTTTCAACATCAAACAGTAAAGCTAGATTCAGCCGAAATATTAGCTAATTATTCCGGCTATGATCACAAATTAGAGCTTTTTCATTGAGTAACAATGTGCTTAACTAAAATTCTCATAATTTCCCCTTGATTATTAGTAGGTTGGGGAGAACTCCATTCACCAACAGATGCAAAACCCAACTTATATAAATGTAAAATTATACTATTAACACCCGTCGGCGAGCCGATTAACAGCAATTTAACCTTCTCTCGATTTGGTAAACTGTCTGTAGAAACACTGAGACACGCACCCTCAGCAGCTTGATGCGTATTTCCGATAAAACTTGTCAACATGACATTTAACTCCTTAAATTCTTGTTGCTGATTGGCAACGTAACGATGATAACTCATTCGTTGCTAATTGGCAACCAAGAGCGTACCCGTTGTTAAATGGCAACATTTACTCTCTGGCTAATTTCTGACAAAATCTAAAACATGGGAAAAGCAGGACAAGCGCTAAGACAAGTTTTAGAAACTTACGGAATCAGCCAAAACCGCTTGGCTGTACTGATAGACATTCCAAGATCAACTGTACATAGATGGATTAATGAGGTTAGAGATCCTGCTGCTGACTCAGTTTTAGAAATTCGAGACGCATTAGAAAAAATCAACCCATCTGCGGCGAGAGATTTTATTAGATTATATTTGGGTAATGAACCGGAAGAGTAAAAAATTTTCATGTTCGTTAATCAAACTTAGCGATTTATGATCGGCTTAAAATTTAGCTCAAACAAATGACTAAATTACAGCATGGGAAAAGCAGGACAAGCACTTAGAAAAGTGTTAGAGACTTACAACATCAGCCAGAATCGTTTGGCTGTGACAATGGACACCGGACGCTCAAATGTGCATAGATGGATTAATGAAATAAGAGATCCCACAGCCGAATCTTTATTAGAAATTCGAGACGCACTAGAAAAAATTAACCCATCGGCTGCGAGAGATTTTATTAACTGGTATTTAGGGAAACAACCAGAAGAATAAATCAAATTATTCATCATCAGTTACAGACTGATTTTTAAACTTCAAATTCCTCCAAGACAAACTTTGAGTATCTTCTGTTTTTTCTTGCTGTGTTCGTGACTGGGACGCATCCCCCAAAGTCAACTGTTTAAACTTTTCCTTATATGTCACCATATCCCCTTCGCTAATCGCAATTTTTAAATCTCTTTCTAAATGAGCATTTTCAATAGCTTCCTCTTGAGAATGGGAGCTAGTTTTAAAACATTTTTCTAATTGTTCATAGATACCCACACGCCGACTTTTACGGCTAAACTGATATTCTGTATTGAGAAGTTTTGACATCAGTTCCAGGTGCATTTTATCATCTGCACAAATTTCTTCTAATACTAACCATTCATCACTACTTAAAGCCCTAGAATCAGAACCAGGACGAGGATCTTTAAATTCTTCACCCGTCACCTCTTGATAAATACGTGGTAAACTATCATCAAATTCGTGTTTTTCTTCTAACCAAATTCGCCGAATTTCGCTTAATTCTTCAATAGAAATTAAAGTTATATCACGCATATTTTCTGGGGCTGTTTCCCGGACTTGTTTTTGTGCTTCTAATAATTTCCTCAACCAATATTCACGCCAATATTTTGTATATGGTCCGGGTACTGGTTCAACAGAAGTTTTACCATTTACATTACGCTCAAATAGTTGAACCTGTCCTCGAAGACGACGAAAATCCCTCCTGTACTGGTCTTTTTCAGTATCTAATTCATTACGAATATCTAACAAAGGCTGCATCCATTCTTTCTCCTCATCATTTTGAATCATAGCCTCCATAGATTTATCTTGACTTACTATTGTGCAAACCCAGCATCCAAAGCGGGAATCTCCACAACTAGGGGTAGAAGTATCAACAACTAAAGGACATTCATTATCTGCCGTTGCGCCCCTATACATAGAAAATAGGTCTTGGTTGTTATATCCCCAAGGATTTATCCATTGCATTAAATACATCCAAACTTCATCAGTGCGCCAATCTTCAATAGGACTATAAATTAAAGCATTTGGTAAGCTAGAACTCTGATAGAGAAGAGATTTAAATGAACTTAAGTTAGAATTAAGACGTTCTTTTAGGCTACCTTTTTGATGTTTTTCCATTGAAATGGCACGTTTAATACTTTCAGCTTTTCGCGTACCTAAAACAAGAATGACCTCTCCTCTAACCCTAACAACATCACGAACAAAGCGGTTAGAAGGATAAATTTTAAGGCGGTCTGTACACCAACGAAATTTACCGCGTGGTGCTGGATAACCTTTTCCAATTAAACTAACCCAAAAAGTTTCTTTTACCTCTGGCTGCAATAAATGAGGTTCAACAGGCATACTCTGTTCTAGAGCAGCTACTTTCATCTGTTCTAGTGAATTACGCACCCAAGAGGCAACAATAGGATTTTCTACTAGTGTATCTGTGGTAATAACATATATTGTTTTAGTTCGTTTTTCTGGTGGAAGTGCTGAAATAGCATACCAAACAAGCTGTAATGTAGCTGTACTATCTTTTCCGCCAGAATAACCAACAACCCAAGGTATATCATCTAAACAATATAATTCTTGAATTTCTGTTGTTAGAGCTTGAATATAATCAACCAACTCTGCTACAGTACGAGCCTGCTGATTTTTATTTTCTGGCTGTTGTGCTGTAGTCATTATCTCTTAACCTCATATCTCATGATATAGATTTATTACTTTATTAATTATCAATACTTCGGACATTTTGTAAAACCAGCTAGACTGCTAACGGTAGAATGCGGCTTTCAGACTTTTTCATGAGAAGAGCCGATAACGGAAAATCAATGGTTTCAAGCTCTACCTCAAAAACTGTCCGAACTATTGAATTATATTAACCTCATAGAAATCGCTATTCATTGCGTTTAGCTATGCTTTAATATATTTAAAGTTAATTTTTAAAAACTGCACTATTTAGTATCCCATTTTTTGCAAAAAAAAGCTACACTATGTAACTAAGTTTTTAAAAATTGATATGTCAAACAGTGCATTAGACCAAATTCAGGATAAACAAGTAGTATCCGCATTACTAGAGAAACTTCTAGACCAAAAAGACCAAATACTTGTACAAAAAACCCAAATGGGAGGAACTGACGCTTACGTGGGTTCTGTGACTTTAGAATGGTTTGCAGATCGGGTTCATTTTGCATCTGGTTTACCACTACTGCAAAAGAAGTACAACCCAGAAACAGGTAATATTGAAATTGATGCAGATAGTATTGATGAAATTCGTCAACGTTCTATTGACTGGTCACGTCAAGCACCATTAGTACAATATTTAGCAGCTAGAAAAAATCATAAATTTCCCCCTGTATTAGTAGTAATTAATCAACCTTGGGTAGATAACCCAAGATCACCAGAATGGGATAGTGAAGGACGTGCTATTAAATCTACTACTGATTTTAAACCTTTAGATCCAGATGGTAAGGTTGGACTATTAAATATTTCTGAAGAAAATGTAACTATTTATGCTTTAGATGGTCAACATCGGCTGATGGGTGTACAGGGGTTAATAGATTTATTAAAAAATAGACAACTCCCTCGTTATAAAAAAGATAAAACTGCTGATATAAGTTTTATTACTGTATCTGATTTACAAGAAAAATATCAAGTAGATTCTGCTTATTTACACAGTTTACCTCAAGAAAAAATTGGCATTGAATTTATTTGTGCAGTGAATGCTGGAGAAACCAGAACTGAGGCTAGACGTAGGGTTAGGTCAATATTTGTTCATGTAAATTTAATGGCTACCCCTTTAACTAAAGGTCAGTTAGCCCAGTTAAATGAAGATAATGGTTTTGCTATTGTAGCGCGAAAAATTGCTGTAAATCATCCACTTTTAGAACAGCGTTCAGATAGAAAACCCCGTGTTAATTGGAATAGTGCAACGGTAGCGACAAATGCCACAGTTTTAACAACTTTGCAGGCTTTACAAGATATGTCTGAACGTTATTTAGGGCAAAAATTCCCCCACTGGAAACCTTTAGAAAAAGGTTTAATCCCTCTGCGTCCAGAAGATGAAGAATTAGAAGAAGGAATACAGGAATTTACCCAACTTTTTGATCATTTAGCTAATTTACCAAGTTATAAACTTTTGGAACATGAAGATACACCAAGTTTAAGGAGGTTTAGTTTTGAGAAAGGTGGTGGAGAAAGTAATATGCTTTTCCGTCCGGTTTCTCAAGTTGCTTTAGCCCAAGCTTTAGGAATTTTAGTTTTTAAAAAGGGTTTTGAACTTACGGAAATATTTAAGAAGTTAACTAACTTTGACCGTAAAGGAGGTTTTAGTGGGATGGAGTATCCCCAGTCTCTCTGGTATGGGGTTTTATATGACCCGAATAAAAAGCGGGTGCAGGTTGCTGGTAGAGATTTAGCAGCAAAGTTATTAATTTATCTTGTAGGTGGAACAGAAGACCAAATGGAAAAAGCAGAATTACGTAAGGCTTTAGCTAATGCTAGAACTATAGAAGATAGAACTATTAGTTTTGATGGTAAGTTAATAAAACCAAAAGATATTTCACTTCCAACTGTCCTATAATGAATAAAACTAATTAGAATTTATTCATCACCCTCTTCCTCATCTTCAATATCATCCGATATTTCTCCATACTCCTCATCATCATCTATCTCTATTAAATCATCTTTGAAGTTATCTTTATCAAAGTTTTTATCATCCATATCAAAGTTTTTATCATCCATGTCAGTAGTTTTTGTAATTATTAATTCTTCATCTGTGTCGTCCTTCTCTAGAGAATTGACTTCAGGTAATTCTACAAAAAACTCTTTTCTCCAATTAGCAATCTCCCCTATACTCCAATTTACTTGATTATCAACTTCTTCTCTTGTACGGCGTATGAGGTCTTGTACTCCATCAGATGTGTTAAGAAATATCATTCTAAGAAGTTCTATACATTTATCGCTACCAGAACCTGTTGTAATCATCGTGAGCTTTTCATTAGGCTGTACAATCACATTTTTCCAATGAGGTGCGTTTCTATCTAAAAAGCCAGAATTATACATTTTTAAAATACTTTTGCTAATTGATTCCAAAAGTTCTGGAATTCTATACTCAGCTTTGACTCTCAAAATAAATCTTGCAATAGCAAAAAAAACAATTCGTTGTCCAAGAACAGTATATAGAATATTTGATTCTCTCAATCTTTTAAGCTTCTCTTTTTGACTAGTGCTTAACCTAACTTCTTCAGGTTGAGCAGGTACATTTATACGACAATATTCAATTTCTTTAAACCAATCTTTAAAGGGTTCAAGGTCATAAAAAAACCATTTAAAAATATTACGAGTTCCTATACGAGTAATTTTAGGATGAGACATATAGTATGTATTCATTGCTCTTTCTCTGTCCATTGGAGAATTTAAAGTTTCTTTGAGGGCTTTTTTCTTGTAATCTATCAATAACTCTACAGTACATTTACTAATTAAATCTATTGTTGTTAGATAGGGGTCAGATTGTGTTAAATTCGTGGTTTTCGATGACCATTTTACAAATTTATCTTCTAATACATTTTCTTCCAAAAGTTTTCTAGGAATTAGAGCGGAAAGTTTTGTATCGTCTAGTAAAAGTTGAGTTTGACGGTCAATAGGTTTGGCAGTATTATTTATTACGGTAAAGATATTCCGAGTGGCTTTTATAACTTCCTCTCGTATAGAAATATTTTCTCTAGAGTGGCCAACTCTACCTAAATCTTCAAAAACTAAATAGACAACCGGAATATCAAAAGAATCATCACAGGAACAATTATCATCTTTTTCTTGCTGAGAGAGCGAATGTTTGCCAATTCGTACATTCCAATATTTCTTTAGTGATAATAAACGATGTTGTCCATCAATAACTATTCGAGATACATTTTTATATAGTTTTAGGTTGACCCATTTTTCCAAAGGTTTTCCTTTGCTCATAACTTGCTCAAAATCCCAAAATTCTTGTTGCTCATCTGAATTAGGAAGAAGAACAATAACTAAAGAATTAAAAAACCTTATGCCACTTTTTGCTAAGTACGTAAATAGTTCTGTTTCTGCTCTCTTTGTATCTAATTTACGTTGTACCCTTTCAGAAAAGCCCCATTTTCCTTGAATGTCACCAGCAAATCTTATATTCTCAACTGCATCACTATGATCAAGTGTAGTAAGAAAGTAACGTACTTGGCCAAAAGTTCCTGTAATAGCTTTATATTCAATAATTTCTGGTGATTGATTATCTATTTCCATGATTAACTCCTTTGTGTATTAAATCTAGGTTTACAAAGTTGAATTAGTAAGCTTTCAAGCTCTCTAGCAAGTTTTCCAGCACAAGGAAAGCATATAAATAGAAACTCGTCTTGTGGTCTGGAATTTCCATATCTTCCGAAAAAACCATTATCATTTTCTAAATGTTGTTTAAATCTTTCTTGTAAATTAGAAGCATAACCAATATAATCGGGACATTGGAAAACACTACAAGTTAAAAGTAACTTTTTGAGATCACGTCTATCCTTTGGTAAGGATATCTCTTTAAGAAAATTATGCATATTATCTGATAATGTAACTGCTTCCCCACAAGTATCTATAATAAATCTTTGACGTGAGTTTTCTTCTGTAAATTTTGTTTTAAATACGGTTTTACTAATACGATTATTTATATCATTAAGCAAATGATTTTCTGCAAAATCAAATGCATGATAAAAGGCATATATACCAGGTTTGTCTGGAATATCATAAAATGCTGATATAGTGGCTGTAGCTACTATAAAATTATGAAAAAAATCATCATGTATTGTTTCTTCTAGTGCCATAAAATCAATTTCTCGCTAAACGGATTTACATTTTTTCTAGAAAAATACGTAAGTCAAACTCTGAATTATCATGATTACCTTGAGAATTATCATATTTTAAGATTAATAGTAACCTGTCTAAATAATCTACTGAACCACGAATTTCAGTCTGTAATATCTCAAGTCCACCATTAGCATACTCCTCAAATATCTGAATACGTTGGTCATCATAATTTTCTTCATTAGAAGAAATGATATTAATATCTTTACTTTCAACCAGTGCTAGAATTTTTATTAGTGTATCATATCCTCTTGTAATAAAGTGCTCTTGTGGTATTGGATCAGGGTCTCTTTTTGAAATATCGCCTAAAGCAACTCGTTTCTTATGTTTTGCTCCTATTGATGCACTAAATATGAGCACATCAACATAAGTTTGAAAAGGACCATTGGTATCTTTAGATGCTACTAGTGATTTCACTAACTCAGCTTTATCTTTAGCTATTTTGATTCTGTTTGCGGCCATAGTCTGAATACTTACCCTGTTGTGATTTTAACATAAAAATGAGAATGTTCGGTTGCTGCGGATATTCCGCTATCGCGCTTTATTTGTAAACAACACAACCGTACATAAAGACATTCTCCGGGTCTATGGATGACTCTACTTTTGATTCTGGTTGCCAATTTGCTACGGGTAAAATGCCAGGAGTGGTTAATTGCCAACGTCCTAATAATGGTTTAATGGTTGTAGGATTTCGCATATATAAATGTGCATCAAAAGAGTCCATTAATTCCAATAATTGAGGATATTTTTTTCCTGCTTCACCATCAAAATCTAAGGCTAAAAAACTTCCTTCAGGACACCAATCATAAAGTTTATCTAATACATTAGTTAAAACTTCATCAGGAATAAAAGCTGTGACACCAACAATAACTAAACCCAATTTTTGGAATGATCCCAAAGTTTGTGTAATTATTGTTTGGTCAAGTGTATCTAAATTGGTTACGTCGCAAAAACTATAGTTAACATGGGGAATGTTTGCTAAAATTTTCTGACCTAATTCAATATTAGTTTGGTCTATATCCGTATACAAAACTTTAGCTTTTGGTACAGCTTCATGAACATTTCCACAGGTTGGTAAACCAGAACCAAAAACAATAAATTGATTAATTCCTTGAGATGCAATGTAATTAGATGCACGACCAATATAGTTTCTGAGGGTTTGAAAAACTTCTGGAAAATCAGGATAAATGTTTGTAAAGATATTGGCAGCTTCTACATCTATAGGAAAGTGATGAGAACCACCTAACCAATAATCTAAAATTCTCCCTGTATTGGGAATTGTTGAATTTTCCATTGCTAGGAAATTTTATAATTAGTTAGCAAAATCTTTGTTACATAATCATTTTATAGTATTTCGGTAATTATTTTTTAAATATATACAATATTTTACATATTTATTCGGTTAATTGATTTGCATCAGCTAACTGCACATCTTCATAAATCATGGAAATGGGAAAGTGTAAATCAATGCTAGTTAAATGCAACTCTTCACCCTCTCTGTAAGGGTGTAGTTCCCAGAAACCTTTTTCATTTAACCGAAAACAGTCTACACCGATTTTTTCCGCATCAATTAATATGTATTCTTGCAAAGTGGAAATTTGACGATAACTTTGGAATTTTTTCCCTCTGTCATAAGCTTCCGTAGTGGGTGACAGCACTTCTATAATTAAACAAGGATATTGAATAAATTTAATCGCGTTTTTATCTTTCGGATGACAACTAACTACTACATCCGGGTAATAAAAAGGTCCATTTTCTGATACGGCAACTTTTGCATCAGACATAAAAGCACGACATTGACTACCTCGTAAATTATTTTTTAATGCTGAGGCTAAATTTAAAGCAATAGTCGCATGGGGAATAGTTCCCCCAGTCATGGCAAAAACTTGTCCGTTGATATATTCATGTTTAATTTCTTGCTTTTCTTCCCATTCTAGATACTCTTGGGGAGTTAGATAATTTTCATTTCTAATAGCAATCATTATTTTCTCCAGTTTGTGAGGGTTGAATTAATTATATAGGATTTCTGTTTGATTTTGGAAAAAGACTGAGGTGGGCATTTCCGAAAATTTTCTGCTTTTATGTTTTATTGAAAAATGCCCACCCTACACATACTTAAAATTTTTCTATCTTTCTCTTTGAATTTCCATGATTTCGGTGTATTCAAATTCATTTGGACTTTGACGGACTAAGGAATAGGTTTCACCCCCTAATTCTATATAGTCTTGTTCACATTCGGGTTTAGAGGAATAGTAAATTAACACATATTCTCTACCAATACGTTTGGTGATTTCTTCTTCTACTTCTCCTCTCCATTGGGTTTTAGTTACTAATACTATTAATTGGTTGGCTAATTGGGGAATAATATTAGCAATGTGACGACGGGAAACTTCATCTAAACTGCCAAAGGGTGAGTCCATGACCATTGGAAAGGTGCTACTGTCGGGAACTGTCATCATTTTCCGCTTTTCGCTCCATTCTCTGACTTTATCAATTATACTGGCAATAAATGATAAGCTGAGAATTTGATTTTCTCCGGTGGATGCTGCGACTGGTGCTTCTATGCCGGCGGTATTTTCTACTAAGATTAAGTCATATTTTTCGCTGATTTTGGGGATGTAGGGAGTAAAGGAAATTTTGGCAAATATTTCTTGTACTCGTTTCTCTAACTGTAAGCGGAATTGTTTTTCTTGACGGTTTCTAACTTCGGTTAATCTTTCTATGGCTTCTTGGGTGGCATTAATCCTTCTTTGGGTTAAAATTTGCTTGTCTTCGTTTAATTTCTGTTTGGCTAGTTGTTTGCTGAAAATATCAATATCAGCTTGTAGATGTGATATTTCCTGTTGATTTGCTCCTTGTTCGCGGTTGAGTTCGTCTATTTTGGCTTCTATTTCATCTAGACGTTTTTGCAAACTGCTGATTTCTTCATTGGGGTCTTTTCTTAATAGTTCTTGAATGCTATCTAGTTCTGTTTCTATTTGGGAGATTGTTTGTCTTAATTGGTTGATTCTGGCTTGTTCTCTGTCTACTTCTTCCCAAAAACTCGCCGCTTGTTTATCTATTTCATCTACTTGTGCACTCATGCGGAAAGCGGTTTCTTGGGTTGTGGAAGAACCTGTTTTATCTAGCCAGGTTTTGACTTGGTAATGTGGGTGATTTCCTTCATGTAATTCTGCACCACAAATACAACGACCGGATTTTAATAATTCATTGATAAATTCTTGGGAAATTCCGGCGGTTAGTTCTCCTTTCTGTTTTAAATCATTGACTATTTCCCGAAATTTGGCGGTTGTTTCTGATAGTAAAACGGTGTAACCTTGTTTGGAAATAATTTTTTTCAAGGTTTCTCGTGTTTTTCTCAGTTCTTCTCTGTTTTCTGCTTTCTGTTGTTCTAATTTCTGTCTTCTGTCTTCCCTTTCTTTGGCTGCACTAAGTTCTTGTAGGCGTTTACTAGTCTCTTTTTTAAAGGTTTGTTGATATTCTAATTCTTGGTGAATTTCCTTTTGTCTTTTGGTAATATTCTCAATTTCTTGTTCTAGTTTTTGTTGTTGTTGTAATAGTTCTTTGGTTTCAGCGTTACCAATGGTTTTTAATTCGGCTTCTAAGGCTTTTTTAGCTTCACTTAAATGGGTGATAGCTCGGTTAATGACTTCAATTCCTAAAAATACTTTAGTAGCTTCTGCTACCTCTGCTTTTTTGTCACTACGGACGATTTCTTCGATACGTTCACCGTCAAAGAAAAAGTATTGATGTAAACTGGCGGGTAAAATTTGATTAATTATTTCTTCTGCTTGTTGAAGCGGAAAGTACCATTTACCATCATCTCCCGCAACTTGGATGGTAAGTTGGGTTTTGCCGGCTTCTAGGTCAAAGTCGTTTTTGTAAACCCGACAACTGCGCTTGGCTAGATAGCGGTTGTTGTCGTGTTCCCATCCAACTTCTACCCAACATTCTACGGGTTGTCCTTTTTGGGCTTCGGCGATCGCTCTTTTATTGACTAACTGTTCCGTGGCCGCAAATGCAGCGCTAAATTTTTCATACAAAACCCAAGTAAAGGCATTCAATAAGCTGGTTTTCCCTGCTCCATTATTCCCATGAATGACGGTGGTGTTGCGTTGTTCTCCACTAGCGATCGCTATTTCTGGAGTTTTGCCATAAAAGGAGCGAAAGTTGCACAGCTTAATTGAAGTCAGTTTCATTGAACTTCTTCCTTGATAATCTCTAATATATCATCATTAATATGGCTTTTTTTCTTACGGTCAAGCCGACTTTTCTCTAGTTTGCACACTCGCTCAATAATTCTTTTCACTTCTGGCGGTGCTTCGTTAATCGGTGCTTGTACATCTTCTGATTCTAGCTGGCGGTTTTCTTCTGCAAACATGGCTTTTGCTCTATTCTTTTCGCTCTATTTTACCCGCCTGGGTTTCTCATTCTCACATCTGTAAATTTACTTTTACTTTTAACTGCAATTTCTCCAATTTTGGATAAAAAAAATTTGCAATTTTGAAGATTTAAAGTATTGCTTTGGCTAAAAAAACGTGATATGCTGTAGGTTATCAAGTTAAATAATGGGAATCTGTGCCAAAAAATAAAAAATCTTAGATTTCCATTATTTAATAATATCACCAAGACCCAGACTTGTAAAGTGGAAAACAAAAAAATAGTCGCCTGAGCGACTAAAATAATTTCTCTTTTTCTTGAAAAGCCAGCAGTCAGGATTGAACTGACGACCTTCCGATTACAAGTCGGTAAAGCCGATTCTCAAGTGAAAATTTTACTGAACTAATTTTGGACTAATTTAATAAACGCAATAAATCACCGAAAATCAATCATTATTCTGATTAATTTGCCAATAAAATTATTTATTTTCAGATAGAATTGATGAGAATGAAACAGTCTTGATTACTTAAGTAGCAATTTGGGTTATTGTTTGATTTTTGAAAAATACTGAGGTGGGCATTGACTAAGGTTTTCCGCTTCTGTTCAGTGTTTTAGTAAAAATGCCCACCCTACACATACCGGAAATTTTTCACGAATCATTTAGGATTCCTATAAGAGTACAGAAAGTAAAAAAATGCTCAATAGTCATTGGGTCATTTATTTTTTGAAATACTCTAAGTGGTAAAGCAAAATTAATTACACAAATGATTTTCTTGTGCCGCACTAAGCACAAAAAGTTAATCTAAATTATTGGGTTTTGGGGGTGAATTTTAGATAAGTTCCTCCTAAACCTTCGACGATAATTCTGGTGTTGGTTGTCATCATTTTTTGATAGGTTTCGGCGTTGTTTTCGGGGGTATCTAGTCCATGAAGATATAGTTTTCTGGAAAAAATTGTGATGTTGGCTGCTTCGGCTATGGGTGCAAATATATCAGGGTTGGTTTTGGTGTCTATAAAGATGGTGCGAATTTTTGATTTTTGAATATTTTGAGCTAAATTTTTGACTCTGGTTGTGTTTAAATTTTGCTGATTATTAATTCCCATTAAAATGCTAGTGTAGGGAAGTTTGTAAGCTTTAGCATAATATAGCATAGCTTCTTCTGTGATTGCAAAATTGCGATTTTTGGCGGGAATGCTGGCTAGTCTGGCGCGAATCCATTGATCTAATTGGTTTAATTCGTTGGTGATGTTTTTGGTATTATTGGTGTATAGTTGGGAATTTTTGGGGGCTATTTTTTTCAAGTTAGTGTTAATTACTTCTACCATTTTAATGGTATTTTTGGGATTATGCCAAATATGAGGCTCAATTATTGTTCTATTTCCCTGTTTTAATTTTTGTGGGTTGGGGACAGCAATTTGTGCAACGGCTATTTTGGGAATTGGTTTTTTATTTGCTTGAATGGTTTTGATTAAAGATGGTTCAAAGTTATAGCCATGATATAAGATTAAGTTGGCTTGGGAAATGGCTTGTTTGTCTTGTGGTTGGGGTTGATAAGAACGTGATTCTTGTTGAGGAGGAATTAAGCAAGTTAGTTGAATTGTTTCACCGGCAATTTGTTGAGTTAAATCACAAATTACGCTGGTGGTGGCTACAACTTGAGGGAGATTTGGGTCAATTTTTTTGATTGTGGTGGTTTGGTTGTAGGCTGTGTTGATGGTTTGATTTGTACAACCCAAAATGCCATAAGTTAATACTAAAAGGGTTGTGCGGAAGAATTTATTCAATGAGATTTTTTTAGTAAACATTTATTTTTTATGTTTATAGCTTCATTGTATTGAGAATATACATCAGTTGGGCATTTATGAAAAAACTCTTTGATTCAGAATTTAATCTAGAAATGCCCACCCTACGACTTAGTGTGATAACGGAAAAATATACAAATTTGTGTAGATGAAGATTGAGAATTTTTATGGTTATTTTACCTCAAAGTTCTGTGTCATTAATGTACTTGGGTGCTAATACTAAATAATCAATGTTTAGGTCTGCGTTCATCAAGGTTTGTTGGAGGTTGGTTAATTCATCGGTGGTTAAGTTAAGAATTTGTGTGCGACCATAATCTCGTAAGGTGTAAAGAGTGTGTTTACCTAAAAACAATTCTACATCTTCTACTGGACACAAATCATCGGCTATAGCTTGTGTCGGTGCTTGTCTAATGGTTAGTTCGTTGATTAAATTTTCTGATGATTTTCCCTGAATTTTTAATAGTTGGGATGGTGGGTTGTGAATGCGGATATTGATTTTATTTGCTAAAGGACGTAAGAGATTTTTGACTATTCCCATAAATAGATTTTCTGTATTATTTGGTTGAGGAAGTTGGATTAATTCTACTTTACCTAAAGCAGAAATTTGGTTTAGTGTCTCCTCATCATAGATGTGTGGCTGGAGACTTAGTAAAAAACTTTCACTTTGTCTAACAGCCCAACTCAAAACAGTTCTGTATAATATTAAACGCTCCTCTATTTCAGCAGGAGAATCATTAATCAGATAGCGCATTTGGAAATTTTAAAATTTAATATTATCATTCAATGGTTGAAGTTGTGTGCCTGGATAATAAAATTGGAGGATTTTTTCACTTGTCCAACCTAGTTTAGCTAAATTTTGCGCCCCGGTTTGACTTAAGCCTACTCCATGTCCTAAACCTCCACCAATAAAAGCATATCCCCAAGTTTCTTCTTCACCTCTATTTAAAGGTTGGAGGTAAAATAAGGTACTGATGGGGGCGGCAAAAGCACTGCGAATTTCGTCTTTATGTAAGGTAAAAATTCCTAAATCTGATTTGATGGCTAGTTCTAAGATGCGTCCGCTAGGGCTACGTTTATTGACAGATAATGCTTCTACTTTTTTTAGTTTGGCGTAAGGACTTTTTTTAGCTCGCAAAAATTTCTGTAAATCTTTGGTTATATCTTTGAGGCTGGTTTCTTTTCGCCAGCGAAATACGTCCCATGTACTTTCGTTAAAGCCTTGTTTGAGTTCGATAAATTGTTGAAAGTTATTTTCATCAGCTAAACTTTTGCTGGATAAATCCCAGATATTTGTCGGTGTATCTACTACTGGCCGCAAATAGGGGCGGTCTTCACCGTTCCAAACGTCGCTAAATAAGGCTGTAACGCCGCCGGTGGTGGAGGAATAAAGAGCGTCTACTATTTCGTTATTATAGGTTAATACTTTTCCTTTGGTGGTGGCGATCGCTTGGTCGGTCTTTTTGGTGACGGCGTTTAGTCCGTTATAAACTTGGCAGTGAGTATCAGCACATAGTTGATAATTATCTACCGCAAATCTACGTAAATTTCTCAAGGCATAGCTACGGGCAATAATGGCTTGAGCTTCCATCGCTGCCATTGGTGCAGTTGTGCCAATTTCATAAGGTAACACGCCCCGGAGATATGTTTCTAAGGCTACCTTATTAACTAAGGTGTAAGTTCCGTAAGCATTGGGTTGTAGTTTAATCCGTCCAGCATAAATCCTAGTATTTTCTGCTTTATCACCAGTTTTCACTCTAATTAAGTTTTGGTTGCTACTAATTTCTAAGTTGTTGGGTTGATAGGTTTTACCATTAACTACCCAACTCATTTTGGGGACTTCGGGCAAAATGTTGGTGTTCAAATAGGCGGTTTTTCTCCCGGAGGCTTCGAGGCTTTGTAGGAGTAGACGACGTAATAAAGGGGTGCTATAAACATCGCGTTTTGCCCATACTTGCCAGCGTTCTGGCTGGGCTACTTCTGCCTCTATACCTAATTTTTGCCAGGCTTTGGCGTTGTCTTCGGCGGTTTCAAAGGTGCGGAAGTCTCCTAATACTAAGACTTCTTGTAATTTTGGTTGGGGTAATTTTTCTGAGACTGTTTCTAGCTGGATGGGGTTGGTAGTGACTATGGTTTGTGGCTGATTGTTATCTGTAAATTGTAATTTTAGGCGATCGCCTTTTGTTGGCGCTATCTCTATTTTCTTGGTGGGTGTCTCTCCCAATCTCTGAATAATCCCTATTTGCAATTCTACATCAGACCTGTTATTACTCACAGGACCCGATGCCGCAGTCAATGCTAATAAACAAAATGTTGTTACTACTGTATAGGAAGAACGTAAGAACAAAGTTTCCATGCTCACTCTGACCTAAAGGTTTTTTCACCAGTTTCGGTATACACAGTTAATAATGGGTTTTTGTGCCTTGGGAGTGAAGATTTAAAACAAATTTATATTTGCTGGTAATTTTTGGCGTTACTCGTTAATGCGTCTCCATAATAGCATTAGCTTCTTTTTTCTGGACACTTGCAAAATAAACTCATAACGATTATGATTTAGAGAGAGGCGAAAATAAAATCCTTTAAATATAAATTCTTATGGTGAGAGTCCAAGAAATTCCGTTAAATCAAATCAGGCAACCTTTACCACGTCAGACAGATGCCCAAAAAGTGCCGGCTTTAATGGTATCCATTGCCGAAATCGGACAACAAGAACCAATTGATGTTCTAGAAGTAGATGGAGAATATTATGGTTTTTCCGGTTTTGACACTCCCCTGCCTAAAGGCGTTCGCGCCAGCGTCTCGCCAGAGAGGGGATTCTTGATTCCACGAGTCCACTTGAGCTAGACACCTTGCGATTCTAGTCCAGAGGTGGTTCTCTCCTCAAGCGTTACTTGCCTGGCGGCACGCTACGCGAACGGGTCTGCCCAACCCTAGTTGAATTATTCCAAAATTTGTTTTAGTTAAATGCTGTTCGTCTAGTTCCCATGTTCGCGCCAGCGTCCCGCAGGGAAGATTTTACCTATTCCTGGGTCAAGAAACTAGAATTATGGAATAGAACCCCATATCTTCAATTATCAAGGTTCAGCGACACCTATTAGGTGCTGGGTTTTTATACAGGTTGATTACCCTGCCTGTTCAACATATCTTATCATAAAATTACGAAGCTACAATTATTTCGTGCATCTTCAAGTCCCGAATATCTCACAAAGCCGTCCTAGAAGGACGGGGCTTGCATCCCATTCTTTTGGTCACCGTTATGAAGCTGGTCAGCGTTTAGGTAAAGAAACTGTCCTAGCGAGAGTTCGCAAAGCGCCCCGCAGTGTGTTAAATATGCACTTGGCTTAGATTATGGGCGTTGCATAATTGCGGGATAATTTTTGAATGTAGAGACGTTCTTTGACGTTCAAACAAGGGTTTTGGATTTATGCACAATGATTTTCATCCCTAAAATCAGCAACGCCAAATTATGCCATCAAAAATTAGCAGTTTTAATCTCATTAATTAGAGATGTTCCGGGAAATGTCTCTACATAAAAATTTATTAACTTATCAGGAGCAAATTATGGCATCTCAAACCCCAGTTTTACCCGTGAATATTGGTATTGATGAAGAAAACAGAGGAAAAATTGCGGCTGGTTTATCTCGCTTATTAGCTGATACCTATACCCTGTACTTAAAAACCCATAACTTCCACTGGAACGTCACAGGGCCAATGTTTCAAACCCTGCATTTGATGTTTGAAACCCAGTACACAGAGTTAGCTTTAGCTGTGGATTTGATTGCTGAAAGAATTAGATCCCTTGGCTATCCCGCACCAGGAACTTATGCTGAGTATAGCCAATTAAGCTCAATTCCTGAAACTCCTGGAGTTCCTAAAGCTAAAGAGATGATTCGCCTGTTAGTAGAAGGGCAGGAAGCTGTCGTCAGAACTGCCAGATCAATTTTTCCTCTAGTGGAAGAGGTAAACGACGAACCCACCGCCGATTTATTAACCCAACGAATGCAGGTGCATGAAAAAACTGCTTGGATGCTCAGAAGCTTATTAGAGGATTAATTGACTGAATCAGCGTAATAATATGGAAAATAATAGATAAATGTTAAGTTTACGCTGTGTTTGATCACCGATTTTATGAACAGTAGGCCAAGTTCTCCTGCAAACCAAACTGATTTTACCCACTCATTGCAAGACTTGATGCAAAGGGTGGGAATTTCTAGTTTTAAATCGCTTAGTCGCGTTGCTGGTGTATCAGAACAGCAAATTTCCAACTTACGACAGGGAAAACTAGAACAGATGCGCCTAAGTGTATTGATTAAAATATCACAAGCTTTAAAAATATCTTTGAGTGAATTAATTGCTAACTTTTCTACAGTAGATATTCAAGTGGAAAATCCCTCTTTAGGAATACAAATTTCCAGCAATTCCGCTTTACAACAGGAATATACACGAATTTTACAGGAACTAGAGCAACAAAGAGAAGTATTACAGCAAGAGTTTCAGCAGTCGAGTTTGGAAATATTGGAATCTTTGTTGTTATTTTTACCTACTGCTATGCAAAAAGCGCAGGAAGACCCCCAACTACCAGCAGTCAAAATATTAACATTAGTTCAAAAACCGATAGAAAAATTATTGCAAACTTGGGGAGTAGAAGCGATCGCCTATGTGGGTGCAGAAGTAGCATATAACCCCCGACTTCACCATCTAACAGCAGGAGAATTACAGCCAGGGGAACAAGTTAAAGTCACCCATATTGGTTATATGCACAACGGAAAACTCCTGTACAGAGCTAAAGTTAAACCTTTAAGAGGTTAAAAAATATTTCGTCAAACTATATACCATTAACTTTTATTACGTAATAACATTTACTGTTAACAAACTAGATAAAAATGGGAATGATATAACTGATAACTAAGTAGACCTAACTAGAAGAGTGGGTAGTTGAGTTCCCTATAAACCCCATATCTAGTGCAAGAAGGCAGGAGGCAGGCCTTCCGTGAGCGAAGTTGAATGGAGTAGAAGCTAAGAAAGCTTGATGTATAAGCTTTTCCCGGTTTTTTGAGTCGGTAGTTATTTCTGCCAAGCGGCACTAGACCTTTACACCTTTTGCCTGATTGATAGCTGTAGAGGATAGCCAGGAGAGATGTCAGTTAAACGTTAATAGTAAGTTCAATATTTGTAGGGTAGGAGCTTAAAATGGATAGAAGTAAAAATAATAATCTTTTACAAAAAACTGCACAAAAAACTTATTCTCTAGGTTTTATATCACAAATATTAAACTGTATCCAAGAGCCAAGTTTTATTAAAGATTCTCAACATCGTTGGTTATTGCTTAATGATAAATGTTGCCAATTTTTGGGTTTAAAACCAGAAGAAATAATTGGTAAATTAGAAGCTGAATTTTTATCAAATATAGAATCACGAACCTTTTGGGAAAAAGACGAACAGGTTTTAAATACCAGCATTACTCAGGAATATGAGGCATTTTTAAGTAATGCCTTGGGTGAAAAGTGTTTTGTGAGTATTAATACATCTTTATTAGTTGATGAACTAGGTAATAAATTTCTATTGACTCAGATTAAAGAACAAGCGGCACAAATTGCAGACCAAAAACTATTACAATTATTAATAGATAATATTCCTCAAGCAATTTTCTTAAAAGATCATAACTTTAGATATTTATGTTGTAGCCGGAAATTTGCTCAAGCGTTGGGTTTAAACTCACCAGAGGAGATTATAGGTAAAACAGATTACGATTTTAATTATAAAAAAGAAGAAGCTGACTGGTTTCAAGAGTGTGATTGTCGGGTGATGGCAACAGCTACAGCAGAAAACAACATCATCGAAAAATCCATCCAGCCCAATGGTCAAATCAGATGGATGAAAACTAGTAAAACCCCCTTGTGCGATCGCCACGGTACAGTAATGGGGATTTTAGGATATGTAGAAAATATTACAGAAAGTAAACAGGCAGAATTAGAACTTCAGCAGCTAAATCAGGAACTAGAAAAAAGAGTAGAGGAACGAACAGCCGAACTAAAAAAAGAAATTAGCGAGCGTATCACCATCGAAAACCAGTTGCGTACCTCACAACAAATACTAAAACTGGTAATAGATAACATCCCGCAATTTATCTTTTGGAAAGACAGTAATTTAGTCTATTTGGGTTGTAATCAAAATTTTGCCGAGCAAGCCGGCTTGGAATCACCAGAAGAAATCATTGGATGCACCGACTATGATTTACCTTGGAAAAAAGAAAAATCAGACTGGTATCGAGAAAGCGATCAAAAAGTAATAAAATCAGGAGTAGCACAACTACACATTATTGAAACTAAACATCGCAGTAATGGTCAACAATATTGGGTAGATACAAACAAAATTCCTCTACATGACCCTGATGGTAACGTCATTGGTATCTTAGGTACTTACGAAGATATCACCGAACGTAAACGTGCAGAATCAATTCTGAAACAAACTAAGGCCGAACTAGAACTCAGAGTAGAACAAAGAACTAGAGAACTAGTAGAAGCTAACACCGCCCTAGAAAGAGAAATTCAAGAAAAAATTCAAGCAGAAACAGAATTAAGAGCTTCTGAACAAAGATTAGCATCTTTAATTCAACAAATGCCATTTGCCGTTATTCAATGGAATCAAGCTAGAGAAGTAGAAGAATGGAATACAGCCGCCGAAAGAATTTTTGGCTATACAAGAGAAGAAGCCATAGGTAGTAAATTTGAATTTATAGTCCCTCAGAATTTACATACATTAATAGATACAGTAATAGCTAATATTTTCCAAGGAAAAACAATACAGTGTAGCACTAATGAGAATATAACTAAAGATAAAAAAGTTATTACCTGCGAGTGGTATAGCTTCCCCTTAACAGTGGAAAACGGTACAGTAACCAAATTTGGTTCAATCATCATGAGCGTCACAGAACGCCAACAATTTGAGCAAAATTTGATGCTTTATAAACAAGCATTAGAAAGTTCTGGTGATGCGATTATTATAGCTGATGCCGAAGGTAATCACATTTATCAAAATCCCGCATTTTGCAAATTGTTCGATTGTGAAAATGTAGAAAAATTTGTAGAAATAGGCGGTTTATTAGCTACATTTACTAATTTAGAAATTGCCCAACAAATACAGCAACACATCCTCTCAGGTCAATCTTGGGCTGGAGATGTAGAACAGCGATCTTTGAATGGGCAAATTATGCAAACATACCTGAGAACTTCAGCAATTAAAGATAGCCAAGGCGAAAGTATTGGTTGTGTGAGCACAATTACAGATATTACAGACATCAAGAGCAAAGAAATTCAACTGCGAGAACAAGAACAATTTTTGCGTAGTATTTATGATGGTGTTGAACACCAAATTTTTGTCCTCAACGTTGCGGAAGATAAAAAAACAAGGTTTGCTGGTTGGAATTTATCAACAGAAAAAGCTATAGGGATAACTAGCGCACAAATAATGAATGCTACACCAATAGAAATATTTGGTGAAATTGGCGGTGGAGGAATGATTCAGCGCCACCACAGTTGTATAGCACTTGGGAAGAGCATTACCTATGAAGAACAATTTGAGATCCAAGGAAAAAATACTTGGTGGCTGACTACCTTAAATCCACTTAAAAATAGTGAAGGTAGAATATATCGCTTAGTGGGAACTACATTTAATATTACTGAGCGCAAACAAACAGAAATTCAATTAAAGCAACAAACAGAAGATTTAGAAACAACTTTAAAAGAATTACAACAAACACAAACACAGTTAATACAAAGTGAGAAAATGTCTAGCTTAGGACAATTAGTAGCTGGAGTTGCTCACGAAATTAATAATCCTGTTAACTTTATCTTTGGCAATATTAATCATGCTAGTGAGTACATTCATGATTTAGTGAAAATCATCAAACTGTATCAAGAATATCACAGTGGAGTCACACCAGAAATTATAGAATTAGAAGAAGAAATAGACTTAGAATTTTTGATTGTAGACTTGATGAAACTGTTAAATTCCATGAAAGTAGGAGCGCAACGGATTCGAGAAATAGTTGTTTCCTTAAGAACTTTCTCGCGGATGGATGAAGCAGAAATGAAAGAGGTGAATATTCATCAAGGGATTGATAGTACCCTAATGATTTTAGAGCATCGGCTGAAAGCTACATCTGACCGATGTGCAATTGCAGTAATTAAAGAATATGGTGATTTACCATTAGTAGAATGTTATGCAGGGCAACTTAATCAAGTATTTATGAATATTATTGCTAATTCCATTGATGCTTTAGAGGAATCATTATTAAAAGGTAAAAATACTAGAAAGCCGGAAATTTATATCTCAACTCAGTTAACAAAACTTAATCAGGTGATTATTCGTATTTCTGATAATGGTTTAGGAATTACTGAGGATGTGAGAAAAAGATTATTTGACCCCTTCTTTACTACCAAACCCATTGGTAAAGGGACAGGTATGGGTCTATCTATCAGCTACCAAATTATTACCCAGAAACATCATGGTTCTATAGAATGTTTGTCTGAATTAGGTAAAGGTGCAGAATTTATCATCACTATTCCCTTGTATCAGAACACAAACCAAATTGAAAAATTATGACGACCGTATAGATTTACAAAACCCTGAGATTACAAACGTTTTACAAATGCAAATAACAAGTATTTATCTATCGCAAAAGCCTAAACATTAAGGGGGAGTTAAATGATAATTAATTCATGTCCAAAACAAGTTAATTATTAGTTCACGATGAACACTTTTGAGTAAATTAAATTTAAAGATTTAACTATCTCTTAGTTAATAATTTAAGATGTTTAATTAATGACTACTTTATTTAATAAATATTTTCTGTAGTTTAATTATTTTTAAAAAACTGAGAATTGATATATACTATTGATATCAGAAAAATCATTAACTTTAATCCAGAGTGACCCAATTATGAGTCAGCAGGTAAAAACCATTACACTTAATGGAAATTTAAACGCCAGTACATTAGAAGAATTTCGGCATAATATCAACCAGGTTTTAGATGGTGGAGCAAAAATTGTATTAGTTGATTGTCAAAATGTGACTTTTATGGATAGTTCTGGTTTAGGTGCTTTAGTGCTGGCTTTTAAAAGTTTGAAAGAAGTAAATATTAGAATGGTTTTATGTTCAATTAATGAACAGGTAAGAATACTATTTGAATTAACTAGTATGGATAATGTGTTTGAAATATTTCCCAGCCAAGCTGAATTTAATCAAGTTTTACTTTCAAGCCATTAATCAAATTTCATTTGCAGAATAGATAAATCATCATCAAAAGCTTCTTTGGAGTTTAGGTGGATTAGATGATTCAGAATTTGATCTAGTTGGTAATCAACCGAATTTTGTAAACCAACTAATAGCTGAGTAAAACCCTCTAAACTCCAAAGATTACCATCAGATTTAGTAATTTCATAAACTCCATCACTAAAGATATAAAGGGTACTAAGATTTTCAATCTTGCAGGATTTATCAACATACTGAGTTTCAGGAAACATTCCTACTGGCATTCCTGGTGTTTTTAAAAGTTTTACTTCACTATTGCTAGAGGAGTTTCCTGATATTAGTATAGCTGGAGGATGTCCGGCACTAGCATAAGTTAATTGGCGATCGCTACAATTGTACACTCCATACCATATAGTAAAATATTTATCATTTTGGTAGTTCATTTGGAATGTTTCATTTAAAGCGGCCAGGACATGACTAGGCTGATAGTAATTCAAACTTTTGATCGCACGAGAACGCAGTAAATTGAGTACAGAGACAGAAGGAAGTGCGGCTCTGAGTCCATGTCCAGCCGTATCTAAAAGGTAAATTGCTAAACAATTAGTATCTAGCCAATAATAATCAAAACAGTCACCTCCTAGTTGACGGGAAGGAATAAAACGGGAATTAATTTTTACCGGAGAAATCATCGGTAAAGGCAGGAGGGATTTTACATATTCTGCTGCTTCTGCTAGTTCGGTTTCTAATAAATGCTTTTGATTTTGTAAATCTTGGCTTAATTGATGTAATCTTAATCCGGCTCTTACTCTTGCTTGGAGTTCATTTTGTTCAATAGGTTTAGAGATAAAATCATCAGCACCAGCATCTAAACCTTTTACCCGGTCTGCAATAGAATCTAATGATGTTAATAAAATAAAAAAAGTTGTGGATAAAGAAGGTTCTTTTTTGATGCGATCGCATACTTCTAACCCACTCAACCCCGGCATGATCCAATCACAAATAATTAGCGCAGGTGTCTGAGCAAGTGCTTGAGAAATTCCTTCTTCTCCGTTCTCAGCCACAATTACTTGATAACCTTGTTTTGTTAATATTCGTTTTAGCAATATTTGAGTAGAAGGATCATCATCAATAACTAAGATTTGGAACAGCATAAAATCTATGAATATTCAGTATAGGAATAAAATATAGTAATTGATTATAACTGATGGGTAAAATAAAAGTTACAATCAGTAATGCAGAGCTTTCTAGTGCAAGAAGGCAGCTTTGCTGGAGGCAGGAGGTAAGAAAGTTGATTTAACTGGTTTTTAATAAGGTTTCGGTGGCTAGTTATTTCCGCCACGCTGCACTAGTGAAAAATTTTGCTAATGTTTTTTAATTAAATACTGATGTTATAGTGGTGATACAGGATTTAGCCACATTAACATAGAGCGTTTTAGTTGGTTTAAATCCCGATATACTTCCTGTTTAAACCATTGTCCTAAAGCATCAAATGGAGAAAAAGAATTACCGGATTGCCATTTGATATCTTGACCTAAAGGTGTGGTGTGAGTACCGGATAAAGTTTGGATTGTGACCATTTCAGGAAAGCGTTTTTGCAGGATCTGAGTTAATTCTGCTGATTGATCAATTGTATCGTTATTAAATTTAATTAACAAATTGCGTCGGACTTGATAACGTTCTTGTACTATAAGGTTAGTTTCTAAAGGGGTGGGAGTAAACTCAATTGGCAAACTAGAGTTAAGTTGTTCTACTAAAGGAATAGCTTCTTTGGCTGCAAAATTGTTGAAGGAAATTAAAATATTGCCTGCACGTTCTACAGCAAACAAGCTACCAATTAATAAATGCAGTTTGCAACCCATACTATGGCCAACCCCATATATAGGAAGATAAGCTTGACGTAACTCATTGGCATCTTTAAGACGTTCTAAAGTCCGCTCAAAATTCAACAGTACAGTTTGCGCGATCGCCTGATGATCTAAAGTATTAACAAAGGGTGTAGCAATGATTACATAGCCCTTTTCCGCCATATTTTCCAGCAAACAGCGATAAGTAAGATGGGGTGCAGTGGCCACAAAAGCACCACCCAAGAAATGAATGATACCAATAGGCTTGCGGGGAATAACTACCCAATTACCTCTAACTTCTTTCCAGTCCATGTTAATGTGTGCTACAGTTCATCTCTTTCATGGTAGAATAGCGATCGCCACTAGGGAACAACTTTAAAAAAATTCTTCCTTGTAGTTTGTACCCTGTCAGCAATTGCAATCAGAAGTTATTGTAGATAATAAACTTTTAATTTTCAACTTGTAATTTTTAATTACTCCCTTGCAATCTTCTCATTTCGTGTTGCACATCTAAAGCAATTTGTAAAGCCTCATTTAATAATTTACCATGCTCAGTAGCTTGCTCAGTTACTTGCATTGCTGCCAAATTCGCTAAATTATTAGCAAATAAATCAGCATTATTTAAAATAAAATTCTTGTTTTCTCGTAAAATTCTTTCAGTTTTTAAAGCTCGAATTAAATCTGATCTAGTTAATCTTAACGCTTCAATTACTCTATCTCTTTGTTGTATACTTACTCCTGGGTTTCCAGCCGCTTCTATTTGATCATTAATATTAATAGCCTTAATTACAGCATTATATCTATCCACATCATTCAATAAAATTCGCAAAGAATTTGTCATATTAACTTTCAGCAACTTGCTTTTTCTTCTCCAAATAAAATATAATATAGTTTGGCTCATACCACCCAACCACAAAGCAAAAATAGCTATTACCAACCAACCAGGAAGATTCAGCCAAACAAAAAAAACTTTAACGAGAATATCTAATATTAAATAACTAAAAACACTTACAGAAAATCCAATAAAAGCAACAGTTGCTCCTTCAGTTCCTTTAATTTTTTCTATCAATCTCTTGCCAGATTTTTGCAGATAATTAGTAATAATTACCAACTCATCCTTAACAGGTAAATTAATCAACTCTTGGAGTTCTTGACGACTAATTTCTAAACCTTCTATGTCATCTCGCACAGTTTCCCCAACCTCGTAAAAATAGGATTTTCATCTAATATAGCAATCAAATTTTCAAAATGGGAATCAAACCAGCATTTTCGTTTAAATTTATTTAAAAAATTAAATTTTACACATAAAATCAAATTTTGATAAAATTTACATCATATAGACCTGCAAAAAATCTCACACTATAGCAGGATGACATAATCGCACCTATTTCCAGAAGTTTAGATAGTTAATGGTAAATTAATGATAATTTCCATTCTAATCAATTATCAACCTAACGTCAAGATTAAAAACAAACTCAGGATTATTTCATTCTCATCAACTCTACCTGAAAATGAATAATTTTATTTGTGATTTATTTTAATTCCTCACCTATTTGATATTCCCATTTCCACATTAAATATAGCACTTTATAATTTATTGACCAGAACAAAAGCATAATAACCAGCAACCACAAAAATAAAAATCACCACACTATGAAAAACAATCACATCTCGCACCAAAAATAAAACCCAATCTTTCCTTAATTCTTGTTTAAACTTCAACTCTCTTAACTTGCGCTCAAGTTCTAAATCTTCCTTAGCAGGTAAATTAACATTTTGATTCGTGTAAATATCATCAATAATTTCTTCTGTAGTGCGGTTATCTTCCCAACTATCTACAGTAGCTACAATAGCATCAATTGGCTGTTCTTTCTGAACCGAAATAACTGGTAAATTCTCCTCATCTATTTTTCGCAATTCTTTTTTAATCACTTTCTTCACAATTTTGACAATCAAAGATTCTAAATTTTTTTCAGCCATATTTTCTAAAACTAATTGTGTGTCAAAATAACTTTTCTAAAAGTTAGAGAAATTCGCCGTTCTCGTTTAATAATATGCCCCTGAAACCGATCAACCTTTCTAGCCGGAATGCTATGACTCCATTGATATCTAGCCTTATCCGTCATAATTACTATACTATGCGGTTCAAGGAAAACCGGAATTTTTACCCCTGCTTCTACATTAGTAAAATCCATAATACAACCAGAACCCAAACTCAGGGAAATAATTGTGTCAGAAAAACAAGATATACAATCAATATGCTTGCTAATACCCTGTCCTGGTAAATATTCATTAACAATTACTTGGTCAGGTAAAACAGCAAATAATTGATGATCATATAATTTATATGCTAATTCTAACAACCAATCAGGCAAATTTCCCAAGTGCATAGACATATCAATTTTTTTAGCCTTATAATCATATTTATAACCATAATGTTGCACCCTTCTTTTTAAATCATTTAACCAAGGTTGATTATCTATTTTCATGATTAAACTATTATGTTCTGCCTGAGTAATAAATTGGGGGATATATTGTAAACCTGTAATCTCATTTATTTGTAGAATCATGTCAAAATTCATTTTACTTTATTATGTGTAGGGTAGGCAGTTCTAGTCAAATTCTGATGAAAAACGAACTATACTCAATAAATACCTACTTTACTTATATTTCTAATATATTCAACAACCTCATGGCAAAACCAGCCGATATCAGCACCAAACGCTTAATTAGCCTCGCACCTGATAACTGGGTAAAATGGGTAACACAAATTCCTGATATTGTTGCCAAAGAAATTCTTAACACAGAATTTCAGTGGATAAGCAGAGAAACGGACGTTTTAATTCGCGTAGAAAGTCCCCAAATAGGAGAATTTTTGGTTATTAATGAAGTACAATTACGTTATAAATCAGAAATTCCACGTCGAATACGTGCTTATGCAGCATTAGCCGAGGAAAAATTTAACTTACCTATCTATCCAGTTTTAATCAATCTTATCAAAGCTAGTAATGAGGAAATACCCACAAGTTTTATTTCCCATATTGCCGGTTTACGTGCCATTCAAGATTATCGAGTGATTAACTTGTGGGAAGTAGATGTAAACATTGTCTTTGATCAACCTTTACCTTCATTACTTCCCTTCGTTCCCATTCTCAAAGGAGGTAATAACGAACCGATAATTCGGGAAGCATTACGAATACTGCGAACAGATGAACAATTAAGCCAGCTAGAAACAGTTTTAGGGTTTTTTGCTACCTTTGTATTAGATAGTGCCTTAGTTCAGCAAATCATGAGGTGGGATATGATTATTTTAGAACAATCACCCTGGTATCAAGAAATTTTGCACAAAGGGGAAGAAAGGGGAGAGAGAAAAGAATTACTTTCCAGTTTGGAACTGATGTTGGAAATGAAATTTGGTGAAGAAGGCTTAAAATTAATGCCGTTAATTTCACCAATTACTGATTTACAGAAATTAAGGGAAATTCGATTGGCAATTAAAAATGTTAGTTCTCTTGATGAGTTACGGCAGATTTTGACACCTCAAGAATAATCATTTGTTAAGATGGGTTGAGCAAAAGCAAAACCCATCACATTCTCAAATAGAGTATTATTTTAGTGTATTATTATGATTCTGAGAATTTTACCTAAAACTTACTAACGGTTTTCAGTTTCCTTTTCACTTTATAATAGCATTTACAGTCATTTTTGGCACAGCAATTTAAAGTTTCTCTGTGTCTACCAAAAAATCTGTATCTAAAGAAGGGATTTGTTTAATCTGAGCTTCTATCATCAGTATTAATTTCCGGTTTTCTACTGTAATATCTTTGATAGTAAAAGCCATATTCTCTCCCTGAAAATGGGACAAATTTAATATTGATTTAACAGACTGCATAAAAGCAAGGACAAATTCCACAGATATTCCTTCTTCTTCTGTACAGTAGAATTTTCTGATGACTGTAGATTGAGAATTAAAAGGCGTGTAAATTGTAGCTGTATAACCTAAAGTCTGATTTTTACCCTTTTCTTTAATTAATACTTTACCTTGACATTCTATTTGGCTATCATTTTGTAATGATATTTGCATTTGTTGTAGTTCTAAACCGATAATTTCCTCCGCTACATTGAGTTGCCAAGTTTTAACTAAATTACGAATAAGTTTTGAACTGATAGCTCGATTAATATCTGATTCTGTCAGTACAATACGAGCTAATGCATTTACTGGTTCAGCAAGTGTAATTTTACCAAAAATCATACTCAGTAGATTGATGGCAATACTATCTGTTTGGAGGTTAATTTCTTGCAGACGAATTTGCTTTTGTACTACTATACCTTGTCCAGCAAGAGAAACTGCATCTATTTGTCCCTGGCAGATTTTAAGTAAATCAGTTTGTACTTCTATGTTGATTTCTTCCACTTGGTCTAATTGATTAGATACCCTTCTGGTGGCTTCTTGGGATAATAGTTTTTCCGCTAGTTTTTGGTTGTTATACATGAGATTTAATTTTCTTAAATTTTCACTAATAACTAATCTAAACTCTGAATAATCCAGAATGTATCTACAACAAGATATAGTTAAATAGATAGAGTTTATCCAGACAAAATGTAAGTCTTATAATTCGGGTATAAACAAAATTAAATATATTAAAGATTGTGTTATGAAATGTTTAGAGATTATTTTATTATTAAAGAATAAAACACAATGTAATATAGCAAGATTTGAATATCCAAATAATTAATTTTTATGCACAGATATGTCCATCGCTACCTTAGTGTTATGAACGCAATTACTGAGTATAATTTCTTGTAGTTCATTGGCAGTGTCTTGCACCATTGCAAAAGGCAAAATTGATTAGTTGAAAATAGCTATTTAAGTTACTTATGTTCAGCATTATGAAACTACTATCAACGCTGATAACCTTAACGATGTAAAATTTTTGTAACAATGAACAAGTATTTCAAATTTTTTGCGATTTTACAAGGTACTCAGCATGACAGAAATTACAGATAAGGCATCTTTAGGACTTCCCGATTTTTGCGAAGGAATTCAATATTTTGGTGCAGCAGTACCAGATTTTGCAACTTATGGGGTGATTCCAGTAGTAGAATCAGGTAAAGGAGCGATCGCATCTCCCACAGACACAGCAGCCGCTTATCAAACTTTACTTTACGCTGACGCACTGCGCTATTTAACCCTGCAAATCACTGGTAGCAAGGCATCGGGACATCCGGGGGGGTTTGCCAGTCAAGCGGAAGCTTATGCAGCTTTAGTTATGCTGGGCTATAAAAATATTATTACAGAAGTAGGACATCATGCCCCTGGTTTTTATAGTGCCATGTTCCTAGACAGATCATTAGAGGACATGGGGATTTATAGTGTACAACAATTGCGCGATCGCTTCCGCGAAAAACATGGACTCTTAGGACACCTTTCCGGCTACATCCCTGGCATTCTCGCACCTGCTGGACCCTTGGGACAAGGACAGCATTTTGCCATGTCTGCCGCATTCCTCCACCGTGACAAACTCTTCCCCTTCACCTTGGGAGACGGAGGACTAGGAGAACCCTATATTATGAGTGCTATGGCGCACTTTAACACCGCCTACCCCACTGTTACCAACTTCCTCCCCGTCCTAGTGTGGAACGGTTACAGCCAAGAACATCATAGCATGGTATCTCTGAAAACCAACGAAGAGATGACCGCCTACTGGAAAGGCAACGGTTTTGCCGAAGTAATCATAATTGATGCTAAAGAATTTGACGACCAAAACCAACCCGGAGACTATGTAGACAGTACAATATTCTCCTTCCCCAAACGTTTAGAATTTACCAAAGCCGTATTAACAGGAATAGATAAAGCTGCCCGTTCCGCATTAAGTGGCAACCTCACAGTATTTATTATTAAACAATTAAAAGGGGCAGGAGTACACGCCAAAGGTGCAAAATCCCATAACCTTTATCCTAAAGATACCCTTGACGCTCCCCACATCGTCACCGCTTTACAAAATCGTGCCTTACCTCCTGAAGCATGGCAGTTAGTCAGAACAAACGTAGAACGTGCCGGAGGTGGACCCGCCGCTAAAACTGCCGTTACAGAATTTCAATTACCCTTACCAGAATTAGGCGAATTACCATTAGAAGAATACCCCGTAGGTGGAGAACCAAAAGTTTCTACAACTGCAATGGGTCGCTTAGTTGGCATAGTTGGAAATAAAGACAAAAATTTCCTCGTCACCAACGCCGATGGTAACGAAGCATCAGGAATTGGTAACATTAACCAAGCCTTAAAAATCAACCACCCCACAACAGACGAATTATATCATCAAGCCCCAGGTGGTCAAGTTTACGAACCTTTAAGCGAAGATGCCTGTGCAGGTTTAGCAGCAGGTTTAGCCTTAATGGGGTCTAGAAGTTTGTGGTGTTCTTATGAATCTTTTGCCATCAATGGTTTACCAATTTGGCAAACAGTCACCCAAGCAATGGCAGAATTACGCCGTCCCACACCTTCAACAATTACCTTATTTACAGCCGGGGCATTAGAACAAGGTCGCAACGGTTGGACACACCAAAGACCAGAAATAGAAGCTTACTTTGCCTCCATGATGCGGAACGGCAATGTATTTCCGGTATTTCCTCCCGATGCTAACAGTATTCAAGTCTGTTATGACTGGGCATTAAAAACCAAAAATAAAGGCATTGTTATCACTGCCAGTAAGTCACCCTTACCCATTCGTACCACTTTAAAACAAACAGAAATCGGGTTAGAAAAAGGCGCGATTTTATTACATGAAATTGCTGGCGGGAAAAAAGTTGTATTTGCTGTTATTGGTGATATGACCTTAATTCCTGTGTTTGAAGCCGCCGCATTTTTAGAAACTGAAGGCATAGGAGTGAAGATAATTTCTATTATTAACCCCCGGCGTTTATACCGTCTCCATGATACAGCTTGGAATACCTGTTCTGAACCCGACGGAGGCTTTTTAAGCGATGCCGAATTTGAGGAATTATTTAGCGGTGATGCTTTAATAGGTGTAACAGGTGGTGCAGCCTCGATGTTAGAACCCATCATGTTACGCAGCAATGTAAAACGCGACACCTTCGCCTGGAAACGTGGAGAAACCACCGCCAGCGCCGGCGAGTTAATGGCGTTTAATGGCTTGACTGCGGAAGCTTTAACCAAGCGGGCTATTGAGTTAGTGCATTAAAACCTAATATATATTACAATGTAATTTACCCATCTGGAATTTTACCCGGATGGGTTTCAATCTGTAAACTTGAGAAGCAAATTATTTATGGACTGTAAAATCTTTTACTCTTGGCAATCTGATCTACCGAATAACACAAATCGTAGTTTTATTGGAGATGCATTGAAAGCAGCTGCTAAATCTATCCACAATGATGATTCTATAGAAATAGAACCAGTAATAGATCGTGATACACAAGGTGTACCGGGTTCACCAGATATTGCTAATACAATCTTTGGTAAAATAGAACAAGCTCAAGTTTTTGTCTGTGATATTTCAATTATTAATCAAAATAGCCCATCTCGATTAACTCCTAATCCTAACGTTTTGCTTGAACTAGGATATGCTCTTAAAACTTTAGGATGGGAAAATGTTATTATGGTGATGAATACAGCTTTTGGTAAACCAGAAGTATTACCATTTGACCTGAAAATGAGACGGGTTACAACCTATAATATAACTGAAAAATCGGAAGAAAAAGCACCTGAACGGAAGAAACTTCAAAAAAGTTTAGAGGATGCACTTCGTAGTATTTTAACAAGGATTGAAGTTCAAAAAGCCAACGATATTATCAAACAACCAAGTGTAGCAGAACAAACTAGAAAGGCAATTGAAAATTCTCAGCAAAATCAAACTTTTCTTATCCGTCAGTTTATGACATGGTTAAGAGATGAAATTGATAAACTTAAGCCAGATTTCTCAAAATATCTATCTGATGATTTACTAATTCATTCAATTGGACAAACAAAAGAATTAGTTATAGAATTTTCTCGTCTTGCAGAAATAATTTCAACAACTAACAACATTAATGCTGCTCGTGAACTATACAAACAGTTTGGAATTATTCTGGAACGCTACAACATACCGCGCAATTCTCGTGGTAGCTACTATGAAGAAGACTTCGATTTTTATAAATTCATTGGTCACGAACTATTTGTAATATTTTTCTCCTTTCTGATTCGAGATGAATGTTGGGTAATAGTTGCTGATATTTTGTCTGATGAAATTTATATTGATAATAGCGAAGTAAATAGAGAACCTGGTTTAGTATCATTTACTTATGCTTCTAGATTTAATATCAAATTATTGGAAGTTCGTAAACAACGACTACAACTTAATAGAATTTCTCTTCATGCAGATATTTTAGAAGAACGTCATAGCAAGGGAGAAATAGCAAAAATAGTTCCAATGCAACAATTCATGGATGCAGATTGCTTCTTATTTTTACGATCTGAGTGTGAGAACCCAAATGCAAATTCTTGGGATAAGTGGATTCCTTGGAGTAAAATTTATATGAATCAAATACCTAGTTACTTATTAAAGGCATATAAAGCCAAATATGCTGAACAATTATTACCAGCTTTGGGAGTGAAAGATATTGCCAGTTTTAGAAGACTTCTACCTAATGCTAACAAAAATTTAGAAAAAATGTTTGCTTATCCTTGGCCATCTTCTCCTTTGAGTAATTTTAAAGTATTAGAATTTGGGAGTAAGTAATAATAGTAACTGTAGGTTGGTTTGAGAAACGAAACCCAACAAATGCAGAAACTTAATAATTTTCACTCTCACCTTACCCATTCTCCCCAATAATTAACAAATGATTTGATAACCCGCGCTGGCGGGTTTTGTTTTGGTAGCCGCGAATTTATTCGTCTGGTTTAATTATTTCTTATCCTACAACTAATAATTAATTCTCATCCCAGATGACAAAACCTAAAACTTAGCTTATATTAAAATCAAGTAAAATAACATCAAAAACTAAAACTTATGCTAAAAATTGTCCAAGCAACCTGTACTAATGGCGAACTCATTCTCAGCGAAAAATTAAGCCCAGAATTAGAAGGAAAAACCATCCAAATTATGATTTTTGAACCAAATACATCAACTCAACCACTTGATTCTCAAGAATCGAAAATTAAGCGATTTTTAACACAAGTCAATCAATACTCCTTCCCCATTAATTTTAATTAAATTTCAAGTAATTCTTTGCTGCCAAGTATCAGGACTACGGCGAATGTGCAAAACTGCCAAAATATTAATGTAGTTTTCATTAACACTGTAATAAACACAGAATGGAAACTTGTTAGTTAATGTTCTACGAATATTTGATTTAATCTCTGGACATGATAGGGGAAACTGAGTTAAACGCTCAAAAACGCTATTGACAGCATCCAAAAATTCTAGAGCAAGTTCTGGGTTTTGTTCAGCATACCATTGTGCGGCTGCATCAATATCTTCTTCCGCTCTAGTATCTAGTAAAATTGGTAGATTAGCACTCACGATATTTATTTTGTAGCTTTTGTTTTACATCAGTCCACGAAATCAGATTTGCAGTGTTCTGTGAAGCAATACGCTCATTGATAATATCAATATGCCAATCAGGAACAGGTGTTTGATTAGGTACAGTAAGAATTAAATCCCAAAGTTGCTGCACATAATCAATCTGTTGCTCTTTACTGAGTTGTTCAAACCCAGCCGGTAGAGGTATAGAAGGAGTAATAGACATTGATTTTCAATAAACAAGCTGTAAGTAAAATTATAACAAATAAAAATGACTCATGGCGGAGAAGAAATTAAATATTCACTATAAAATGAATTTATCTGCAAATCTCTAGTGAAAAAATATCGGGTTTGTGTGCAGAAAGGTATGCCTAATTACGACATTACAACGGAGAACTTCTAATGAAAGTAGCATATATTCTCGTAGAAAGTAATCATCATATAGAAATATTACAGAAATTACTACCAAAACATCTGATTCAAGATGTTCAATTTATAGCAGGTGAAAGTTCTTACAGAACCAGTTCTTTAGCAACTTCCCTACTTGCTACTCGGTCAACCCCTGTTTTATTAGTATTAGAGGCAAATAACCAAGTTGAAAAAATTGAAAAAGAGGGTTTAATCAAATACCTATTTAATCAAGTTTCTTCTGGTATTACCTCTCAAGTTTCTCTAGCTGTTCCACAAATAGAGATTGTATTCTTACAAGATAGATCATTGATTGAGAAAATAGCCAAACGTAATTTTAGCAATTTAGAATGGTAATTAGCTCAAAGTCAACCTAAAGAATTTTTAGAAACCGTGTTAGGAACAGATAAACCGATTTATGAAACCATATTTAGTAGCATCAACGATGAAGAAATTAAGATATTTCAGCAACACCCACTAATACAAGAAATAATTGATTTTCTATTATCTCTAACTCCTGTACCTACTGCTTAGATTATTATGTTTTGTTTCCTTACTCAACCCAACAAATGCAAAAACTTAATAATTTTTCCTCTCACCTTACCCATTCTCCCCAATAGTTAACAAATGATTTGATAACCCGCGCTGGCGGGTTTTGTTTTCGTAGCCGCGAATTTATTCGTCTGGCTTGATTATTTTTCACCCCTTCACATCCACCCCACACACCCACCATCACTAGCTATCATCAATACTCATTTTCCTCACCCTGGCAGAAAATGACAAAAAATGTCATGATATAGAAAAGCAGATTTAGGAAGCAAACCTCATGAAAAGTATGAATATTTCCTTACCTGACACCTTATGAGTTTACGTAGAAGAACAAGTCGCGCAAGGTGGTTACATCTGTGTTAGTGAGTATTTTCGGGAACTAGTACGACAAGACCAAAAACAGAAAGAAAGCCGACATCTACAAAAAATGCTTTTAGAAGGATTAAATTCTGGAAATGCAACAGAAATGACTGCTCAAGATTGGGAGGATATTTGTCAAGAGGTGCGTAATTGTCTAAAATTGATAAATAAGCCTTAAATGAAAGTATCGCTATGCAAGTGAACGAACTTACTGTTGATCAACTTAAAGCCCTCATTCGAGAAATTGTTAGAGAAACTATAGAAGAACTACTAACAGATCCAGATATAAATCTAACCATCAACGAAAATTTTAAACAACAATTATTAGCTATTCAAAAGCGCAGAGAAAGCGGTGCTAGAGGTATTTCAGCAGCAGAAGTAATGCAAAGATTAGGTTTAGAAAACAGATGAATTACTCGGTTGAATATGAACCAGAAGCCCTAGCTGACCTCCAAAAACTAACAAAAGCTATCTGCACAAGAATAGTGAATAAAATTAATTGGTTAGCTGAAAACTTTGAGCAAATTACACCGCAACCTCTGACTGCTGACTTATCAGGTTTTTTAAATTGAGGGTTGGAGATGATCGAGTCATTTATGAATTGGACTCTGAGCAAAGAATTATTTTTATTGATCGCGTTGGACATCGGAGCGAGATTTATAATATAGTTAACCATTAAGATAAATACAAGATTATGACCAACTCCCAAGACGTAATTAAATTAACCTTAAATTTATCACCAGAACTAAATCAAATTCTCGAAGAACTAGCTCAAAAAATCGGTGGAAGTAAAAGCGATGTTTTGCTTCAAGCTATTACATTAATGCAAGATATGGTAATCAAAAAAGAACAACAACTATCTTCTTCTCCCGACCAAACCCTAGAAAATTTATCTGAACTTGACCCCTGGACACAAAGCTTAATCGGTGTAATTCGCTTAGAAACAGCCGATCGCATAACGCCCACCGTAGCCGATCGCATAACACCCACCGTAGGCGATCGCTCTCCCTAAATTTCGTAACAGTAAATCTACGTAGAAGAATGTGAATAATTTAGCATTTTGTTATGTATATTTGTTAAAATTTTAACGAACTGTGCTATTTAGTGAATGCATCCAATTTTTTAACCGCAAATATACGCAAGTAACTTAGGATTTTGTCGCGTATATTTACTATTTTATAATATAAATATATGTATTACTATGGCATTAGTGGTGAGTTTATAAAAATTATGCTAAATAAAACAACTAAAAAACTGGCAAGATAATATCATAAGCAAGTCGGCAGCAAATAGAGAATTTCTTGGAGAATTAATTATAAAATTAATTGAAAAACTCCATCTATCTCAACATTTTAGCCTAAAAATGCTAAACATTTTAATCCAAATCCACTTGCAACTCAAATAGGGTTGCTGGGAGTCATCAAAAACTAATCAAATCATACTTTGCACTATTAAGGGTAGAGTAAAAAATATGGATGAACTAGCCAATTTACTGAGAATTGCTTCAGATGAAGAAAAACAAGCATTAGCAAATATTCTTGATGCTTCACAACCAACAGTTGAAACTATTATTTATGCTTTCTGGGAAAAATCCCAGTCTCCTTTTACCTATATACTTGATAATAAACCAAGTTATAAAAAGATTGTTCAGGAAGCAGCCAGCAAACTAAATATCGAATATCGGAAGTATGAGTCTGTTCGTGAAATTGAAATTAAAATTGCCCAGAAATATCTGGAAACAATTTGGGAGAAAATGACCCCAGAACAAAGACAAGAAATGGAACAGCAGTTAAAAGAAACAGCATCAGAGTTTGATAAAAGTGGTGCTTTATTACAAAGTGGCAGTATATTTACGGCTTTGACAGCTGCTCAGTTATCAGGATTTGGCATTTATCTATTGGCTTCAACTACACTAGGAGCAATTACCGGCGCGATAGGAATCACTTTACCTTTTGTAGTTTATACAACAATGTCGAGTGCAATAGCTGTAATTATCGGTCCAGTTGGGTGGATAGGTGCAGGATTATTTGCCATTTGGCAGCTAACAGGGCCAAACTATCAGAAAATTATTCCAGCAATTCTTTATGTGTGCGCTCTTCGAGCAAAACAAAATGGTGGCTTTGCTTAAGTAAATAGGCTGGGTTGAGGAAAAAAATCCAATAAATATACTTTGTTTGAGGCTTGGTAATTGTTGGCTTATATAAGGTTATTAGATATATCTTATAATGAACAGACCATTTTGAAACTTAATTTATATTCTCTACTTTAAATTCTAACAATGTCTATGATTTTAACCTAAACTCATCAAACTTAATCACATTAGCATTAGGTTGACGGGTATCAAAACGGTAACTGCTAATTGTACCTGTTCCCGTATCTAAAATACTAAAAACCGAAATTTCATTACTAGCAATATAAGGTTGTGGTTTACCATCTTCCCCAATAATAGGCGCTATACTTGGTGTCACTGGTTCTAAACCATTAGGATCACCAATTGCTCTATAATCTTCTTTATATCCTGGGGGAATTTCTCTTTTGTTCTCACCCCAAGCAGCACCATAACTATTACCCACATTAGAAGTTTCTAAAAAGTGCATTCCGCTAAAACTAACAAAACGATTCCATAAATGGGAATGTCCATAAAATACTAATTGCACATTTGCAGCCTCTAATAAAGGCACAACATCACGAATGATATAATCTGCATTTTTGGGATATTCATAACGCACTGCTGTAATTTTATCTTGCTGGTCATTTTCAATAATACTCACTGGATTAGTGTATGCTGGAACGATATTATCACCTAAAGTATGGGGTGGATGATGAAACATGACTATTTTGTATTTGGCTTGTTGAAATTCAGGGCTATTTAATTCATTTCTCAACCAATTATATTGTTGACTTCCTTGATAAATTGGCTCAAAAATTACCTGTCCATAACCCCAATCTTCTGGATTATTTAAGTCTCGTTTTGCTTCCTGATATCTGCCTTTTATATTTACATCTAATTTTGGGACTCGCCACATATTAGTAATGTAAAGCACCACTAAACGCACATCACCAAAGTTAACTGCATAATAGGTTTTGCCGCCTGGTTGACTTTCAGGTAAAGTAAAAATTTCCTCATACGTATCTGTATTATAAGAATTATCTTTTAAGGATTTTTCCCCATACAATTTTTTAGCAATATCACGAGGTATTACATCATCAAATTCATCACCTATACTACCTCTTCTCCCAAATCTACCCATGACTTCATGATTACCAATACAACTAAACATGGGTGCATTTTGAATAATTTTACCACCTGTATAAGTGATTTTTTGACCATTACTTTCTATTTGATAATTAGCGCGACCTTGTAAACCAGGAAAAAAAGCATTTCCTCGATTATCATCAAACCATTCAGAAGCGCGGTCTGGTATATTAACTAAATCACCTGCAAAAAATACGCCATCTACTTTTCCCACCGTTTCCACAACTTTTTGCATATTTGCAGCAGTCATGGGTTTTAATTGATGGTCGGAAGTGAGAAGAATTTTTAACGGTTTTTCTGGTTTGGGGTTGGGTGCAAGGGTAAATATTTCACTGCTAACGTTTTGACCGTCTTCTCTAACGCTGGTGATACGATAGGGCAGTGCAGAAGTTAAACCTGTAATTTTTGCTTCGTGTCGCCAAATATCTCGTTTAACTGGTTTTTGGTAAACTTGGCCTGGTCGAGTTTGGTTTCCTACCCTGGAATCTTGGTCTTCTCTGGTGCGAGTGAGTTGGGTCGTTGTGGCTAAAACAGTTTTTTCTAAGTTTTTACCATAGAAAACTTTGTGGCTTTTACCTAAAAATTCAGTAAACCAAACTACTTGAATTGAATCGTCAGTTGGTAATTGCAAAAATGGGTCAGTTAGCAGCTGGGGTACTGATGTCATAGTTGTTTGACCAAAGGAATACACGCTTACCAATGTAAAACACACAGATAGTAAGAACGCAACTAATACGTTCATTTTACGGCTGTGACGCGGCTTTACCATTGTTTTATTTATTTCTGTGCGAGATTTAAACCCACAATCTGCGGGAATATTATAATTTTACTAAAAAATTGGGTTTAAAGCCCCGTCCTTTGAGGACGGCTTTTTGGTAGAATAGTGGAAACAGGCAGGGCATTGTCTGTTGGGCGAGATAGTGTAAGACGGTATAAAACTGCAACTGTTGTTTGAACCCAGAATCTCCGCACTTTTAGGGCGGGGAGTATGTCAAACATAAATACTATTTTCCTGATTGGATATATTGATTTCAACTTAAGGAAAAAAGTGGGCGTTGCTGATTTTAGGGATGAAAATCATTGTGCATAAATCCAAAACCCTTGTAGAGACGTTCCATGGAACGTCTCTACATTCAAAAATCATCCCGCAATTATGCAACGCCAAAAAGTGGACTAAACAGGTACAGGTTCTTCAGTTCTTGTTATGCTAAACATTAGTCTAAATAGCTTGAAAACCTTGTGAGTAAAGGCTTTTATCAATTTTCAAGTTTAAGCAAGAATCTTTTTAATAAAAATCTTGAAAATTCTTGTCATACAAGGGTTTTAGAACTTGATAAGTCAATCTAGCATAATAGAAACCGAAGACCCCAGGTACACCAAGAACTTATCTTTGATGTTCCTAGTTATAACCCTATTATGTCAAAGTGGGAATAAAAAAATAATTCCCTAATTTGGAAATCCAGATGTGTCCGAGGTTTCAGCATTTTATTTCTAACAAAAAAGTCAAAATAGGAATAAATCGCTAAAAGCCTTGATAGATAAAGGGTTCAAATTTTGCTTTAATAAGAGTGACACAAAAGGGTTAAAAGGGAATCCTTAACTATTTCAAAAAAAACAAGTACCATGTCCACCAATAGAAAAAATAGAGGCAGAATTGTATTCAATACTCTCTCCATCTAACTTTAAGCTACTAGTGCAGAGTGGCGGAAATAACCATTCAGCTAGACAAGGGTAAAACTATTGATTAATCAACCTTATTACCTCCTGCTTCCTGCTTCCTGCCTTCTTGCACTAGGAGGTCTATTAATTTTTGATTTGGGATTTTTTGGATTTTTATGGTTTGATGAATTTACAAAAGCTAAAAAATTTTTTGTCACGAGATTAAAAGCAAAAACTGCATATACTGTGACTACTTGTTAGGAATATATAGCAGTTAGATTTGATTTGTGAAATTACTTGTGTAGGCAAGGGAACAGGGAACAGGGAATAGGGAATAGGAAGGAGTTGACGCAAGTTGTACTGAGTTTTTTCAAAAATCAAACCGGATTCCTATATCTGCACATTCATTAGAATCTGTTTCATTATATCTACAGCATATTTCAGGTAAATGAGGTACAAATTTTTGAAACAAACCCTTATACTAAGAGACTTTCACCCCTGTTCCCTGTTCCCTGTTCCCTGTTCCCTGCTGTAAATATCTAAATATCTAAATATCTGTTTTCGTTTCCGTTTTAGGTTGTAGTGAATCTTTAGTAATTATTGATTTTCGATTTTTTGTTGGTGACGACTTAGGCAGAGAGGGTTTGTTTTTATAACCCCACCCTTCTAGGGTGAGGTGTATTATTTACTTCTTCCAGTCTTTGTCTGCTTGTTCTAAAACGTAAGCGGCTACATCTTCAATTTGATTAGGTTTTAAACGACTTTTGAAGGAAGGCATAGCACCCTTACCATTAGTTACTTGAGCAATAATAGCCTCTGCTGAATACATATTGTATTTTTCTAAGTCTGCTTTTTTCAGCGTTTTAGCGGCTTTAACTACATTTTTACCGCCTGCATGACAAGAAGCACAATTAGCACTAAATACTTTAGCACCACTGGCACTATCAGCTGCTAAGGCTGGGCTAGTAAAGGCAAAGTTGAGGATAGTTAGCCCCAATAAAATTACGGACAAAATTTTCTTCATTTTGTGTTCTCTCGGCAACAAAAGAAATGCAGTACAATATCCTTTCTTATTTTCAGGTTAGAGGTTTTATTCGTCAAAAGACAAGCTGTCAAACTTGATTTAAAAATAGCCACAAGCCCGAAATAGGGGGAAGTTTTGGCTAAATTATCAATATGATTGTTAGGGATAATGTTAATGAAATTAATTAACTAAATGTTAATTTTTTTAATTAATAGGTCTAATTTTCTGGAAAGTAGAGTAAAAATGTAAATTTGTGTAATGTGAATCGTTCTACAAATGCAACAAAAATTAATAATTGCGATATGTAGGCGATTATGATTTGGCGGCTAAGTCTGTTAAAGCGTTTGAGGTGACGCGACAGATTCGCCAATCTTCTAAAATGGTTGCTCCCATGTTGCGGTAAAATGTTTGTGCTGAGACGTTCCAATCTAAAACGCTCCATTCTAAACGTCCGCAATCTCTTTCTACGGCAATTTTAGCTAGTTTTGTCAATAGGGCTGTACCAATTCCTTGGCGGCGAAATTCTGGTAAAACAAAGAGGTCTTCTAGATAAATGCCTGGTTTGGTGAGGAAGGTAGAATAGTTGTGGAAGAATAAGGCAAAACCTACGGCTTGCTGGTCAAGTTCTGCTAGTATTGCTTCTGCATATTTTGGTGAACCAAAGAGGTGTTCTTTGAGTGTTTGAGGATTACCTGTGACGGCATGAGATAATTTTTCGTATTCTGCTAGTCCTTGAATCAGTGTAAATAAGGATTGACAATCATCGGGTTCAGCAGGGCGAATAATTAAATTTTGGGGATAAGTCATTAGTCAGTGATTAGTTGTTAGTTGGTATGAAATTAAATAAAACCCCAAGGGTGTGGGCTTTTATTTCCACAGTCTACCATTAATTGTCATCTGTATTACTTTTGTCCTGAATGACTAATGACTAATGACTAATGACTAATGACTAATGACTAATGACTAATGACTAATGACTAATGACTAATGACTTAAATCAACCAGCCTTTTAACCTTTTGGCGATATGGGGACGGCGTAATTTACGCATGGCTTTACTTTGGATTTGGCGGACTCTTTCACGGGAGAGGTTAAACATATTACCTACTTCTTCGAGGGTGCAGGGTTCGCTGGTGGTTAAGCCATAGCGGAGGGAAATTACGTCTTTTTCACGGGGTGTGAGTACGTCGCCTAAGACTTCCCAAATCTCTTGACGCATCATGTTTTCGTTCATTTTGGCTTCTGGAGATTGGTTGTCTTCGTCTTCCAGTAAGTCCATGAGTTCGGTGTCTTCTTCTTTCCCGACTCGGTGATTGAGGGAGAGGGCTTGTCGTCGGAGTTGTTGGAGTTGGCGCAGTTGTTGGACGGTGATTTCTAGGGCTGTGGCCATTTCTGATTCTGTGGGGTTGCGCCCTAGTTTTTGTTTTAGTTCTCGTTGGGCTTTTTTGAGTTTGTTAAGTTTTTCAACAATGTGAATGGGTAGGCGGATGGTTCTGGCATCATTAGCGATCGCTCTGGTAATGGCTTGTCTAATCCACCAATAGGCGTAGGTAGAAAACTTATATCCTTTATCGGGATCAAATTTTTCTGTGGCACGGTTTAAGCCCATTGCACCTTCTTGTATTAAGTCCAGAAAAGGTACTCCCCGATTTAAATATCTTTTGGCTATAGATACTACTAAACGTAAGTTCGAGCGAATCATTTTTCTTTTGGCTACCCGCCCCTGATATAAACGGCTTTCTAGTTGTTTTTCCGTCATATTAAATTGGGCTGCTACTTGGGTTTTGCTGGGTAGCTGTCCTAGTTGTTCTTCTAAGGAAGTTTGCGTGTCTCTCACTTCTTCTAAAAATCTCACTCTCCGCGCTAACTCTACCTCTTCATCTGGTTTGAGTAGGGGATAACGTGCCATTTCTTTGAAGAATGCACCCACTGCGTCATCGTGTTCTGTTTTATTGTACCCCGAAGGACGGGCTGCCGCCATTTCATCTCCATCTCGTTCTTCGGAGTCCAAATTTTCTACAATTACAGCTTCTTCATATACTACTGCCTCTAAACTATCAAGTGATGGTTCATCTTGATCAATAGCATTTTCTAGTATTTCCATTGTTCCCAATTCAGCAAGATTCATAGTTTCCTGTAGGGATTGTTGCTTTGTTTGGTACATAATTTAGTGACAGCTGCTCCCTTGAGGTTTGGTAGGTTTCTTTCAGAAACAAATACACCAGATTAGTTTGTAAGATCCAATTTTCTGATCATTACCAATTTGTAATTACAATCAGTATTCATCCACCATTTTTAGATACGTTAGATACAACCTATAATTTTTATGATCTTTGCACCCCATAACTATCTGGTTGGATATCAATAGACATATTCCCCATTTTTTTCTTAATTACACAAATATGTCAAACCCCCTCAAACTTTCTCAATTTTAACAAATATAAAAAAGCGTTGGCAAATAACCATCTTCTTATATTTTTATGTATTTTCCTAAAGTTTTGTTAGGTCTAGGGGCTGGTATTGATGCTGTAAATCATTATTTTAGTAGTAGAGTTTGCATCCCTGACTGAAGTTACTAAATGCTACAAACTACAAAAATTTTAGCTGAAAATCCGGACAATCTTGATTTTGTAAAAAGCATCTCACATCTAAAAACTCTTGAATATCTATCAATAGGCGGAAAAAGACTACGCCATATTTAGTAAATAAATTAACTACTTTATGAATAGAGGTGATGCTTTTTTTATAGAGTCAGCATCAAATATTTATTGCACGTAGAGACACTAAAATTTTGTCTAGTAGGTTACATAAGATAAAATTGATCAAGTATTATGAGTAATGATAGTATTGCCAAATACTGTTTACCTGTAGGAAAATAACAAGTTAAATTAAGTAAATAGTGGGGATTTTGTCTCCACACCAGAGTAAAATATCTATCAAAAAAGTCAAGAATGATGTATATTAATGAAGTAAATCTATCTGCGATGGCGGTGGCTGAACCAAGTGAGTCGTACCAAGGGAAAACGCTCTGTTATGGTTGGATTGAGGTGCTGGTAGACGTTCCCCAACAATACTTGGGCAAACTACAACAAGGCTCAGATGGAGCACAACAAGAACTAGATAAACTGTATATTTACAAGATACCTGAACAGTTAGAAATCAAACCTGGGGATATTTTGAGTGTTCCCTTTGGATCTCAGCAGGTGGGGGCGATCGCTATTCGTTTGTTGACACAGCCAAATATTGATATTTCTTTAGATAAAATCCGCGAAGTTGATGAAGTGGTGAGTAGTGGGTTTTTCCCTCCCGGTTATTGGGAGTTATTAAATCGTATTGCTGCTTATTATTATGCTCCTTTAATGGAGGTGATTCGCATGGCTTTACCTCCGGGTTTGTTGGGGCGATCGCAACGTCACCTGAGATTAAAACCAGAAAATATCCCCCCTGGTGCGGAGGAGTTTTTGCGAGTGACGGCGGCTAAAGAAATTCTCAGGATTCTCCAATCAAAATCCGATGGTGATTGTAGTTTTAAATACCTGAGAAGTCAAGTTAAAAGTTTTGAATGGGGAAAAAAACAACTTTTAGAAAGGGGTTGGGTTGAATCTTATTTAGGACTACCTAGACATTCTCGACCACAAACTAGATTAATTGTGACATTAGTTGATCATGGCAGATATTTAAACTTAAATAAACGTCAACTAGAAATTTTAAAAGTGTTGCAGGATCAAGGTGGTGAACTATGGCTAAATGACTTTTTAGCTGTTTGTAAAACCACTACTTCCACGCTGAAAAGATTAGAACAGCAGGGTTGTATAGTGATTCAAGAACGGGAAAAACTACGCAGAGAAACGGGACCTGCGGTGGACGGGGATCAGGCTAAAGCTTTGTCAACAGCCCAAAGTCAAGCGTTAGAAACTATCAACTCATTAACGGGATTTAGTGAGGTTTTGTTACATGGTGTCACAGGTTCAGGGAAAACAGAAGTTTATCTACAGGCGATCGCACCTTTACTCCATCAAGGAAAATCAGCTTTAGTTTTAGTCCCAGAAATTGGCCTCACACCCCAACTAACAGATCGTTTTCGGGCGAGATTTGGCGATGAGCGTATTAGTGTTTATCATAGTGGCCTGTCCGATGGTGAAAGATACGATACCTGGCGACAAACCCTCACAGGTGAACCTCAAGTTTTGATTGGGACAAGAAGCGCTCTATTTACCCCCTTACCTAACTTGGGTTTAATTATTTTAGATGAAGAACATGATAGTAGTTTTAAACAAGATTCCCAGATTCCCACCTATCACGCCCGCACAGTCGCCAGATGGCGAGCAGAATTGGTAAACTGTCCTTTAGTTTTGGGATCAGCTACCCCCTCCTTAGAAAGTTGGGTAAGTCTCAATGCACAAACCACTTCACCCCCTCACCCCACCAAAGAAAGAGAAGGAAAACCAACTTATTACTTAAACCTTCCTGAACGCATTAACTCCCGTCCTTTACCACCAATAGAAATTGTAGATATGCGTCAAGAGTTAAAGGAAGGAAATAAATCTATTTTTAGCAAACCATTACAACAAGCTTTAACTGAACTCAAAGCAAAAAACCAAAAGGGAATTTTATTTATTCATCGTCGCGGACATAGTACATTTGTATCTTGTCGTAGTTGCGGTTATGTGCTAGAGTGTCCCCACTGTGATGTATCCTTATCTTATCACCACGAACAAGAGGGAGCAGACCAAATATTACGCTGTCACTATTGTAATTATGGGCAGTTACATCCTCAACGATGTCCCGAATGCGGTTCTCCCTATTTAAAGTTTTTTGGCAGTGGAACGCAAAGAGTAGCCCAGGAATTAAACCGCGAATTTCCCGACTTAACCTTAATTCGCTATGATAGTGACACTACCCGCACCAAAGGCGCACACCGGGAGTTAATTGATAGATTTAAAGAGGAAAACATAAATTTATTAGTAGGTACACAAATGTTAACCAAGGGTTTAGACATACCCGAAGTTACTTTAGTGGGAATTGTGGCGGCTGATGGGTTATTACATTTATCTGATTATCGCGCCAGTGAGAGAGCTTTTCAAACATTAGCCCAAGTTGCAGGAAGGGCAGGAAGAGGAGAAGATCCAGGCAGGGTAATTTTACAGACTTATACACCAGAACATCCAGTAATTGAAGCGGTGCAAATCCATGATTACCCAGCTTTTGCAATGGCAGAATTAGAACAGAGAAAAGTGCTTAATTATCCGCCTTATGGAAGATTGATTTTATTACGTTTAAGTAGTCTTGATGCTATTCAAGTGCAAAATACAGCCCAAATTATCGCCACAACTTTAAGCAGTAAAACAGGTTTTGAGATATTAGGCCCAGCACCAGCCAGTATTTTAAGGGTAGCCAACCGTTATAGATGGCAAATTTTATTAAAAATTCCCCCAAATGAATTACCAGATTTACCCAACTGGGAGGAAATAAAAGCCCTTTGTCCTACTAATGGTTCTTCTAGTGTGAGTTTAACAATTGATGTTGACCCGATTAATATTATGTGATTTAGCAGCCACAATTTATCATCATACCTGGCTGCGCTTTCTTGCCATCTGTAGCGTAGCCATCACGCTTCCACCAATCAAGACCACCAATCAGTTCCCGTACTTCAAAGCCCAAAGTCAATAACTTGAGTGCGGTTTTAGTCGAGGCATTGCAGCCAATGCCATCGCAGTAGCAAACATAAAGCCGTGACTTATCCAAAATCTCAGTCGAATTAAAACAGATTTCTCTATGTGGAAGGTTCAATGCACCCGGAATATGTTCTTCCGCAAAGGCTGCTGCTGAACGACCATCAACGACAGTTATTGCTTCCCCTTTGTTTAGCGCAATGTAAAGATCCGATGAATCTATTTCATAGGCAAGTTTACGTTGATAGTAGGCCATTTGATCTAGGCTCATTATTCTTTCCTTTCTGTTGGATAAATTTGATTGATTCTGATCTTTCTGTCGTGAGCGTCAACTGCAAAAAGTATATTTCAAAACCTGTCTTATGCTGTACAATCAGAGCTTAAATTTTTATTAAAGATTATTTTCAAATAATCTGAGTGCTTCTTTGCTAACTAATTATTTTAAAAATTGCTCGTATCCTTGCTTGAATTTCTCTTTCCCATTTTTCTCTATAATGCTGCCATGAGCCACAATTACTCGTTCAAAATCCCAGGATAAAACTTTTTCAACGGCGGTTCTCACTTTCTCTTTTTCCGTTGTTGCAAGTCGCTCTAATAATGATGGACTCAAGCTTTGATATCCTCCTAGAACTCTGGTTGCTAATTGTGTAATGAGAGGGAAACTATCATCAAAGTGAAAGGCTGTATCAGTTAATATGAGACTGCGACTCACAGAATGAAAGAAAACACATTCATTGAGTTCATCAAAACCATTAAAGCCAAGTGTTCTAAATCCATTAAAAAATATGTATTCAATTCCAGTCCATAAACTATTTTTATGAGTGTTAATTGTTTGGTCAATTAACAAGTCTGGTTTTTTGACTTCTAGACCTGGTACAGCCCAAAATGTTGCATTTGGGTAAATATTTTTAAAATTAGCTGCAAATAAATAATGATAAAGATTAGGAGCAATAATGTATTTAACTGTGCCAATTTTGTCAAGCTGACTAATAATTTCATCACTGACTTGAATTGGAGAAATAACTGCTAATTCGTGATTTGCTAACTTAATTACTGTCATCCTTGTCCCAACACTCAGTCCAAAATATCGGAATGGTTGTTCAGCGACCCAAATATCTTGATCAATTTCTCTAAGCATCTTCAAACTGTAATTGATTAACTTGATTGAATTTATTTAATTCATTTTCAATACTCTATCACACATTAAATATTAAAATTACACTACCTACCTAGATTCTATTCATTGCTTTTACTATCCAAAATACAAAATTAATGAGCACAGATAAACTAAAAGCCACTATAAATAAAAGTAGGAAAAAAATTAAAGTTTCGTATTGATTAAACTGAGTACCGGAAGTGTGAGCAAAAAATAGCCTGTTAGGACAAACCGAGGCCATAGCAGTTTTAATACTGGTAATAGTGGCTACACCCCAAATCAAAAAGAAGATGGCTTTGACAATGGTGATGTGAATAAACTGCAAAAATTCATTTTGTCGGTGATGAATAAAAAGTCTTGTATATCCCCAAGCTGATAATAAAGCGATCGCCAAACTACCATAAACCCCAACCTGAAACCCAAGACAATCATCAGGCCGAGTAAAATTTAGGAATATTAAGAAAGCCAGTAAAAAATAGGTAAAATTGGGAAGAAAAAACCGCCAAATCATAGATTTAATTAAATTTTGCCAAAAATTACTAATTATTGCCGAATATTAACAAAATTTTTGACCTGACGAACTCGCCGGCAGATTCTTTTGATGGAATGTACAAGCAAAACGGCTAAACTAATAGATTCTAGACAATATTTTGTAAATTCTTATGGACACACATACAGCGAAACTGCTAGACGGGAAAGCCTTAGCCGCTAAAATTAACCGAGAACTGACAGCCACAATCAAAGAATCACAAGCTAAATTTGGCCGTCCCCCTGGTTTAGCAGTGTTAATGGTTGGTGATAACCCCGCTTCAGCCGCTTATGTTCGTAATAAAGAAAAAGCTTGTACAAAAATCGGGATGGCTTCCTTTGGTAAACATTACCCCAGCCAAACCAGCCAAAAGGAATTAGAAGATGCGATCGCTGCACTGAATGAAGACCCGCTAGTAGATGGTATTTTAGTACAATTGCCCCTACCCCAACATTTAGACGCTGTAGCTTTATTACATCAAATTAAACCAGAAAAAGATGCTGATGGACTGCATCCGGTGAACTTAGGAAGATTAGTACGCAGTGAAACAGGGTTACGCAGTTGTACACCTGCGGGAGTAATGCGACTTTTAGAAGAATATAAAATTTCCCTAGCAGGAAAACAGGCTGTAGTTATCGGACGGAGTATTTTAGTAGGTAAGCCCATGGCCTTGATGCTGCTAGAAGCCAATGCTACAGTAACAGTTGCCCATTCTCGCACCCAAGACTTAAAAGCGATCGCCCAAACAGCAGATATTCTTGTAGCCGCCTTGGGAATACCAGAAAAAATTACAGCCGACATGATCAAACCGGGTGCTGTAGTCGTAGACGTAGGAATCAACCGCGTAACAGATGCTAGTGGAAATAGTCGCTTAGTTGGCGATGTCCAGTTTGATACAGCCGCTAATGTGGCAGAATATATTACTCCCGTTCCCGGTGGTATAGGACCCATGACCGTAGCCATGTTAATGCAAAATACTGTTTCCAGCTATTTACAGACTCACCAAAATTAAGTTCTGATGAGAGAGGAGGCAGGGGGGAAGGAGGCAGGAGGCAGGAGGCAGGAGGCAGGAGGCAGGAGGCAGGAGGCAGAAGGAAAAGGAGAATTAATTCCCTGTTCCCTGTTCCCTGTTCCCTGTTCCCTGTTCCCTGTTCCCTGTTCCCTGTTCCCTAATGACTAATGACTAATGACTAATGAGCTCCACTACGCCTTAAAATTGTGACGTGGCTGTAACAAAAACCCAAGGATTTGAAACTAAGATTTTTAGGAACGTAAGCATGGTAGCAACGAATGACTTTCAAACCACATCAGAATTAGCTAGGTTTAACCTTGCTAATTATCTCAAACAAAGAAAAGAGCTTTGTGAAACTGCCCTAGATCAAGCGATTCCAGTTGTTTACCCAGAAAAAATTTATGAATCTATGCGCTATTCACTGTTTGCAGGAGGTAAGCGCATCCGTCCAATTCTTTGCCTTGCTACCTGCGAAATGTTAGGCGGTACAATAGAAATGGCCATGCCCACAGCCTGCGCCGTGGAAATGATGCATACTATGTCATTAATCCACGACGACTTACCAGCTATGGATAATGATGATTATCGGCGTGGGAGATTGACAAATCACAAAGTTTATGGTGAAGATATTGCCATTTTAGCCGGAGATGGTTTATTAGCTCTAGCCTTTGAACATCCAGCCGTAGCCACTCCCCTCAGTGTGTCCAGGGACAGAGTTTTACAAGTTATAGCCCGGTTAGGAAAAGCATTAGGGGCGGCGGGTTTAGTTGGTGGTCAAGTGGTAGATTTAGAATCAGAAGGTAAAACTGATATTTCTATTGAAACACTTAATTTTATTCATAACCACAAAACCGCAGCACTGTTAGAAGCTTGTGTAATTTGTGGGGGAATTATTGCCGCAGCATCAGCCCAAGATATAGAAAGATTAACTCGTTATTCTCAAAACATTGGGTTAGCATTCCAAATCATTGATGATATTCTGGATATTACTGCGACTCAAGAGCAACTAGGTAAAACTGCTGGCAAAGACTTGGCAGCCCAGAAAGTGACCTATCCCAGTTTGTGGGGAATAGAAGAATCACGGAAAAAAGCACAAGAATTAATTGATGAAGCTTGTGTAGCACTAGAACCTTATGGAGAAAAAGCCATACCTCTACAAGCGATCGCTCATTTTATTATCAGCCGCAACAATTAGATTTTGGATTTTGGATTTTGGATTTTGGATTTTAGATTAAATTTATCTAAAACCTAAAATTGCAGGAAGGTAAAAAGCTTATTTTATCGGCTTTTAAACCCTAAACTGCACTAAAATCTCAGGCTTTCCCTCACTACACAACCTTTGCTCACCTTAAACTAAACTCACTAAAACACCATGCAGGACGTAGGCGACATCTTAAATAACCGGGTGCTGCTGGTTGCCCTGGTAGCTTGTTTTGCAGCTCAAGGATTAAAGCTGATCATTGAAGTAGTTAAAAATCGCAAACTCAATATTAATGTTCTAGTTACTACTGGCGGAATGCCCAGCGCTCATTCTGCTTTAGTTACAGCTTTGGCTGCTGGTGTGGGTCAAACAGTGGGTTGGTCTTCACCAGAATTTGCCGCCGCTACAGTTTTCGCCATCATCGTAATGTATGATGCTGCTGGAGTACGACAAGCTGCTGGTAAACAAGCACGAATACTCAACCAAATGATTGATGAGTTATTTCAAGAAAAACCAGACTTTAGCGAAGCTCGTTTAAAGGAGTTACTTGGTCATACCCCAGTTCAAGTAATAGCAGGTTCAGTATTGGGAATTACTATTTATTGGCTATCAAGGTTTGCGTATTAGTCATTGGTCATTAGTCATTAGTCATTAGGAAGTAGGGAACAGGGAACAGGGAACAGGGAACAGGGAACAGGAAACAGGAAACAGTCATTAGTCATTAGAGAAAGGGAACAGGGAACAGGGAATAGTCATTAGAGAAAGGGAACAGGGAACAGGGAACAGGGAACAGGGAACAGATAATCAGGTAATAGGTAATAGAAAATTAATTATTTTTTCTTTTTTCTTCCCCCCTGCCCCCTGCTTCCCCTGCCCCTCTGCCCCCTGCACCCTGCCTCTTTTCCCCTGCACCCCGCACTCCATACCCTCTGCCTCCTTCATGTGACAACATAGGGGGATGTAATGGGTTTAGCCCGATTAATGGCTACTAATGCCTGATAAACCATAGCGGCAACTTCGGCACGGGTGGCTTCTCGGTTGGGTGAAAGAATTTTGGGGTCGGGATAATTGACAATAATTTTTTGTTGAGTGGCTGTAGCGATCGCACTTTGGGCATAAGCCGGAATAGTTTTTCTATCGCCATACACTAACAAATTATTATCATCACTGGGTGGCAGTCCTAAACCGTTAACTAAGGAAACTATCACCTGTAACCGCAGGACATTTTGCAAAGGGCGGAATGTGCGATCGCTAAATCCTCCCACAAATCCCCCTCTCGCTGCCGCTTGAATGGCCTCCGCCGCCCAAAAATCCTGGGGAATGTCTGTAAATACTGGTGCTTGCCGTTTAGCGCTTGGGTTAAAGGCAGCTGTAATTAAAGCCGCATATTGGGCGCGTGTCATCACCTGATCGGGTTTGTAAGAACCATCCGCAAAGCCTTGAGTTAAATTCATACTCACTAAAGCCCGAATAAATGCTTCTGCCCAATGTCCCATTAAATCGGTAAATGAAGGAATATCTGTATCAGGTTTAACAATATAAGGAGAATTAATAGCCTGTTCTTTACCACTCGCTACCAAAGCCTGATAAATCAATGCTGCTACCTCTGCGCGGGTAATTTCTCGCATTGGTTCTAATTGTTCTGGCTCAGGATAGTTGACAACTAACAATTTTTGTGTTGCTACTGCTACGGCATTAGTAGCATAACTGGGAATTTGAGCGCGGTCACGGTATACTGTCAACACATTAGGATGACCACCGCTTAATTTTAAACCATTTACTAAAGACACCAAAGCCTGAATTTTAGTTAAGTTTTGCCCTGGACGATAGGTTTGGTCAGGATACCCGCTAACAAAACCATTTTCCGCCGCACTGGCAATGGCTGAAGCTGCCCAAAAATCAGATTTTACATCCTTAAATCTATTTAATTGTTTACTAGCTGGCAGTTGAAAAGTCTTAGCAATCAAAGCCGCATATTGAGCGCGGGTAATGGGTGTAGCAGGTTGAAAAGTGCCATCAGGAAACCCGCTAATAAAATTCTGACTGGCTAAAGCTTCAATAAAAGCTGCTGCCCAGTGTCCGGCTAAATCGGTAAAACTGCTACTGATTCCCACTTGTGAGGGTGTTTCTGTGGTAGCTGCGAGAAAATCTACTAAACCTTTAACTTGAGTTGGATTTAAGAGATTACCTACAGAAATAATATTTTGTGATGTTAAGTTTTGTAAATCAAATTCTCCCTGTTGCTGAAAAATGTTGTCTGCTGGGTCTTGGGGATGCCCTAAGTCGGGTTGAGCGTTACCATTAATCAACAAGCCGCCTTGAGTATTGTTAGTAATCACATTGCGGCGTAAAACTGGTTTAGCTTCACGAGAAAGAGCGATCGCTGTCCCATTCCCAGTTAATTTATTATTAGTCACCAAAGGCGCAGCACTATCACTAATCCCCATCCCCAAACCGTTATTTTGTAGGACATTCCGTAAAACTTCCCCCTTACTATTACGGGCAATAGTTAAGCCACTGGCTTTATTATTCACAAATAAATTATCAACAATAGCCGGTTTAGCAGTACCAGTAATAAATACCCCTTCCCGTCCACAATTACTAAAAGTATTATTCGCCAAAGTAGGGGCTGCTGACTCTATCCAAACCCCCGTACCTTTAGCACTAGAATTTGTCACTGTGACACCCAATAAACTGGCATCATCTAGTAACAATAAAGTAATATTTTGTTGTGCAAAACTAGGGCTTTGGAATGTCCCACTACCAGAAATGAGAATATCTTTACCCTTGTTAGCTTCATTACCCACCACCAACACCCCTGCGGGGATCACGATGGGAAACACTTCACCACTAGCAGCGTTATATGTTCCAGGTGCTAGTTGAATGATGGCTGAAGATTTAGTTTCTCTTAATGCACGGGTAATACTTCTAAAAGGACTTAATCGAGAACCGACATGAGAATCATTCCCCGTAACGGGGTTGACATATAGAGTAGCAACGAGGGTAGAGTTGACCATTGATGCTTGCGTTTAATGGTTTAAATGTTGACAAGTATAATTAACAATACTTGTAACCGATTTTTAGCCACAAGCAAGTGATGATAATAGATTTTTGGGAGAAATTTTCAGCACTTGATAAAAATTAAGATAGTTTTTTAGGAGACAGGAGACAGGAGGCAGGAGGCAGGAGGCAGGAGGCAGGAGGCAGGAGAGGGGAAAAAGATAATTAGTATTTGTACTTTATTTACTCAAAACATATTATATCTGCGTTTATCTGCGTTTATCTGCGTTAAAATGTTAATGATTTTTGTAGCTCATCTTTTCCCGCTTAACAAGAAATAGAGGCTATTCTAGAATTATCAGGTTTAAACGCTATAGAGAATACGGCAATGAATTTAACCGATTTCCATACTGCGTTACCCAGTACCGATGAATTACCTTGTTCAGATGATACGCCAGTGGATAACGAAGACCAAAACTTTTTACCAAATATTTTATTATTTTTATTGAACTCGATTTGGACTAACCGCCAAGATTGGTTCTTTGCTGTTGACATGGCATTATACCATACTACTGGGGTTAGTCCGAAAGTTCCTGTAGTTCCCGATGCTTTTTTGTCTTTAGGAGTTGAACGCAAAAAAGGCGGTAAATCTCGCCGAAGTTACGCTACCTGGGAAGAAAACTGGACTGTACCAACTCTAGTTTTAGAAATGGTGTCTTACTCACCAGGGGGTGAATATGATGAGAAAATGGAAATTTATACCAATTTGGGTATATTATACTACGTTATTTATAACCCAGAGTTTTGGCGACGTGACCAACACCAACCTTTTGAAGTGTATAAATTGGTGAATGGTAGTTATCAGTTACAAATCGGCGAACCCTTCTGGATGCCAGAAGTCGGTTTAGGAATAGGTAGACATCGTGGAGTAGTTGCTGGTGTCGAACAAGAGTTTTTATCTTGGTATAATCCTCAATACCAGCGTTATCTATTACCAGAAGAACAAGCAAACCAAGAAAGATTAAGGGCTGAACGAGAAAGGTTAAAAGCGGAACAATTAGCCCAACATTTACGCGCACTAGGTATAGATCCCGAAAATCTACCGCCTATAACCTGATAGGGCAAACTCTTCGCATATTACAGCACTTTTCAGGCAAATAAATTACAAATCTTAATAATTAAGACTGATACTAAAGAACTTTGAACACTGTTCCCTGCACCGCACTGAGCGCAGTCGAAGTGTTCCCTGTTCCCTGTTCCCTGCTGTAAGAAATGGTAAATGCACTTTAACCTACTATAAACCCGCATTTAACACTGGGTTTAGATTTCATCAATTAAAGTTCTCTCTTTAACCGAAACATTCCGGATTTGTTGAGAACTCACACGGATAAGAAAATAGTAGATGCACCTTAATCAAACTACAGCCCTCAGTTTGTGACTGGGGGTTTTATTTTTGCAATCTTTGATTGCTTTGCTGTGTATTTTTGTGAGTAAAACAAGTTCTTTTCCAAGTAGAACTTTTCCGGATAGAGTGAGAATGTAGACGAATCACAAGATGGAAAATAAACCTTAATTGATTCATCACTCCCCAGTTTAGTGGCTGGGGTCTTTTATTATATCAACTCTAAAACAAAAGTTGAATAGTTTGAGGAAAAAAATTAGATTTATTTAGTTTTCCTGATAGATAGGCTATGTTTACCTAAAAATTGAGGGTAGCAAGCTGGGGGCTAACCATAAAGCGTAACCAATAAAGCCAAATAGCATGGTTACTAGGACAGTGGCAATGTAACCAATACACATAAGTAAACCATCTGATTCGATGGTGGCTACTGCTAATAATAATATGGCGACTGTGGGAAAAGGATTGGTGAGAGGAACGGGGGAAATGAGTAAAATTGTTAACCAGGAAATACATAAGCCATTAAACCGCCATGTCCAAGGATGATTGGCAATTTTTTCTAAACGGGGACGGGTGATTTTTTCTAAAATTCTGGTGACACGACGCAGGTTATTTAAAATAACTTGGGCAAAGACCTTGGGAAATTGGTATTGGGCGATTTTTTTGGGTAGCCAAGGCGATCGCCTACCAATCACCATCTGTAATGATAAAATCAGACAAGCACCACCAAAAGGCCCAGTTAAACCTGGTGGCATAGGAAACAAAAACGGTAATACCAATAAAACAATTACCAAACTAAAACCCCTTTCAGAAGTTTCTAGTAAAATATCTTCTAATGTCAGTGGTTGATCTGATAATCGTTCTAAGAGAGATTTAATATCTTGAGAAAATTTAAGTTGAATTTTAGTCATTAGTTCAGAAGGCAGGAGGCAGGAGACAGGAGGCAGAAGGTAGGAGAAATAAATAATTACTTCCTCATTGTCTTCATCCCCCGTATCCTCTACCCCTGTGCATTTTCAAGTGGGACGAAAACGGAAATAGCTTGAGGGATAACTCGGAATACTGCTGGTGTGTAAGTGGTAATTTCTCCATCTGTATTAATTGGTTTTGGTTTACGAGTGTATACATCAAATTCTTTACCATGTAAAGTTCTAACACCAGGCCAATTGGTATGTCTACCCTGGTACATTACTGGTAAAATGGGGATGATTTGCCACCAATGTTTAATTTCTAAACTATATAAATCTAGCCTTTGATCGTCAATTGTGGCATCATGTACAACAGTCATTCCTCCGCCGTAGTGACGACCATTACCCACAGCAATTTGTACAGTTTTGACTAAAATTGATTGTTCTTTAGTGCGAATTTCTACTGTAAATGGGCGCGATTCCCAAATTACTTTAATTGCTGTTACGGCATAGGCTAATATCCCCCAACGCCGTTTTAGTTGTTTAGTTAAACGCTGGGTAATTTGTACACTTAAACCCAAACTAGCAACATTAAAAAAGTGTTTGCCATTGACTAAACCTAAATCAATTCGCCGCGAATTTCCAGAGGCAATAATTTCACAAGCTGCGGTTAAAGAGTTTGGTATACCTAAAGTTCGGGCTAAGTCGTTGGCTGTTCCTAATGGTAAAATTCCTAAAGGTAATTGAGTATCAACTATGGCATCTACTGCGGCGTTTAGAGTTCCATCACCACCACCAATAATTACTAAATCTACTTGATTTTGATAATTATGAATTAAACTAGAAAGTTCTTTGGCATCTGTTGTTGATTCTTCAATCAAATCAAAACCCAATTTTTTTAGACAATTAACGGCTTCTAAATAATTGTCTTTTCCTTTACGGGAGTGACGATTTACTAACAGTAAGGCGCGAGAAATGACGGGTAAAACTTGTTCTGGTTGGTGTCTTAAATTCTCCACGTTTTTTTACCTAGTGTGAATTAAATCTCAAACTGGGATGTAAATGCGGATAATCTGGCTTTCTCTAGTTTAGCTTGACTCGTAGGCGATCGCACATAATTACAGTTAGGTTAAATTTAGAGATATTGCGGCGGAAAGTCCCGCAAGTTAAATTTATATTTAATTTCATAATTATCAATATGTTATAATAGTGTAGCCCTACTTTGGAATCCATTTCAAAAAACAGCGATTTCCATACTGTTCTGTAATCTCTGCACCCAACCGATGATAAAAATTGAGTCCACGAATATTTCGAGCATCAGCATTCCAAGCCAGGTGGGTACAGTGATTTTCTTTGGCAATTTGAGCTAATTTACGCATTAATGCCACTCCTGCACCCTGACTTCTCATTTCTTCTTCTACAAATAAATCATCTAGCCAAATGCTTGGCTGGCCTGCAAATGATGAGTATCTAAATCCATACAATGCAAAACCAATTTCGCGCCCTGAAAACTCTGCAAATAAAACGTAAGCAAAGGGAATTTTTCTAAAAAGAGTTTGATGTATTTTTTCCTCATTTACCTGCAAAATGCCAGAGAATGCACCAATATTTCGGTCAAATTCTGATTTCTTTTGGATAAATGAGAAAATCAGCGATACATCATTAGGAGTTGCAAATCTGATTTGCATTGTTTAATTTAATTTTAGGTTGTTTGTGTTGTTTGTTCTGTTTCTGTGGTTAATTTCTGACCAATTTTCGGTTCTGTTCCTTCCATTAAACGTTGAATGTTGCTGCTGTGTCGCCATATCACATATAAACCGCCAGCAATGCCAAAGAGAATATAAGGTAATGGTTGATTAAAGATTATCATCCAAATGGCTACAGCGATCGCACCAGCAATGGAACTTAAGGAAACAATACGACTAATACCCAGGCAAAATGCAAATATCCCAAATGTAGATAAGCCTACTTGCCAACTCATGGCCAGTAATATTCCCAAGCTGGTAGCTACTGATTTACCACCTGTAAAACCGAGAAAAATTGATTTACTATGTCCCAAAATAGCAGCTAAACCTGTGAGAATCACTAGCCAAGGTTGCCAAGTTGTGGTATCTACTAATGGTGGAATAAGATTCTGATTAGGAGCGAGATTAAATAAAGTATAAGCTAGTGCGATCGCTAATACTCCTTTTAAACAGTCTACCAATAAAACGACTGCACCGGGTCCTTTGCCTAAAGTTCGTAATACATTAGTCGCACCGGTTGAACCTGAACCAACTTCTCGAATATCAATTCCTTTTAACAGCTTTCCGGCTAAATATCCCGTAGGAAATGAACCCAAAAGATAAGCTGTAACAACAATAGCCCCACACAAACTTAACCAAATCGCCATAGGTAATAATTAAAACTTAAAAATGTACAATAGAAGGCAGGAGGCAGGAGGCAGAAGGCAGGAGGTAAAACCTTTACCTGCGTGAGCTTTCAGTTTCAGTTTGTACCTCATTTACATGAAATATGCTGTAAATAATTTATGAATATTTAATCAAAATTATTTACTCAAACCATCCCTAAACCTATCGGTGTTGCATAATTGCGGGATGAAATTGTAAGGTTCAATATTGAAAACCTTTGTCTTTGTGCCTTTGCGTCTTTGCGTGAGACAAAAAACATCCCACTAATCAGCAACGCCAACCTATCAATTACTAATTTTCAGTTATTACTTGCCACTTGTCAAATGTTTTATTTCAAAATGCTTATTGTTAATTAGTCAGGAGGTTTGTACAAAATTATCTGCTCAAACCATCCCTAAATCATCATTTACTCATTGTCACCTATTATTTTTTTATTCGCTAATGAATAATGCAGTGTGGCAGAAATAAGTGTTCAATGAAAAAAGATTCAAACAATAAATAATCAAATCAACTTTCTTCCCTCCTGCCTCCTGCCTCCTGCCTCCTGCCTTCTTTTACTACTTAAAAATCATCCTCAAAGTCTTTGTCTTTCATAGTTTTTGGGTCAGGTGCAAAAGCTAACCAGAGGGGAAATTGTAGCAAAGCTAAACTAATTTGTTCCTCTGAATCATCAATGATAATTAAAGGCATTTGATTAGATTTGGTTAATCTGTCGGCTTTTTGGGCTAAAGCTGCGGGGGTTTCAAATAATACTACACCCCGGTCAGGGCCAAAATCTGGACGACCAATACCCAAACAATCTTGTAAACCCCTACGCCATTCTCCTAGACGTTCGGGAGTGTTGGCTAAAATTAGAGTGCGGAGGCGATCGCCATATAATTTATGTAAAATGGAAATTGTCGCCGAAGCTACCAAAATATTTTGTAAGCGGCTACCCATTGTCCGCAACGCACCCCGACCACCTAAATTAAAAAACCATTTAGAAACTCTTTCCGCGTGTACTGGTTCAAAGGTGCGGCGTAATTGCCAAGCTGGTCCGTAATAATCTGGTTGGTTACGATATTGGTCAATCAAACGGCGAATTTGTTTGGCTGTCTCTTGAAATTGCTGGGGTGCTAACTGCGGTATATTCACAGTTACTTCAGTTGATTTGACAACTTCTTTCGCTACAGGTTTTTCCTGTTCCCGCGCTACTGGAACTAATTGCAATTGTTCAGCCGCAGCTGCTAAATCTTGTAAACTACCTGTGAGATAGTCTTTAAAACCTTGTACCCGAATCGCTAAATCTTGAGATGTACCCGCAAAACTGGTTCGCATTTCGTTGCGAATGCGTTCTTGACGACGCTCTAATTGTTCTATAGAAAGTTGTAGCGTTTGTTTACGCTGTTCTAAATGTGCCAGTGATTCTTGGACAACATTACTCAGGGCTGTTTGAGTTTGGCTAACTTGCGTTTGCAGATTTTTATAAGTAACTTGTAGTTGATTAATTTCTGCTTTTAATTCTGCTTCAGTTTGCTTTAATTCTGCTATTCGTTGGTTGTAAACAGAATCTATTGCTTCTACATTTACAAGGGGTAATTCTCCAGTCAAATCATTCTCTGGATTTGTGGATATTTCTGGTTGTTCTTCTGTGGGGTTAGGTGTTGTTTCTGGCAACTCGTTAATTGATTCTAGTTTGGGCGATTCCTCGGAGTTCATAAATAAACTAAATTTAATTCCTAATGTAACCTTAAATACGTGGACAACGCTGTTCTAAACAAGCTTTCAAAGTGTTGGGATCAAAAATAATCGGTAAGAAGTGAATGCTGTTAATTTCTTTAAAATAAAACAGAATGGGAACACTAGGCCAGAAAATTCGCCAATTTTGCCATTCTTGGTAGGGGAAGCGACGAATTAACTTGTCTCCTCTGTAAACGTCCAAGTCGGTGGCTGTAAATTGCAACCGCAGTGTTACCGCTTGTAGCATCAGAAATAGACCAAATATTGCCACTAATCCTCCCACCCAAGGTTGTACGAACATCAGGGGAATTGCAGCCAGCACCAACACAATAGGGATATTGTAACTCGGTTTGAGTTCGACGGTGGTTGTTGAGTTGGGGACAAAAGAACTGGAACTGGTCACAGTCTGAACTCCTAATATTTTGACTAGATATTGATTTTAATTTACGAGCAGGGAACAGGGAACAGGTTGGAAGCTCTTTTGGTCTGGCTTTATTCTTAAAGTTTTTACTTCATTGACCCGAAACGTACCATAAAAAGACTCTGTGATCAAATTCCTACTCCCCGTCCAGGTCCTTGGAACATTAACCAAGACAAAAAGAAATTGGTGATAAAGATAATCAGGAGGGCAGTTACTACAGCCGTAGTTGTGGATTGTCCGACTCCTTTAGCTCCGCCTGTGGTGGTTAAACCCCAGCTACAGCCAATTATAGCGACTAAAACGCCAAAGCAAGCTGCTTTAATTAGACAACTGAGGATATCCCAAACGGAGAGAAAATTCCGAGCGGAGTCTAAAAATACGGTATCTGAAAGGTTATAGATATTGATGGCGATGAATAAACCCCCACATAAACCAGTTACTAGAGAAAGTAAGGTTAAAATGGGCAACATGATTAAACAGGCGATCGCTCGTGGGATAACTAAATAATCAATCGGATCTGTTCTGAGCATTAACAGCGCATCAATTTGCTCTGTTACCCGCATTGTGCCAATTTCCGCCGCAAAAGCTGAACCCACTCTTCCCGCTAACACTACGGCAGTTAATACAGGTGCAAGTTCTCTGGTTAAAGCTACTGCCAAAACTCCACCCACCAAGTTACCTGCACCAAAGTTAATAAACTCCCGTGCTACTTGAATTGTAAACACCGCACCCACAAACACGGCTGTTAACAAGGCAATAAACAGGGAATCGGGGCCAACAATCGCTAATTGTTCTAAGGTATTCCGACGGTGGATTTTACCTTTGAGCAGGTGAACCAGCACTTGTCCACCCAACAGCACAGCAGCCATTAATCGCTGACTCCATGCTCCTAAACTGGATTTAGAGATAATTTCACTCAATGTTCTTAAGCTAAATTTAGGTGAATATTTTTAATTTACTTTATTTAATCTAAACTTGCGTTTTTGCAAAAAATACTTAATTTAGCAAGTTGAGATTTTTACCTCTCGCTATTTAATCTTGAGAATTATAAGTTTTTTAAATCACTGTTTTGCCAAAATTCCACGACTTGCCAATTTTCGCAATAATCCGGAGTCTATTCTCAATAATCTTGAGATATTTTCTCAATAATTTTCAAATCTCAACGAGAATAGGGAATTACAGCCATTAATCAATTGACAAGTATTCGCAATATGTTATTATAGGTAGAATCCTACGGAGTGGTATTGCTAAATTAAGTTATAACTGCATATATTTTGGATATCTTACACTTAGGTTTATTCTAAATCCAAAATCTCATTAAAGTCAACAGTGAATAAAGCCTGTATGGTAAACTTTTGAACTGGATCATTTTAGGGAAAATGTCTGAATCAGGATATCCAGGATTTAAGGATTTACGGGATGAAAACAGAAATTTCATTACTAATTACCCATCACCAATTACCCATTACCAGCCTCAACTAGATAATTAGTAACTTGCGTGAATACTGGAGAGATTATGGAAACAGAAGTAAAAATACCACCAAGTAGCAGTTACCAAGATTATCTGATTTCATCTCTTCAAAATGAAGAACACGCTACTGCTTATCTAGCAGCTTTTTTAGAATTAAGTGGTCGTGCAAAATTAAATTCCTACATGGAGTAAGGGAACAGGGAACAGGGAAATAAGTTGTGTAATTAATTCTGCCTAATCACTTAGATGAGGAAGGACGCGAACCGGAAACACTACGTGCTGCTTTAAAAGATATTATTGATGCCAGAATATTAGCTAATAATCTTTCAGAAACAGCAAAAGAACGTTATGAAAAACTTGATAAATTGTTGTTAGAAAATGCGGGAAATGAAATTTATACTTTAATTGAATTTTTAGATGCTTTGGGTTATTGCATTGCTTTAGTACCTAAAGAATGAGGAATTTAACATTACGCTTTGCTATAACTTTTACAACTTGCAATTCCTGGGCTTTTTCCTTTGGTAAAGCGTCGTTAGCAAATATTCCGGTGGCTAGTTCTGTTCCTGGTAAGTATTCTTAGCGATCGCTCACCTCCTGCCTCCTGTCACTAGCAAAAACCCTGCTGGATTGAGAGAAATGAGCGCAAACTCCGGTAAATGCAAAGAAAAATGAAAATATCAGTTAAAATAAGGCTGCAATGGCTGTAGTAGTCGTGAGTAGGTGGGGGAAAAGCGATCGCCAAACGCCAGAGTGTAGCTGAATCGCAACCCTAAACCTATTTCTGGCTTACCAACCTGCGGTAAATTAATACTGAATTTTAACTTTTAAACAAACTATGCCAGCGAACTCCTGGCCCGAACACGAATCTTACAACGAAATTGATCCGCTAAACTCCTTACTGTCGGACATAGCCACAGAAGAGGAGACAGGGACAGAAACAAACATCGGGCTTCTGTCACCTAGCAGATTTCAAGGAAGAAGGCGCAAAGCTGCTCTGATGCTAACCATAGTTTGGAGTGGTACAGTTGCCCTGCATTTAGTTTCCTGGGGTGCAGCCTTCATTTTGGCACTGACAACGGTTTTAGGTATTCATGCCCTAAGAATTATATTTGCTCGTCGCCGCCATCATCCCAAAGAAATACAGGGAGAATTACCGACGATATCAGTTTTAGTTGCTGCCAAAAATGAAGAAGCGGTTATTGCCAGATTAGTTAATAATCTCTGTAATCTGGAATATCCCCACGGGGAATATGAAGTCTGGATTATTGACGATAACAGCACCGACAACACCCCCCAAGTGTTAGCAGAACTGCAACAGCAATACAAACAACTCAAAGTTATGAGGCGTTCCCCTCAAGCAAGTGGTGGTAAATCAGGGGCTTTAAATCAAGTTTTACCACTGACCAAAGGGGAAATTATCGCTGTCTTTGATGCAGATGCCCAAGTTACACCAGACTTGCTATTGCAGATAGCTCCTTTATTCCAAAGAGAAAAAGTAGGGGCGGTACAAATGCGAAAAGCGATCGCCAATGCCAAAGAAAACTTTTGGACTAAAGGACAAATGGCAGAAATGGCCGTTGACACCTGGTTCCAACAACAAAGAACCGCTATCGGTGGTATTGGCGAGTTGAGAGGAAATGGTCAATTTGTCCGCCGACAGGCTTTAGAAAGCTGCGGAGGATGGAATGAAGAAACAATCACCGATGATTTAGACTTAACTATTCGCCTGCATTTGGATCATTGGGATATTGAATGTGTATTTTATCCCCCAGTCCAAGAAGAGGGAGTCACAAATGCGATCGCACTTTGGCATCAGCGCAATCGTTGGGCAGAAGGCGGTTATCAACGCTATTTAGATTATTGGGATCTCATCCTCAAAAATCGCATGGGAACGCGCAAAAGCATAGATTTACTAATCTTTCTCTTGATTATGTATATCTTACCTACCGCCGCCATTCCCGACTTACTAATGAGCATTATCCGTCATCGTCCACCGATATTCAGTCCCGTTACTGGCTTATCTGTCACCATGTCAGTAGTAGGAATGTTTTCCGGTTTAAAACGGATACGCCAAGACCAACAAGAATTCAAACCCCATAATTATTTTATGTTACTCCTACAAACCATGCGTGGCAGTATATATATGTTGCATTGGTTAGTAGTAATGAGTAGCACAACTGCTCGGATATCAGTACGCCCCAAGCGTTTAAAGTGGGTGAAAACCGTACATACAGGGGCAGAGTAGAAGAGGCAGGGGGCAGGGGAGCAGGGAGCAGGGGGGAAAATAAAAGAATTAATTCTCTATTTGCCTATTGCCTATTGCCTACACCGCACTGAGCGCAGCTGAAGTGTTGCCTATTCCCTGTTCCCTGTTCCCTGTTCCCTGTTCCCTAATGACTAATGACTAATGACTACTCATCAATATTCGTAATCTTCATATATTTCCATCTCTTCTGTAGATGTAGCGTTACTTAAATCTAAAGCATTATCCAAACGAATAACTTCCCCAGAGAAAAATTGAGCTAAAGTAGCAGCCGCTTGAGACACTTCATCATTTTCCCAGATACCTGTAGGCGTGTGGTTTACTGCTGAGGTTTGCACTGGATGAGGATTATTTACCACAGACCTAGTATTATTTACTGGGGTTTGTGGTGCTGGTGTTGGCTTTGGTTGAGGATTAGATGCGGGTGCTGCTGGTTGATAATTTTGCGGTGGTTGAGGATTAGCTGCGGGTGCTGCTGGTTGATAATTTTGCGGTGGTTGTTGCGGAACGCGAGTAGAGTCCGGTGGAGGAGTATTTCTAATATTTGAGTAAGATGTGGGAGAACCTAATTTTTCTAAATGGACTTGAATTTCTCGCTGAAAAACCCGTTGAAACCCTACTGCAATCATTGGTGGTAGGTTACTTTTATATTTCTCATACCATGCAGGTTTAATTGCTACACGCGCCACAACACCATTAAACTCAATCAATTGGCACATTTGAGTGAGCAATTTTTGTGTGGAGTAGACTTGAACGTTAGCGCATACTTGTTGCCAAACTTGGGCTAAGTCATTCTGTCCACTGACTGCTGTTTCCTGTGGTTGCGCTGGTTGATATGATGCGGCTGGATTGGGGTTTTGATTGACTGCTTGTGCTGCGGGCTGTGGTGGATGTGAATTAGCCCCATTTTGATAATTGGGGTTTTGATTGACTGGTTGTGCTGCCGGATGTGGTGGATGTGAATTAGCCCCATTTTGATAATTGGGGTTTTGATTAACTGGTTGTGCTGCCGGATGTGAATTAGCCCCATTTTGATAATTGGGGTTTTGATTAACTGGTTGTGCTGCCGGATGTGAATTAGTAGTTAATGGTGGATAAGAGGGATTTGCATAACCGTTGGTAGATGTGGGAGGTGTATTAACTCGCGGTGCAATATTGTTAACTTGTGGGTTAACTTGTGGCTGAATAGCACTTGGTAATAATCCTAGTAATGTCACTTCTAACCACAACCGAGGCTGGGTGGTGTTTTTGAGTTGTACTTCTGCGGTGCGGAGGTGCTGCTGTCCTAATAAAATTGTAGTGACATCAAATTTTTGAGCAGCATCAACTAAAGCTGACCAAGTTTGCTGAGTGCAAGTAACCAAATCTTGGCGACTGGGTGCAGTTCGGGCAATTAATAAATCACGGTAAAAAGAAGCGAGATTTTGAAGAATAATCAGGGGTTCTCGTCCCCGGTCTAGGATTTTGCGAGTTAAATCGAGGAGAATTTCGGCGTTATCTTGAGCGATCGCCTCTAATAATATCAATAAATCTTTCTCTCCTACCGAACCCACCAAATCCCAAACTTTATCCGGTGTGACTAGTTCTGATATTAAAGCCAACTGATCTAATAGGCTTTCTGCATCCCTTAACCCACCTTGAGATAGCTGTGCTACCAATGTCACCGCATCCAAGGAAATATTGATATTTTCTTTTTCAGCAATATTTGTTAAATGTTTGACCATAGACTCTAACTGAATCCGCCGAAAATCAAACCTTTGGCAGCGTGAAATAATTGTGGGTAACACTCTTTGGGGGTCAGTTGTTGCCAGAACAAAAACAACGTGTTTCGGTGGTTCTTCTAGGGTTTTTAGTAATGCGTTAAATGCTGCGGTACTGAGCATGTGACATTCATCAATGACATAGACTTTGTACCGACATTGAACCGGAGCAAATTGGGCTTTTTCAATCAGTTCGCGGATATTATCAACACCAGTATTACTGGCTGCGTCAATTTCAATTACATCGAGAGAATAACCTTTGGTGATGCCTTGACAAGTATCACATATCCCACAGGGTTCCGGGGTTGGGTTGTCATTTTTAAGACAATTTAAAGATTTAGCCAGAATCCGAGCACTAGAAGTTTTTCCCGTCCCCCTTGGCCCGGTGAACAGGTAAGCGGGTGCGATTTTTGCTGAACGAATCGCGTTGGTGAGGGTAGAGGCGATCGCTTCTTGTCCCACCAATTCCGCAAAACTCTTGGGGCGATACTTATGATGTAGGGGTTCGTAAGACATGGGGGATAAAATCAATGCCTGTGATGGTTTTGTTGTCCCACCCAGTCGCGGTTGAGGAAATAATTATTTTATCAGCACTTGGCAATTTTCCCACTGGAAATAAGTCAGCTAAGAAAACTGTCAGAGTTAAGTATATTTGCGGTTGAACAAAATATTTCGTTACCTGTTATTTCAAATAGTCAATTGGTCATCAGGAAAGAAATTTGTTCTAATACATTTATACTAAAAGAATTGAGTTTTGGCTAGTGGGGGAAGAGGTAGGGGGGCAGGGGGCAGG
>DATGXB010000216.1:0-59792 GCA_035299225.1 Nostocaceae cyanobacterium | reverse complement strand
AATAGAATCCTATGAACAAGCTTTAAAATTTAAACCTGATTCTCACGAAACTTGGTACAATCATGGTAATGCACTATTTAATTTAGAAAGTTATGAAGCAGCAATAGAATCCTATAAACAAGCTTTAAAATTTAAACCTGATTCTCACGAAACTTGGCACAATCAAGGTAGTGCATTATCTAATTTAAAATATTATGAAAAAGCAATAAAATCCTATGAACAGGCTTTAAAATTTAAACCTGATTCTCACGAAACTTGGTACAATCATGGTAATGCACTATTTAATTTAGAAAGTTATAAAGCAGCAATAGGATCTTATGAACAAGCTTTAAAATTTAAACCTGATTTTTACGAGGTTTGGTACAAACTTGGTATTGCACTACATAAGTTACAATACAATGAAGAGGCAATAGAATCTTATGAACAAGCTTTACATTTTAAACCTGATTTTCCTGAAGCTTGGTATCATAAAGGCTTTTCTTGGTATCATTTGGGTGATTACACAAAAGCAATAACCAGTTTTGGCAAAGCAATTGAAATGAAACCTGATAACTACTTAGCTTGGAATAATAGAGGCTATGTATTACTCAAACAAGATTCCTACGATGGTATGAAGCCTGTTTATGAAAAAGGATTAGAAATAGGATTTGGTATTCATAACTTATATCTTAAAAAAATTAATGATATCTCTAAATTAGCAATTTATCAAGAAGCACTTAGCAATTTTGATAAAGCTTTAGAATTACAACAAGACTTTCAACTGTCTCTATTAAACCGCAGTTTTGCATTATATTATTTAGGTCGTTATGAAGAGGTAATTGATAGTTGTAACCAAGCAATTAACATAGAATCTAATAATTATGTAGCTTGGTCTAATAAAGCTTTTGGATTAATGAAATTAAAATATTATGAAGAAGCAATTATTAGCTTTAATAAAAGTTTAAAACTTAACCCGGATCATCATATAATTTGGTATAACAAGGCTTGTACTTACGCATCATGGGGGATTTTTAGACGGATATTGAAATGTTTAAAAGCGGCAATTAAAGTTAATCCTGATGAATATATAGAAATGGCGAAAATTGATCCTGATTTTGCTTCTATCAGAGATCATAAGAAGTTTAAAAATTTAATAAAACTAAGGTGATAAATCTGTTAATCTAATAAAGATTATATAGATCAAAATTGTACACCTTGAACAATCAAAATAGTTTAACTTAAGTACCTACTGTTTACCTATGACTCAAAATTCCGACTTACTCACAAACCTATATAATGCTTTTAACCCTTTTGAACCCTTACCAGCAGACGATCCTAAATATGTGGACTGTCAACAGGAACGAGGGGAAGCAGATATTTTGGAAGAATTGGGAAATCGTATTAAATTAGCAAAACAAAACACTTGTCATCTGTACTCAGGACACAGAGGTGCAGGTAAATCTACAGAATTACTCCGATTAAAAAAATATTTGGAAGAACAGAAATTCTTTGTAGTTTACTTTGCTGCTGATGAAGAAGACATTGACTCAGAAGATGCACAATATACAGATATTCTCTTAGCCTGTACCCGCCGACTACTTAAAGATTTGCGTACAATAGGTAATCCTGCTCCGGTGCTAAATTGGCTCAAAGATCGTTGGCAAGAATTAAAAGATTTGGCTTTGACTGAAATTAAATTTGAAGATATGAAAATGGATATTGATTTACAAATTTCTCAATTTGCCAAATTAACAGCCAATTTAAGGGCAGTTCCTCAATTACGTCAACAAATACGAGAGAAAGTTAACCCACATACTGTTACTTTAATTAAAGTATTAAATGAATTTTTAGTTGATGTGAAAAAAAGTCTACCTCCAGATAGAAATAAACTAGCAGTAATTGTTGATAACTTAGATCGGATGGTTTTAGTTAAAGAGGGTGAACGTACTAATTATGAGGAGGTTTTTTTAGATCGCAGTGAACAATTGAAAGCTTTAGATTGTCATTTAATTTACACTGTTCCCATTTCTATGGTTTATTCTACTAGAGCAACAGATTTAAGGGATATCTACAGTGACCCACAGATTTTACCGATGATTATGGTACGTTCCCGTAATGGTCAAGTGTATGAACCTGGTTTAAAGAAAGTTAAGGAAATTATTGCTCAACGAGTTAAGCCATTTGCACCTGATCTACCTTTAGAAACAGCCATATTTGAGAGCAAAGAAATTTTAGAAAGATTGTGCTTAATGAGTGGAGGACACGTCAGAAACTTGCTATTATTAACGCAGGATGCCATTGGACGTACTCAGGAATTACCAATTTCTGAAAAAGCTGTTAGACGTGCTATTACTCAAGCAAGAGATACATATCGTCGAGCGGTGGAAGAACATCAATGGAGTTTATTAGCAGAAGTATATCGCTCTAAACGCATAATTAATGATGACCAATATCGCAATTTAATGTTTAATCGTTGTCTTTTAGAATACCGTTATATAGATGATGAGGGAGAAATGCAACGTTGGTATGATATTCACCCACTAATTCAAGGTATTCAAGAATTTAAAGAAGCTGTAGCAAAACTACCATGACATTAGATTTGCATGAGTGGAATGAAGATTTATCTTCTGAAGAAAGCGAAGAATATGAAACTTTAATTCGTGTTCTGAAGATAAAAGAGGGATTTGGTTTATTTTTTGTGCAGTGCAATCATTTACAGGCAGAAAAATTGGTTGCCAATATTCCTCATTTCTTGCCTCAAAAAAAGATTGAAATACTATGTTTAAATAAACCCATTCATAATTTATATGATTGGGTATTTCATACTTACCAAATTAAGAAATTTGATATTTTATTGATCAAAGGTTTAGAGCATTCGATTCACGAGTATGAACAAAGCAATTTTAATGAAATTACAGAGACTAAATTTAACTTACTAGAAAGTGTACCACCAATCTTAAACCACTTAAATCAGCAAAGAGAAAGATTTAGAGATAACATTCCCTCTATTTTTGTTTTTTTAGTTCCTCCATTTGTTATTGATTATCTAATTTATCGTGCACCAGATTTTTTTGATTGGCGTTCGAGTTTATTTAAATTGTCAAATTCAGTGAATCCAATTTAATATCAGGTTTAAAAATTATTGAATATTTGCTATCTATTACTTCCTAACATGATTTGCACCCATTGGCGGAAGTTGCGGGTAACTCCCATGACTCCCATTTTTTGGCTGTCTTCTAAGAATTTGGGAATGCCCATTAAGGGGAGTTGGGCAAATGTGGGTGAGTTATGACACTGGAGATATTCACCATCTAATAGTTGATAGATGTTCAAAACTCCGCCACTGTATACCCACATTTCGGATATTCCTAATGTGGCATAAATTTGAAATTTATTTAATACTGAACCTGCTAAATCTATCTCTATCACTAAATCTGGTGCTAAGTCACCATTCAAATTAATTAAACCCTGACTTTTAAATGTGGCTTCGTTGCGGATGATATAACTACTGTCGGGTTCTGCACCTAAGTGTAAGTCTGACCGTTTTAAGGTGGTTGAACCTAAAGGAAATATATCTAAATTTAATTCTTCACCTAAGACAAAAATTAACCGTTCTAAAACTCTGTTCCAATGTTCATGGAATAAGAGAGGGGTCATTACTTCTAATATGCCTCTGTCATAGGTTAATCGAGCAGAACGGTCTTCTCCCATATCCGCTAACATACTTTCATAAGTCTGCCAGCTAATATTTTTTAAAATAAAGCGGTGCTCTGAGGGGATGTTATTAGCTACCATGATGGGATGAGTAGATGCACATAACACTAAAATACACCTAAATCTATGGATTTAGAGACAGTATACAAACTGTCATAATCTCACGGAGAGATTTAGGATAACTTGCAGGAAATAACTATCTAGTTAAAACGATTATATTCATCATATATGAAAATATATAAATATATATGAAAATATATGAATTATTTACCTCCTGCCTCCTGCCTCACTTCGACTTCGCTCTGTTACCGCCTGCCCCCTGCCTCTCACTTCGACTTCGCTCTGTTACCGCCTGCCCTCTGCCTCCTTTTGGATGTTGTAGAATAGACTGAGAAGGATTCGGGGGGCCAGTTGCCTGGTCAGTAATGCCTATCGAAACTATTTTCGGTAATCTCCAAGGTTTAAAGTCGAGTCAGCTGAAACAGCTACAACGACTCTACCACCAGCGTATTCCGGGCGATCGCATCACAACATCGGAGTTCGCCCAACGTCTGGCGGCTATTAGCACAGAAATCAATCAGCCTGTATGCGCTTACCTCAACCGGCGCGGTCAAGTGATTCGGGTGGGGGTAGGAAATCCGCGTCAGACACAAATTCCACCGCTAGAACTTCCCCGTTATGGTGCGGAACGTCTTAGCGGTATTCGTTGTTTAGCTACCCATCTCAAGCCAGAACCTCCCAATGAGGCCGCTTTAACGGCGATGGCTTTACAACGTTTGGATGCCTTAGTAATGCTTAATATTACTGGTACAGGATTTACAAGGCGCGGTGGTGGTGCAACGGGCTATGTCAAAGAGGCTTATTTAGCGCATTTGGTGGCGACTAATAAACAGTTAGTTTTAGCTAAAGCCGGGGGCATGAGTGCCCATGATTCGGCTTTATATTCTCATGTTTCTCCACCAATTAGTGTAGATGCCTTAGCCAATCAAGATTTTCTCGATTTAGTAGAAAGTCTAGAAGCAGAATTTCAACGGGAATACATTGCTCAAGAAGTAGATGCTGATCATGACCGCGTGGTAATTGTGGGAGTTTACACTGATGATATGACCCCGCAACAATTCCAAGATACCTTAGCGGAATTAGCCAGATTGGTAGATACAGCCGGCGGTGATGTATTACAAACTCTACAACAGAAGCGATCGCGTATTCATCCCCAAACAGTAGTAGGTGAAGGTAAAGTTCAAGAAATCGCCCTCACTGCCCAAACTTTAGGGGCTAATCTTATCGTCTTTGACCGTGACCTCTCACCAGCCCAAGTCCGCAACCTGGAAGCCCAAATCGGTGTCAGAGTTGTTGACCGCACAGAAGTAATTTTAGATATCTTTGCCCAGCGTGCCCAATCTGGTGCAGGTAAACTACAGGTAGAGTTGGCGCAGTTAGAATATATGCTGCCCAGGCTAACCGGTCGCGGTCGTGCTATGTCCCGATTAGGGGGTGGTATCGGTACACGAGGCCCTGGTGAAACAAAACTAGAAACAGAACGCCGAGCCATTCAAAAGCGGATTTCTCGACTACAGCAAGAAGTCAACCAACTGCAAGCCCATCGAGCGCGGTTGCGTCAACGCCGACAAAATCGGGATATTCCTTCGGTGGCTTTGGTGGGATATACCAATGCTGGTAAATCCACTTTAATTAATACCCTCACTAATGCTGAAGTCTACACTGCCGACCAGCTTTTTGCTACTCTTGACCCGACAACCCGCCGCTTGATCATTCCTCACCAAGATACAGGAGGAACTCAAGAAATTTTAATTACGGATACTGTAGGGTTTATCCATGAGTTGCCTAATTCCTTAATGGATGCCTTTCGTGCCACCCTAGAGGAAGTTACGGAAGCGGATGCCCTGCTGCATTTGGTAGATTTATCCCATCCAGCTTGGTTAAGTCATATTCGGGCAGTGAGGGAAATCCTGGCGCAAATGCCTGTCACTCCAGGCCCGGCTTTAGTGGCTTTTAATAAGATAGACCAAGTAGATAGTGAGACTTTAGCCCTGGCACAAGAGGAATTTCCTCTCGCTGTGTTTATTTCTGCCAGTCAGCGTTTAGGTTTGGAAACTTTGCGCGATCGCATCGGTCAACTGGTAGAGTATGCTGTAGGCCATGAATAAATAGTCAATATTACACAATTGTTTACATTTTTAGCACCCAGTAGCAATACTGGGTTCTTTATTGTGTGAAGCAAAAAATGAAGTGTTTTTGAACCTGAAAGTATTATATAGACAATGTATAAATTTATTGATTAAAGTGGTGTCAGAAGAGTTACTTCATATATTGTAACTTTTCATAGCAGCAAAGCGTCATTTGTGTTTGTTGTCAGCACTAACTAAAATGAAAAGTTTATTTTCCAATTCCACCATTACCTCTTTGTTAGTTGCTACTGCTACAGTCATCTCATCTGCTGCTTTCTCACCCGCTAATGCTGCTTCCTTAAGTTTCACCATTAATGAATTTACAGGATCAGATGCTAGGGTGAAGTTTACCTTAGATGATCAAGCGGTGGGAGCAGGCAATATTAAATTTACAGTAGATTATGTTCCTACTGGTAATAGCACAATTGCTGACCTGCGGGGTGTTTTCTTCAATATTGCCGATGACTCTCTTCTGAGTGGTCTGCAAGTTACAGGTGGCAACATCACAGCTAGTCAATTTGGCCCCGCCGGCACTATTAATCAGGTTGGTAGCAATAGTAATAACTTATCTGGTGGTAGTAACCTTAAATTTGATATTGGGTTAGAAATCGGCCGTCAAGGTATTAGTCAAGGTGATGATTTTCAATCTACTACTTTTACACTATCTCACGCCTCCCAAGCACTTAGTTTAGCTCTATTTTCCGAGCAGAATTTTGGTGCTAGGTTGATGAGCGTTGGTTCTGGAAATAGTCGGAATGGCAGTAGTAAACTTGCTGGACAAGCACCTTACTACACACCCCCACCACCACCACCAGTTAAAGTCCCCGAACCGGGAATGACATTAACCTTTGCTTTCTTGGCAGTGGGTGCTGGTACATTGCTCAAAAAAAGCAAACAATTTGCCTAGCTGGGAATCGGCTAGATGTTCAGTCACTAAAAACTATTATCAGGGGGAAAGACGTATGTTTATGCCTTTTACTTTGTACCACCCAGAATAGGGAAAAATTAGAGGTTGGATATAATAGCGTTAGTACGCTTTTGTTTTTGAGTGATCGGAACGTAACTAAAAACTTGCTTTTGCCAACAACTTCAGGACTGGTAAAGTTCTAAAATTTAGGTAGTATTGCTTCTAGTTGAGGATTGTATGGCTGCGAAAGTAGAAATTTACACTTGGAGAACTTGCCCGTTTTGTCTACGTGCCAAGGGCCTATTGAATAGCAAAGGTGTAGAGTTTACCGAATATAGCATTGATGGTGACGAAGACGCACGGGACAAAATGGCTCAAAGGGCTAATGGCAAACGTTCCTTACCCCAAATTTTTATTAATGATCAACACGTTGGTGGTTGTGATGATATCCATGCTTTAGACCGTCAAGGCAAGCTAGATGAACTACTAGCTGTTGGTTAGAATCTACGCACCAGACTTTCAGCTTTGACATTCACTCAGTATGATACCCAGAGGATAATCTAAGCTGAATAACTATCCTGCTGATTGAGGTCAATAGCGTGAAACTGACTTTTATTACTGATTCCATCCATCAGTTAGACCCTTGTCATGATACAAGTGTTGCTCTGATGGAGGCTGCTCAAGTTCTAGGACATGAAGTTTGGATTACTCAAGCTAATCTTCTGTGTGTAATAGAAGGTAAAGCTTGGGCTATTTTACAAAAAGTGGAAGTTGTACCCATCCAGTTAGAAGGGGGACGTTGGGTAGCGGAAAATCCTTGGTATCAATTAGGCTCTCCCTCTCTAACTGCCCTAGAAACGATGGATGCTGTATTTATGAGGACAGATCCACCAGTAAATGATGCTTACCTGTTTGCTACTTACATTTTAGATTACGTTGACCCCCGGAAAACTCTGGTGATTAACAATCCCCAAGGTATTCGGGCGGCTAATGAAAAAATGTATGCTCTGCAATTTACTCAAGCTATCCCTGAAACCATTGTTAGTGCGGATAAGCAAGTAATTCGTCAATTTTTGGAGACTAAGGGAGAAACTATCCTCAAACCACTAGGTAATAAAGCGGGAGAGGGGATTCTGTTTTTAAAATCAGGCGATCGCAATTTCAACTCGATTGTAGAACTCAGCACCCTCCAAGGTCGGATTCCTGTGATGGTACAAGCCTATTTACCAGCAGCTAAAGAGGGGGATAAACGTATTATCCTGTTGGATGGCCGACCCATCGGGGCTGTGAACCGTCTTTCCAGTGGCAGTGATTTTCGTAATAATATGGCAACTGGTGGTACTGTAGCTCAAACTACTATTACTGATAGAGAGCAGGAAATTTGCAGCCAATTAGCCCCTAAATTAAGTCAAGACGGCTTAATTTTTGTAGGTATTGATGTAATTGGCGGATATTTGACCGAAGTCAATGTTACCAGTCCCACAGGTATCCGGGAAATTGACCGCTTAGACAATACCCGCCTGGGTCAGCAGGTCATTCAATGGGTTGATAAAACTATCAATATTAAACAACGTTAACAAATTAGCTCACAAATCACATCTACCTGCTTTTGTTGTCCGCCTATATTTTGGTCAACAAAGCAGTAGGTTTAAACATATACATTTATTCGCCTCAAACTAACCATTTTCCACTTGTTTGCCCATAGACAAGAGAAATTTTGGCAATGGTATGTTTTACCTTTACCCTGATGAAATCCTCAACTTGTAAGTTGTCAATTGAACTTAAAAGTGACTTTTGGCTGAATTTTTGGCTTAATTTTTGGGTGGTGTGCGTCGTCGTTGTAGAAAATCAGGAATATCCAAGATTGGCTTATCTTTGTTGTCTGTAGGTTGACTAGGGGGATTTACTGGTTGCTGTGGTGTAGGTGGACGTTTAGCCGGTGGAGTTATCACCCTACCAGGGGCGACGTTTTGGGGTTGTGGGCTTTGAAGCTCACCTGTAAAGCCAGTAGCAATCACCGTAATTCTTACTTCACCTTGTAGCCTGTCATCAATCACGGCTCCAAAAATAATGTTGGCGTTAGGATCAACCACTTCATAAATAGTTTCCGCAGCAGCATTCACTTCATGTAGGGTGAGGTCACTGCCACCGGTAATGTTAAATACGACTCCTCTAGCACCTTCAATAGAACATTCTAATAATGGTGAAGAAATAGCAGCGATCGCCGCTTCCCTAGCTCTAGATTTTCCAGAACTTACACCAATACCCATGAGTGCCGATCCCGCATCTGCCATCACAGCCCGCACATCGGCAAAATCCACGTTGACTAAACCGGGAATGGTAATAATGTCAGAAATACCCTGTACACCTTGACGTAACACATCATCTGCATAGCGGAAAGCTTCTTGCACTGGTGTTTGTTCGGGGATCACTTCTAACAGTTTGTTATTAGGAATAATAATCAGCGTATCTACTCGACTCTTGAGCGCTTCAATTCCTTGCTCTGCTTGACCTGTCCGCCGACGACCTTCAAACACAAAAGGACGTGTCACCACACCCACAGTTAAAGCACCCATTTCTTTCGCTATTTCTGCCACAATCGGAGCCGCACCTGTACCTGTACCGCCTCCCATGCCAGCAGTGATAAATACTAAGTCTGCACCCTCTAAAGCTGTGGCAATCTCATCACGGGATTCTTCCGCCGCTTTTTGACCAATGGCTGGATTCCCTCCTGCACCTAAACCTCTTGTCAGCTTTTGCCCAATTTGTAAGCGGCTGGGAGCTCCTGCTAAAGTTAGGGCTTGAGCATCGGTATTAATTGACCAAAACTCGATGCCAGTGACATCAGACTCGATCATCCGGTTAACGGCATTACCACCGCCACCACCTACACCAATCACTTTGATGTTAGCAATTCGACCAGGGACAATCTCGCCAATACGGCTGCTTTCAGTAGACATCTTCTTGCTATCGTGATTTTGTGCAAAGTTTAGACCAGAGCTACTAAAGGGACTATTAGAGTTCACTGCTAGAGAAAACCCTGACTGTCCCACTGATTGAGAACTTTTATAGGTAAGCCCTTGGTTATTATCAAGTGTCATTGGATTTCGATAAGTTAGATAAACGACTTTTTCTGGTGTTCTTCACCTAAGAGTCAAATATATTTTGACACTGCCACAATACTATGGCTTTTTTTTTATTGCTCTCACTCCTGTCAATCTGACGGGCTGAGAGGTGTGATGGTCTGCAAGGAGGTTAACTTTCAAAACAGGTAACCACACTGCCAATTCTAGAGAAGTATACCTATCATTTAGCGAAAATTGATCTGTATGACATCAACTAGACATTATTATCTTCGCCGCTAAATTGCCAATTTGGCACAGTATATCTCTGGTATTCCCGATCTGCCCCCCTCTGATTACTAAAAATTTTCCTAAATCCTGGATCTGACAATTAGCCGCGTTGCTATTTGTGCCGAGTGGCATCATTACTACTGTGGTTTTGTATAATTTATATTTTTTTATCAAAAGAGTACACTATCAACAAATTTTTTTTTCTGGATAATTATTCCCCCAAAATTAAAATTTGGTTTTAAAAAATACAGGCATCCTCTGTAAATTCATTGATATAAATCAAGTAAACTGTCAAGAGGTTTAATGCTTGTAAAGCTTCTGAGCAGTAAGTTTCCTTTGTTGTTAGAAGATATTTAATTGGGTAGATCATTGGGGATCATTGCTACTGAAGATGTGAATATTGCTTTTTAATTACTGACATTTCTGCTGGGAAAATAGCAAAAATTAATATTGCAATCGCAGGTAATGGAACATTAATAGGCACTTTAATTTGGTTATGCTTGAATAAACGAATGCTTGGGAAAGTATTTTATCCTATCACAGTGTCAAAGTAACGCTAAAGCATGAAGAGTTGCCAGGGGGAGGAAGAGGCAGGGGGGCAGGGAGCAGGGGGCAGGGAGCAGAGGAGCAGGGAGCAGGGGGCAGGGGGGAAAGAAGAAGTAATTCCTTATTTCTTGATGACCAATGACTAATGACTAATGACTAATGACTTTTGCCTGTTCCCTTTTCTAAGATTTTTTAGCTGGGGACGTTGCAGGGGAGGGAGGATTTTTTTGGTTTGTTTGTACTAGAGGGGTGGCTGGATTCTTTAAATCAATATATTGAATTTGGCTAGGATTAATTTTAGTGTGTAAATGACGAATTTTGGCTAGTAACTTGATTTGTTCAGGTAACAGATGACTAGGAGATCCAAGATGTACACTACCGATTTCTGTTTTCAAGATCAGATTGGTAGGATCTTGGCAGTCAATTTCTAGGATTTTGATAGAGCTTTGGCTAATGGCTGGATAAATTTTTGGCCAGTACGGGCTGTATTGTGTCGGAGCACCTATTACCTTTAAACTTGGTAATTTGTGATTAGGATTGATGGATGTATATTTTTCTAGGGGCATCCAAAACCCATTGGCATCTAATAAACCTACAGAGGGTTGTTTGTTATTTATACCGCTATTTTTTAAACACTGCTGCAATTGCTGGCCATTGGATTTGTCAGAGTTGAGGGATTTAGCGACGCAATTACTGATTTTTTTTTCGTTGCCCACTTGTGCTAATGCGACTGGGATTCTTTCCCTAATTTCAATCATCAAGCTGGGTGGGAATAAACGACGACTGACAGATGCTTGAGCGATCGCTGGGTGTTGCTGTAAAGATTGAGCGATCGCATTTGGTTCAATCTTCCATATAGACTGAGGGTAAGATAAAGGTAGTAGAGAGCTAATTTCTTTCTCTGACAATACCTCATCACCTGATTTCATCATAATCTGGGTTGGCGCTTTAACTACCCAAATCGGTTGCATAGCTATCCACCACAACCCACCGGCTAAACCACTGACAGCAAGAGTACGCCAAATAGTCTGAAGAATTTTCATCCGTCGTTTATGGCGCAATTTTTTCCGTCGTTGGGCTAAATCTGTGCGGGACACTGAAACTATGCCAGCCATTCAAACCTCTTAATTAGTATCAATCCTATTTTTTAGGTGTACTTCATATCATCTCTATCATCAACAGTATCAGCATTAAGTAGCCACTTTTTTTTTGCTGAAGATTGTTTTTCAGTTGTCAGCTTGTACAAAAAGATTATTTATTTTTTAATATATAAAAACTAATTTGTACGTAATTAAACGTGATTGATAAAGATAAATGATTTAATGTATTTAATGTTACTACCAAAACCTGCTCGTTAAGTAATTAGGCAGAATTAATTACACAACTTATTCCCCTGTTCCCTGCACCGCACTGAGCGGAGTCGAAGTGTTCCCTGTTCCCTGGTAGGAAATTAATTTTGCACAACGGCTTATAAGAATCTGGTTTGATTTTTGAAAAGATACGGAGAGTACGTTACTAATACACCTTACAATGCTGCCAAAGTTCACTAATAAGCATTTATGTAAAATAGATAACAGAATATCATTATGTTGGTGTAAGCCTTCCCGTAAGGTATATAACCCAGAGAAATGTAATAATCACAAGGGTTTGAGATTACAGTGATTCACAACAAAATGATAAGTAATTAGGCAGAATTAATTACACAACTTATTTCCCTGTTCCCTGTTCCCTTGCTTTACGTAGGAAATTAATTTTGCACAACTGCTTAGTAAAGGTTTTTGTGCATCTGCTTATCATTAACTGATAGCTCAATCCTTATATTTTTAAGCATCACATTAGCCAACATGAATTTACATAAATTATGTTTAAAATTTAACAAGTGTATTCAGTATATGTCATTCAATTCCCTTGACAAAAAAATACTGAAATGATATTCCATAGCATGACAGAACTGATCAAAACTGTCAAAATTGATTATTTGTCCTGCTGTATTAGTAAACAGCAAATTGCCAAACTTGTTGATTGTTCATTTTTTACATTACTTACACTATTTTTAACCCAGCTTGGTTAACTTTAAGTCAAGTATAAAGCAATAAAATGTTAAAAATGAACAACAGGTGTAAATAGGACAATTATAATTAAATCATCAGGGATTGAAAAGCTATGCTATGGGACTAAGAGAAAGTGATAAATGCTTATTTAGCACTTGTATTAGCAATAAATAACCAGTTTTTGGTTAAATATCTACTCTTGAGAACTTAGCAGAAAAGTTTGTGTCGAAAGATACAAATTATATCGCATCTACATTGCATTTACATGAAAACTCAACTCCATTTATCACGCTTTTACAAGGCATCTAACCCTAGCTATGCTTTAAATATGGGTGATGCTTTAGATCGGCAGTATTACATAGATTTTTCTAGTGTCCGTGGTTGTAAAATTGTGGAAGAACTACAACGGACTATCACCCGCATCTCCCCAGATGAACCTACTTGCCAGTTATTTACGGGTCACATTGGTTGTGGTAAATCAACTGAACTGCAACGTCTCAAAGCAGAATTAGAAGGTGCAGGGTTTCATGTTGTCTATTTTGAATCTAGTCAAGACTTAGACATGGCTGATATTGATGTCAGCGACATCTTGATGAGTATAGCCCGTCAAGTCAGTGCCAGCTTAGAAAATATTGGCATCAAATTGAAACCGAATTTTTTTAGTAATTTATTTAGAGAAGTAGGAGATTTTTTACAAACTCCCATTGAGTTAAATGCTGAAGCCGAACTATCTTTAGGAATTGCCAAAATTACGGCGAAAACCAAAGATAGTGCTCAAATGCGGAATCAATTACGGCAGTATTTAGAACCACGAACTAATAGTATTTTACAGGCAATTAATGAAGAAGTTCTAGAAAAAGCTATAGAACTACTCAAAAGACGTGGACAAAAAGGATTAGTCGTAATTGTTGACAATTTAGATCGGGTAGATATGCGACCGGTGGCTTCTGGACGTACACAACCGGAATATTTATTTATAGATCGAGGTGAACAGCTACGCAGGTTAAAATGCCATTTAGTTTATACAATTCCCCTAGCATTGATTTTTTCTAATGAATATGAAACATTAAAAAATCGTTTGGGTGGTGGTATTGCTCCCAAAGTATTACCGATGGTATTAATCAGACAAAGAAATGGCAATGATCATGAGCCAGGAATGTCACTATTACGTCAGTTAGTATTAGCTAGGGCTTTTCCGGAAGTTAATGCAGCTGAACGAGTAAGATTAGTCACAGAATTATTTGAACATCCTCCAACTTTAGATCGAATTTGTCGTGTTAGTGGTGGGCATATTCGGAATTTATTGGGATTACTTTATAGTTGTTTGCAACGGCAAGATCCACCTTTTTCTCAAGAATGTTTAGAAGCGGTAATTAAAGATTATCGTGATGATTTGTTGTTAGCGATTGATGAGGGACAATGGGAGTTATTGTTTGAAGTGATGCAACAACAAAGCGTTAAAGGTGAATCTGAATATCAAAGTTTATTGCGAAGTATGTATTTATTTGAATATCGCGACCCTCAAGGGAGATGGTTTGGTATTAGTCCAGCATTAGCAGAAACTGAAAAAGTTATGGTTTGGCAACGTAATCAATAGTGATTTACTAATATTTTCAACTTCACAATTAAAGCTCAAATGTGATAGGAGAACTTGATATTATCATAGGTTCTCCTGTCAGAATGTTTGAGCAAAGTTAGAAATGGTAAATACTTATCTGTGATTCTGAATGTAAAATTGTGTCCTTATTACTTTCGAGCTAGTTTTTTACTTATGAAAAAGCAGCAATTGAGAACAGAAAATTCTAATAGTAATCAGTTGGCATTGCAAAGGCTAATTCGAGCGATCGCACTCTCTCAAAATCATTTCTCTCTCATATTAGTCAGGTGTAATTATGCAAATTTACGTGAACAAATGTTAACAAATTTGCGGTCTGCCGGTCGGGACATTTATTTAAGAGAGATGTTTCTTGCACCTCAAACCACAAATTTACATAACACTATCATTTCCGAATTATTTCTAGATCATCCAGCCGTGGCTAGTGATGCTTTACCTTCGGCTGTGATGGTATTTGGTTTAGAGTCAGTAAATAATTTAGAGGACTTACTAATTAATATTAACCAATCGCGAGATATTTACTCAGCTACTTTTCGCTTTCCTTTGGTACTGTGGTTACAAGATGAAGTTGCTTCTTTACTTGCTAGATTAGCACCAGACTTTAAAAGCTGGGGTGCTACGACTATTAAATTTGAGATGGATGAATCGGATTTAATTAGCTTAATCCGTCAAGAAACAGAACATTTATTTACAGCAGTTTTATCCGCAGGTGCAGATAAATTTTGCTCAAATGCGACTTTAAGTTTAGACCCTAAATCACAACACCGTTATGAAATAGAAGCAGCAAGAAATGATTTGTTACGGTTGTATAAAGTTAACTTAGAGCCAGAATTAGAATGTTGTCTAGAATTTGTCTTAGGACGTGATCAGTATGTTAATGATCAAATTCATGAAGCGATTATTCATTTTCAACAAAGTTTATTTTTAGGACAAAAACAAGTATCTAGAAGTATAAGTGATTTTTGTTTAAAACAGGCAGTAATATTATTTCATTTGGGTTTATGTTATCGTCGTCTTGCAGATTTATATCCTAAGCATAGTGTTAGATATTGGCAAGATGCCTTATTATGGTTTAAACAATGTTGGGAAACTTTAGAAATAGTCAAAAAACCAAATCTTTTATCTAAATTTATTTTGCCTGCTTGTGAAATGTTGCATCGTTTACAAGATTGGCAAAATTTAAAAATCCTCGCTCAAAAAGCCTTAAAGTTACATAAAACCTATGGTAAACCTGGACAAATTGCTCAAGATTATGGTTATTTAGCGGCGGTAGCTATTGCTGAATCTAATTGGATACTTGCCCATGAATTAGTCAGTGCGGCTTTATCAATTGCTGATGGTGTTACTGGTGTTTCTCGTCAACAGGAAAGTTGGTATTTACTATTATTAGCTAGAACACAATGCCAATTAGGCGAATGGGAAGAAGCAATTAATAATTTAGAATGGGCTAAAGTTGTATGTGAAGTACAGTATGAACCGAGTTTATATTTAGAAATTATAGAGGAATTGCGATCGCTATATTTCTCTTACCGACATGACTATGCAGAAGCTTTCACTCTCAAGCAAGAAAAAATCCAAATTGAACACCAATATGGATTCCGCGCTTTTATCGGCGCAAGTCAGTTACAACCGTCCCGTTACACAATTAACCCAGTTTTAGATAGACAAAAAATTAACGTTGTCCCGGAAGAAGTTGCACAGGAAATCTCGGCTTCGGGAAGACAACAAGATATTAATCGGTTAATTGAAAGAATTACCCGTGCTGATTATAAGTTAACTATTATTCATGGACCCTCTGGAGTAGGTAAAAGTTCAATTCTCAAAGCAGGTTTAGTTCCAGCTTTAAAAGGGAAAGTCATCGGTGAACGTATTCCTTTACCAATTATCATTTCTGTTTATAGTGATTGGGTAATTGCTTTGGGTAGAAATTTACAACAAACCCTAGCATTACCAATTTTACAGATTACACCAACTACACTCATAGAGAATATTAAAACAGCCGTTGAGCGAAATTATATAGTTATTATTATTTTTGATCAGTTTGAAGAGTTTTTCTTTAATAACAGTTCTTTGCAACAAAGAAGAAAATTTTATCAGTTTTTTAGTGAATGTCTAAATTTACCTTATGTGAAAACTATTCTCTCTTTAAGGGAAGATTATTTACATTATCTACTAGAATTGGAGCGTATTTGTCATGAATATGATAGTTATAATTTAGGTGTAATTAATAGTAATATTCTTGATAAAGATATTCGTTATTATTTGGGTAATTTTTCTAAACAGGACGCGGTGAGCATTATTCAAGGCTTAACCCAACGTTCATATTACGAAATTACTGATGATCTAATTCAGCAGTTAGTAAATGATTTAGCGGGAGAATTAGAAGCAGTACATCCCATTGAGTTACAGATTGTAGGTTCACAATTACAAGCAGAGGGTATTACCACTTTAGCTCAATATAAAAAGTGCGGTGGTTCAGCAACATTGATTGAGCGGTGGTTAGAGGAAGTAATTAAAGATTGTGGTGAAAAAAACGAAGATTTAAGCTGGAAGTTGTTATTTGAATTAACAGATGAAAAAGGTACAAGACCTTTAAAGAACAAGGCTGATTTATTATTGATTTTGGCTCAAATAGAAATAGATGTAAACAACTTAGAAACAACTGGAGAACTGATTTTAGATATTTTAGTTGGTTCTGGGTTAGTGTTAAAAGTTAAAGAAGAATTAGGCGATCGCTTCCAATTGGTGCATGATTATTTAGTAGAACCGATCCGCCAGAAAAACAGCTTTGGAATTTTTGCGGAATTGGAAAAAGTCAAAATTGCCAAAACTCAAGCGGAAGTTGCCCAAAAACAAAGTCAGGAACAGCTAAATTTAGCTTTACAGCAACGCTTAAAAGAAGCCAGAATTGCGGGAATAGTTTTAGCGATGATGGCGGGAACAATAGGCGCGTTATGGTGGCAAGCGGATGCACAAAAACGGGCAGCAATTCGCCAAACAATCCGAGCCGAACACAGCGAAACTAATTTAAAGATTAGCGCGATCGCCTCTGCCAGTGAAGCCTTTTTTAATTCCAATAAAGAATTTGATGCTTTATTAGAAAGTTTACACGCTTGGCAAAAACTCAAACAAGCTGATGGAGTCCAGCCGGATACACGGATGCGAGTCATCACGGCTTTACAACAAGCGGTTTATGGAGTGACGGAAATTAACCGTTTGGAAGCACATACAGATATTGTTTGGAGTGTCAATTTTAGCCCTGATGGTAAATTATTAGCTTCTGGTAGTCGAGATCAAACCTTAAAAATTTGGCAAACTAATGGCCATTTACTACAAACTCTCACAGGACATAATGATGCTATCTCCGCTATCAGTTTTAGCCCAGATGGTCAACTTTTGGCCTCCGCCAGCTTAGATAAAACTGTCCAGCTATGGCGTAAAAACCCCACCACAGGGAAATTTTACCCCCAACCCCTCAAAACAATCATCGCTCATGAAGACTGGGTGTATAGCGTCAATTTCAGCCCGGATGGTCAGTTGATAGCTACGGGTAGTAAAGATGGAACAGTAAAAATCTGGCGTAGAGATGGCAGTTTAGTGAAAACCTTATCTGGACATCAAGGCTGGGTTAACTGGGTGACATTTAGCCCTGATAGTCAGTATATCGCCTCTGCGAGTGATGATCGGACGGTAAAAATTTGGCGACAAGATGGGACTTTAGTGAAAACTTTATCTGGACATCAACAGGGAGTAACAATACTTGCTTTTAGTCCAAATGGTCAAATTTTAGCCACAGCAGGACGGGACAAAATGATTAAACTGTGGCGCTGGGAGAAGAATGATCGTGAAGAGGGTTTTGATATACGCTTAATGAGAAATTTAACTCAACATACCAGCACCATCTGGAGTTTAACTTTCAGTGCTGATAACCGCAGATTAGCTTCTGGAAGTGATGATAACACTGTGATGTTGTGGACTAATAGTGGTACTTTACTCAAAACCTTCCGGGGTCACAGTGATGCAGTGGCTAGTGTAGCTTTTAGTCCCACTCATCAACTATTGGCTTCTGCCAGTTATGATAAAAGTATTAAGTTATGGAGTTTAAAACCGCCTACTTTACCAGTATTACGCGGACATAAAGACCGAGTGTTAAGTGTAGTGTGGAGTCCTGATGGACAGATTTTAGCTTCAGGCAGTCGCGATCGCACAGTCAAACTTTGGAGAAGGTACAATATTCACGGTAAAGTGGAAACTCGACTTTATAAAACTTTAGTCGGGCATACAGATAGAGTTCCTAGCGTCAGTTTTGACCCTCAAGGACAGATTTTAGCTTCTGGCAGCTACGACCAGACAATTAAACTTTGGCGACGGGACGGCAGTTTAATTGACACCTTGCGCGGGCATAATGACAGTGTAATGAGTGTCAGTTTTAGCCCAGATGGTCAGCTTTTAGCTTCTGGTAGCAAAGATAGAACAGTCAAAATTTGGAACAGACAAGGCCAGTTACTTAAAACCTTAGTTGGTCATCAAGGCTGGGTGAATGATGTCAGCTTTAGCCCAGATGGTCAAGTTATAGCTTCTGCTAGTGATGACCAAACTGTAAAATTATGGGATAAAACCGGACGGTTATTAAAAACCCTCTCACCTCATGATAGTTGGGTGTTGGGTGTAAGTTTTAGTCCTACTGACCAGGTACTAGCTTCTGCTAGTTGGGATAATACTGTTAAATTGTGGCGAAAGGATGGCACACTGTTACAAACCTTATTAAAAGGATACAGTGATAGTGTTAATGCTGTGACCTTTAGCCCCAACGGGGAAATTTTAGCGGCTGCTAGTTGGGATAGTACAGTTAAGCTGTGGAGTCGTGATGGTAAATTGATTAAAACCCTGAATGGACATCAAGCCCCAGTATTAAGCGTCAGTTTCAGTCCTGATGGTCAAACTTTAGCTTCAGCCAGTGATGATAATACGATTATTCTCTGGAATTTGAATTTAGATGATTTGTTGGCGCAAGGTTGCCAGTGGATGAGTGAGTATCTCCATAATAATCATCATGTCCAAAAGAGCGATCGCCTCCTTTGTCAAATCGGAAAAAGGGAATAGGAGGCAGGGAATAGGAGGCAGGGGGCAGGAGGCAGGAGGAATTAATTCTTTTGACTCAGCACCCAGCACCCCACACTCCCTACTCTGACAAATTACTTAAAAAAGTTTTCAAACGCATCCGTTCAATATACGGCCAACCTCCATTGGTTTCTATATCTCTGATGAGTGCATAAAGTCTTTGACGATTATCCGGTAAACTAGCCTGAAACATTCCATCCCGAAGTTCTCGATGTAATTGTTCCAAGTGTCGCAGCAAAGTTAATATAGCCATAACATCCCCTTCACAATCTTGGGCTGCTGCTTCTACTGCCAATGCGATCGCCTCTAATTTACTAGATATATCCTTACCTGCTAAATTCTGCTCATTACTCATGTAATACTTGACTCCCTGAAAGTGATTCTCTTCCCAAAGCTCAATGCCCTAAAAACTTTCAAAAATAAGCTTGCAAGCTGTTTGCCATCATATCTAAGTTGTAGCAGAGCAATTTCCTGAATAGATAATTTTGATTTTGAGTTAAAAAAACCGTATTATAAGAATTTTCTGAATATATAGACAAATATAGTCGTTAATTTTCATTCATTCCAGTAAAACCAGCTAATACAGCAGATTTCAGGTAAATAAGGTACAAAGGTTAGCAACAAAGCCTTATGCTAAGAAACTTTCAACCCTGCACCCCCTGCTCCCTGCTGTAAATGCAGATAGAGTCAACCCCAACCCAGACAATAAGCATAAATTTCTGGACACAAGTTCCGATAAATGTTGGTACATGGTAGCTTAAATATGTTAAGGAAAGTGATCCCAACAACGTTGAGTCTAGGGATAAGGGGCGTGTAGTTCTCCCTGTCGGGGTTATTCCCAGCTAACAAACAGCATGAAATAAATGTCTATGCTTTTTGGAACTATGATGCCCAACTCCTGCTTGATGTCACCACCGGAACATCTGCTGGTTTTTTAGTTTTTTCTAAAAACTCCCATCTTCACCCGGATGCAGTGTAATGTTTAGTCTGTGGTTTTCACTTCAGACTCACAAACGTCAAGTGTTTAATCAGTTTTAGTAGAACGGTTTGATAACCGAGATTTGATTTTTGACATTGAGGTTGACCATGAGGTATCGCGCTTTAATTGTTGCATTCTTAGCTTTATGCCTGGGGCTGATAACCGCTTGTAGTGATGCTCCCACTGCTTCCACCGGCAAAGAACTACTTACCTATGAACAAATCCGGGGCACTGGGTTAGCTAACAAATGCCCCCAACTCTCTGAAACTAGCCGGGGTTCTATTGCTATTGATTCTAATCAATCCTACTTCCTCAGAGAACTTTGCCTAGAACCAACAACTTTCTTTGTTAAGGAAGAACCTATTAACAAACGTCAAGAAGCAGAATTTGTACCTGGCAAACTGTTAACTAGATACACTTCCAGCATTGACCAAGTACAAGGTAGCCTAAAAGTTAACCCAGATAACAGCCTTACCTTTACAGAGGAAGATGGTATTGACTTCCAAGCTATCACCGTACAGCTTCCTGGTGGTGAGCGAGTACCTTTCTTGTTTACTATTAAAAGCTTAGTCGCTACAACACAGCCTAACTTAACCAGTATCAACACTTCCACAGATTTTGAAGGCACTTTCAAAGTTCCTTCCTATCGTGGTTCTTCTTTCCTAGACCCTAAAGGTCGTGGTATCGTTACTGGCTATGATAATGCTGTTGCTCTCCCTGCTCAAGCAGATGATGAGGAACTTACTCGCGCTAACGTTAAACGGGCTGAAATTCTCAAGGGTAAGATTTCTTTACAAGTAGCTAAAGTTGATAACGCTACTGGAGAATTAGCCGGAACCTTTGAAAGTGTACAACCATCTGATACAGATTTAGGTGCTGGTGATCCTAAAGAAGTGAAAATTCGTGGTCTGTTCTATGGTCGGGTAGAACCCCGCGTTTAATTCTGTTTAAATCAAATTTTTTGCACATCAGCCTCCATACCAGAGTTAACTCAGCTACTCCTTTTGTTTTTTATTAGGGGTAGCTGGTTTTTTTGTTCATAAAATATACAGAAAAAGAACTGCCAGAGGGATGAACTGAGAAGATCAGGAAGTCATTTTGCCTTCTATTCACTGTAATAATACATAGACTTAGATTTTACTTCTTAAAGCAAAGATAAAGTTAGTGATTTAATGCTAGTGATTGTACTTAAAAGACCCATTTGAGGTAACTAAAAGAAAGTTCAATCATTACGTTTGCTACTCATAAGTTCATTTAATTATAGATTTGAAAAATTAAGTACTATTTCGGTTTGAGATGACCCTAATAATTGTATACTTTTGATCTAGTCAAGTTGTCTGATTAGTTACAAAAACCAGTAAATTTAGTTAAATAATAGACCAACATACAATTTAACGCTTACTTAAAATTTGGTGTGATGGCAAAACACCATCCAAAATTTAAGAGCAAATCCAACCAACCAACATACTTGCTGAAAACATCAGATGCCATGCCTACCACAGCCGCCAACGAACTAAAGCATGAAATTTGGCAGTTGTTGCGAGAGTATCAAACTTCTCGCTGCGAAGCAGTTCGCAATCAACTGGTACAACTCAACTTTGGACTAGTGAGAAAAGAAGCTCACTATTGGATCAATCAATGTCATGAAAGTTATGAAGATTTACTCCAGGTTGGCTGTTTGGGGTTAATTAGGGCTATAGAAAAATTTGAATTGTCTAAAGGTCATGCCTTCAGTTCCTATGCTATCCCCTATATTCGTGGTGAAATCCAACACTATTTACGAGATAAGGGTGTGACGGTCAGGATACCCCGACGGTGGTTAGCATTACAACAGCAAGCTACAACTGTTACTCGTGCCTTACGAGCTAAATATAACCGTCCCCCAACAGACACAGAAATAGCAGCAGCTCTAGAAATTACTCTCAGTGAATGGCAAGAAGTTAAACTAGCATGGGTTAATCGTTCTCCGCTCAGTTTAGATGTACCAATAGATGGAGAAGAAGGTGCTACCAGCTTAGGTGAATTAGTCCCTGATCCTCACTACCGTAGTTTTCAACTGGCTCAAGAAGACCAAATCCGCCTCCAGCAAGCATTGTATAAGTTAGAGAAACGCACTCGTGAAGTTGTAGAATACGTATTTTTGCATGATTTGACTCAAAAACAAGTAGCGGAACAGTTAGGTATTAGTGTGGTGACAGTTTCACGCCAAGTTAAAAAAGGGTTGAACTTATTGAAACATCTGATGGGTGTAACGGAAGAGTAATATTTGTGAAGCCAAACAGATGAAATAACTACAAATATCCTCAGAATCGGTTATAACAGAAACAGACTGCACCCTGGTGATAAATAACTAGGGTAGTTTACTAGCATACACAAATTTTCCTATAGCTTTCGAGAACAGCTACATGGATAGAAAGACACAAGTTACCATTGCCACAGTTTTAGGTTTGGCGATCGCAGGTTGTACCATCGGAGAAACTCCAGAGACTACAAATACTACTACCCCTGCTCCCACAGCTACACCTACTCAAACAAGCTCTTCTGCTACTCCACCAGCACCCAATGCTGGTACTCCTAGCTCAAACTCTCCAACAGCAAAGAACGCATCACAAGTTATACCACCTTTTGGTAATCCAATAGTACCAGAGGCAGGCAATTCAGCCCTAAATACTTCTACTGTGCCAGTAGTTAGTTTAACTCAGCCTACTAATGCTACAGAGCGAGCAGATATGGTGATTAAAGGTCGGCGTGATCCTTTTGTTCTGATCACTGCACCAATAACATCAGTCACACCACCAACACAAAATGGCAGCAGAACTACTAGGCAGGCAATAGTAGTTCCTCCACCTTTACGAGTGGGAGTTAAGCAACCCAACAAAAACCAGCCTAACAAAAATCAAACCAACAAAAATCAACCTAACAAAAATCAACCCAACAAAAACCAAATCACTAAACAACCAACTAAAAATACTCAACCTCCGGTCAGAAAGGTTACGCCTGGTATCCTACCACCAGTTACTCCTAACACCACTATAGTGTCTGTATTACCACAACCACAACAGCCTAAAGAAGCTCAAGAAGTGGTAGTAACAGGTGTAATTATGTTTGGTAAAGAAACTAAAGCAATCATCAAAGCTCCAAATGAACCAACAAGTCGCTCTGTTCAACCAGGACAAAGATTAGCTAACGGTGTTTTAGTTAAACGAATTGAAATGAACAAAGGTAACGAGCCGGTGGTAGTTCTCGAACAAAATGGGATTGAAGTGGTTAAATCTGTGGAAAAACAGAAGGAAGAGTCTAAAACTAATAGGACTGCTTCTCAACCGACAGGAAATTCAGTCTCTGTTGCCGGACGGTTTTGACATACTCCCCGCTCTAAAAGTGCGGAGATTCTGGGTTCAAACAACAGTTGCAGTTTCATACCGTCTTACACTATCTCGCCCAACAGACAATGCCCTGCCTGTTCCCACTATTCTACCAAAAAGCCGTCCTCAAAGGACGGGGCTTTAAACCCAATTTTTTGGTAAAATCTGGTTAGATTGATTTTGTTTTTCCCTGTGGTTACATTCCCAGGAACAAATTTTTTTTCTAATTATGATGAAACAGCAGACCTCAGAAAAAATTGAATTTGCTGGTTTACCTTTGGCTGTGTATCGGGAGATAGCAGCCCATTTACAGCAAATAACAGGTGTAAAAGTAGAATTAATTACCCAAACTGCCACTGAGTTTAATTACTATGACAGTCAAATAAGTGGCTTATGTCTTCATTGGCAGGAAAAGGCGGTGGTTGAAAGTCGGCAACTTGTCCACCAGATTTTGACTTACTATCAAAATCTTTACAAAATCTAACAAAGTCAAGAAGTCGATTTTTTTACAACTGGTGGGTTAAACTGGCAAGCAAGTTAAAAAAATATAACTTGGCTGCTTTTTGGTTTAGGCATAACTCACGATGGACAACTGGCAATTTTTGATCCAGAAACAGGGCGATCGCTCTTGGCACATCCTGGAATCGCCAAATTTAACAATTCAGGAGGGTAATTACAGGATTTTAGCTCGCTCTTATCTACCAAATACAGATGTAGAGGTGCGAGTAACACATTTTTCTATACAACCAGAGGCCAAGCAACGGCGGATTCTCAAACGGATGCGCCGTACTAATGCTGAAGGCTTGGTGGCTGTTGTCCCTTTTACCTATTTCAAACCGGGAATTTGGGATTTACGCTGTTCTGGGGATTTAATGACGGATATATTTGGCGAATCTTGGCAACAAAATATCCAAATTCAAGTTATAGCCTCAGATGTAGATCAGCGACCAACGGATAAACTAGATCAAGAATCAGAATTAGAATCATTACCCCAAAATTTAATTGATAGCAGTTTTATCTTGACTATGGGGGATGAATCAGCTGTTTCTCTACCAGGGCAAAATTTATTAACAGCTGTGGAAACAGAAGAAGATAAAATTATTAATCAGCCCGTTAGCCCTGTGTGGTTTAAAGGTGAAACAGCCGAGCAAATTTTACAAAATTTAATAGATTTGGCTTTACCTGCGGCTGACACGCTGTTAGAAGAAACAAAAGTTAATAAAGCTTTACCTTTACCAGCGCCACCGCCTTTAAAATTCAGTCTAGCTCAAGATACTTATATCGCTGAGTGGGGAGAAAGATTAACTATTAGCGGTCGTGTGGATTTACCCCAGCGAGAAAAAACCCCGGCAGAGAAATTTATGGGTAAAACTTTGTCTGGGTTAGAATTGGTGGTTGAATTACGTTCTCCCTTAGAGTCAAAAGTTTTAAATCAGGTAAAACAGGATTTAATAAATCAAACTTTGCCAATAGAATTTAGTACAAGTATAGAAATTCCGGCGCATTGTGAATCAAAACTGATTTTAGCTGACATTCGGTTAAGTGGAGCGATCGCATCTTCCCAGCCAATCACACTCCTAGCTAGTCATGCTTTTACTATTACAGCTGATGTGACAGAATTATTGGCCATTACCACAACCCCAGCTAGTAATTTAGAAGCTTTTACTAATGTCATTAATAAGCAACCTCTATCTGTTGAGTTAGGTTTAGAACTATTTAATATCGCCAAAACTTCCCAAATAGCTCAGGTATACACCTGGAAACCAGTGCCGAATAAACGATTACCACCACGTATCCATTCCCAAGCGTGGGAAACGGATCATGGAAATTCGCCACAATTACCAAAATTACCCCAAAATCAAAAACAGACTACTGCTAATGGTGTAGTTGAGGAAGCAGTAAAAAAATCCCCGTCTAAAACTGCTATTGATTTAGACAAACTGGTAATTAAACAGCAACAACCTCGTAAGCAAAAAACAGCTTTACCTTATCTCAAACGTTTACCGCCAAAACCCACATCAGAAAATTCTATCCAATTACCAGCGATCGCCTCTACTCAGAAAAAAGTAGAATTACCGCTAAATCAACCACGTCCGGCGACTGAACCTAGCCAAACAGCAGTTACAGAAATATCTTCCATTAATCTACAAATTCCTGAATTAGTGCACGCTGAAACTATCATTGCTTCACCTTTACTTAGACAATGGTTAGAAAGTCAAGGTTATACAATTTCTGAAGCTATCGAATCAGAGGAAGCAAGTGAATCTATACAGGAAGTAACAAAGGAGGATGAACAAGAGGAAAATATAGTTGAACCTATACAGGAATTAACGAATGACAATGAGCAGAAAGCAGATATAACCGAACCAGTACAGAAATTAACAAATGATGATGTTGAGGTATCCCCAGAAATTGAGCCGCAATTAGGGATTTTGGCTGAAACACAACCCAATTGGTTTAATCAAGAGGTAGTAATAGATGACACAGTTCTAGAATTAGAACCTGAAGTAAATACTGTGTTAATTACAGAGAATCAAGAAGAACCAACTTCAAATGTACCTCATGTATTGTTAGAATCTTTACCAATTCCTAAATTATATTTACCTGATGGTGAGCTAGTTGCTGGGACATCGATCAAAGTCAAAGTAGCAGTAGAGGAAGTAGCTGCACCTGTGGTTGTAAAATTGTGGGTTGAAGATTACCAAACTCGCGCTTTGTTGGATGGTCCCCATCTATTAACAGATTTATTACCTAATCCCTTGGGTAGTTGGGAAGGCGTGATACATCTAATTGTTCCCTTTGGCTGTTTAGAGATTCGCATGGAAGCGATCGCCTTAAACATCACCACAAAACAAGAAAGCCATAAAGTCACAATTGTCAAGCCAGTTATTCCCCCTGATTTACCGGTAATCAAACCTGACGAAATTTTAGGTTTATGAACTCTAATAATTGAGTAAAAAAACCGGAAAAGCTTACACATTAAGCATTCTTTCCTCCTGCCTCCTGCCTTCTGACCAAAATAATGGGATACAAGCCCCGTCCTTCTAGGACGACTTTTGGAAGATTTGTGCTACAATGTGAGAGGTCGCCATAGGGCATTGGGAGACTTTAAACGGACGTGGGGAGACTGTAAAACTACTTAGTAGCAGGTTTCCGTGAAGCGTCAAGGAATCCTCCCTGCGGGACGCTAACGCGAACGCTCCTTTAGGACGAGGAGGTATGTCAATGTTAAAAATCTTTAGATTTTCTCAAATTGGCCAGAATTTTGCGGTAAGCTCATTTTGAATTGTAGTGTGACTTAACAGGACTTTTACTATGTCAGGTTCTCTTTTACCCTCAATTTTGGCTTATTCCACCTTTTTGCCTTCTATCCTCGTGCCTTTAACTGGTTTAGTTATTCCTACTGTAGTTTTTGCCTATTTATTCCTGTATATTGAGCGCGAAGACATCGCTTAATCAAGCGGGAATAGGTCGTTAATAGCCCTATTCTTACAGCGAAATAACCTACAAACCCTGTTAATACCCAAAAATGGCTGATGAGAAAGGTCGTTTTTGGGTATTACAAAACTTAATTTTTGTTCCAGGCAGGTTGATAATCAAATAACCATCTAAACTGCAAATCAGCTAACCAAGGGGGAGTTAACTTGTAAATCTGGTTACGGAAAAAACAACCTATAGCTGAATCGGTTTGTGCTAACTTAGCGATGGAACGAGATGTATTAAAAACTTTAGTCACTCTGGGATGGCGATCGCTTTCAAACTGACGTAACATTGAGGGAATCTGTTCACTGTTAACTGTTGGTTTCAGCAGATTAGCCAACTCAAAAGCATCTTCTATAGCCATACAACCACCTTGGCCGAGAGTTGGTAAAACTGGGTGTGCTGCATCACCTATTAATGTTACCCGACCTTTTCCCCATCTAGTTCCTAATGGTTCTCGGTCAAAAATATCATCTCTGTAAATATGTTCTGTATTTAAAGCGTTTATAATACTGGGAACTGGTTCAGCATAATCAGCAAAAATTGACTTTAATACTGCCAGAGAACCCCCCATTTTTTCATCACTCAAACCAGGTTGAGTATTATTAAAACCGTAGAAAGAATATTTGCCCTCACCAACATCAAAGTAGCCAAAACGGTTTCCTTGTCCCCAAAATTCCATCCAAGTGTATTGCGGATTTAAAGGTATATTTTGATTATAGAAATATCCACGCCAGCAACAAGTACCGCTATATACTGCTTCTTCTAAGAGTTCTTGACCGTTTAAATAAGCACGGACTTTAGAATACAAACCATCAGCACCAACTAAAACATCACCAGTGGTATTGCTGCCATCTTCAAAATAAACTTTAATTCCATCTTCCGTTTCTGTAAAATGCTGAAAAGCCTTTTCGGTTCGTACTGTAGATGAAGGTAATGCTTGATATAAAATTTTCTGGATATCTGGCCGCATCAAACACACCCCCAAGTCTGCTTCACCAACAAAACTCGGATCACTAACATATAATGGATTTCCGCTTTTGCTAAAAAATCCACCTGTTAAAATTTTACCTCCCTGTTGATAGAAATGCTGATAAATTTTCCCTTGAGATAGAAGTTTATAAACTCGGATAGCGTTACGCTGAATAAATATTCCACCAGGACCCGAAAGCATGGCTTCAAGAGGGCGTTTTTCGTATACTTCAACTTCTATACCTAAATCAATATAGGCCAAAGCTAGAGTTAAACCACCAATACCCCCACCAATGATAATCACCTTAAATACTGATGGCTGGGTAGCTTTTTCCGTTGTTTTCATTACCAAAATTTGATGTAAATGCCTTTTTATTGTAACTGTTGCTGAAAACAATACCGCCCATCTAAAGCATAGACAGGCGGCATTTTTTAAGTTGATTTTTTTAACAAATGCTATTTTTCAAACTAGCATTAGATTGAAGAACCAATTCCGGCGTAAGCGCCATAAAAGAAAATACCGAGGACGGTAATTACACCCAAACCTGCGATTGTAGCGACAATCCACAGGGGAATTCTCCCACTTCCAGACACAGTTTTCTCCTCCCTAACAACAAATCAACGTTTCATTCACAAAAATATCGTAAGCAACTAGCTGATAGCTGAGTGCTTACCGAATCACTGACAACCGTTCCAGTTAGTTAAAGAAGTAACTGGAAAATAGAATCCCCAATACAAAAACCAAGAGTAAACCTAAGTACAAAGAGGTACGGTTTAACTCAACTGGCTGATTGTTAGGATTGGGTGATCTTTCCATAGCTCGCTCCTAGCGTTGAATAAACTGCATGGCGGCGATCGCGCCTAAGAAGAATACAGTGGGTACACCGAGAGTATGAACTGCCAGCCAACGCACTGTAAAAATTGGATAAGTAACGGGTTGATTAATGTTATTGCCGCTAGTCATGATCTTAAACTACTTAAGAAATTGTTCTACTTGATTTTTCGCTTCAAAGCGGTTTTTAACGATGGGCAGTTCTTGCCGGGTTTGGGTGTAATACTCGTTAGGACGAGGGGTGCCAAACACATCATAAGCTAAACCAGTGCTGACAAATAACCAACCAGCAATAAATAAAGCGGGGATGGTGATACTGTGAATGACCCAGTAACGAATACTGGTGATGATATCCGAAAACGGACGTTCTCCTGTAGTACCTGCCATTGAAATCACACCTTCTCAATAACTATTATTGAGTTTATTATCCTACAAAGTTTAGAAAGAGTTACAACTTGCAACGTTCTTCTCAGAATTCAGGATCTTTACTGAACCCAAATTACCATTAAGTTGCTTCTGTGGGAGGGGTGGGTGGTTGAGCGTTGGGGTTAAATTTGAGTAAGACACCGCGATCGCCAATAATAAACCCTTGCTTGTCGTTAAAGAAAACAATTTTGTAAAGATTGGCAGCTACATCTTCTACATTGCGGTCTTTTTCCCAAGTTTTACCACCGTCGGGGCTGTGCAGTAAATTACCACTACCACCACTAATCCAGATATCTTCGGGAGTACGATAAGCTAAATCTAGTAAACCCCAGCTGGTAGAAAGTTCTGGATACTCTACTTCTAACCATTCATCAGGCTTATTAGGGTCACTAAACTGCACTTGACCACCTCTAGCTAATAGCCAAAGTTGGCCATTGTCAGCAAAACCCATATTTTCCAGACGACGGGAACTATTGCGGTTGTGAGGTACCCAAGCGTTTTGGCCGGGTTCCCAAACAGAATAAAAGCTGCCTTTAGCGGAAACAGCGATATATTTTCCATCAGGCGATCGCTCCAAATTGCGAACCACACCCACAGCCGCTTCTACTTGCGCCTTCCAATTTAGACCACCATCAGTAGTGCGATAAATCGCCCCCACATCCGTAGCCATTTCCGCCTCACCAGCACCCAAAGCCATCACAGTAATCGGGCTACCGGGTAACTTTTCATTCAAAGGAATGCGTGACCAAGATTTACCCTCATCAGTGGTATGCAGTAACAAAGAAGGTTCACCCACAATCCAACCCTCTGCCCCCGCAAAACTCACCGCATTAAAGCGATACCGAGAATCATCTAATTGCAGTTGAACTGGTTTCCAATTATCTCCACCATCAGTAGTTTCTAGCAGAGTCTCATTACTACCCACCAAATAACCATGCAGTGGATTACCAGTAAAACCAATATCCAACAGTTTCTCATTACTTGGCACACTAATCACCTGCCAAGGATTAAAACTAGTAGAAGGAACATTACTGCACCCTACACAGGCAAGAGCTATCATTAACGCAGCAAAAAACCCTTGCCACTTTCTGAAAATTGCACGCATCAGTATTACTATGTTCTGTGTTAAGTTTGTCTAAGTTTTTTTGTCAACGTTGGGCTAATACTCCCATAATTGGAGTAAATTTACCCACAAAACTGGATAAATCAAGATAGCGGCTCTTATTCTAAAGCGTAAAAGCTCATAAAAATCAAAAAGCCCAAAGCCAAAGCACCGAATATCAAAATATTTTTTTGTCCAGGGGTCAGCCTATTAACACCCAAACCATAGTTTAAGTTTTCCTTAAAACCGGATGCAGTACCGGCGGGGCCAATATTACTAAAAGCCCCCTTCTTCGCCGTGCAAACTGGACAACGCCAATTTACTGGCAATTCTAAAAAAGGTGTACCCGCAGCAATATTATGTTCATCGTCCCCCTTCAAAGGTTCATAAACATAACCGCAGGCGCGACACTCATAGCGGTCTAATACCGTAGTTTCAACAGCTTGTTCGCTCATAGCTCATGTATCCCAGAAGGGAATTCTTAAATATACGTTAAAAATTATGACATAATTGTTAGATTTTTCTATCTTTCCTAAAAACGAATCAAATCATTGCAAACCTTCTGTTTCCCACATTCCAGAAAAGCCAAAAAGATATAATGTAAAAGAAAGTTACAGCCCCAAATACACCATAAGCGGTAGAAATTAATTGTGTTTGTCCTTAGCGGTTACGAGTACCTTCTAGGCTTTCTCATTATCTGTAGCCTAGTTCCAGCCCTTGCACTTTCAGCATCCAAACTTCTCAGACCTAGTGGTAACAGCCTAGAAAAGCGCACCACCTACGAGTCTGGTATGGAACCCTTTGGCGGAGCTTGGATACAATTCAACATTCGCTACTATATGTTTGCGCTGGTTTTTGTCATCTTTGACGTAGAAACAGTGTTCCTTTATCCTTGGGCGGTAGCTTTCCACCGTTTAGGATTATTGGCATTTGTAGAAGCCTTGATTTTTATTGCAATTCTAGTAATTGCCTTAGTTTACGCATGGCGTAAAGGAGCATTGGAATGGTCGTAAATTCTAATTTAACCCAGGATCAAGAACGCATCATCAACCCCATTGAGCGCCCTACAGTTACTCAAGACTTGTCAGAAAATGTAATCTTGACAACAGTTGATGACCTCTACAACTGGGCTCGGTTATCAAGTTTGTGGCCTTTGTTATTTGGTACAGCTTGCTGTTTTATTGAATTTGCGGCCTTAATTGGTTCACGGTTTGACTTTGACCGTTTCGGCTTAATTCCCCGTTCCAGTCCCCGTCAAGCAGATTTAATTATTACAGCCGGCACTATTACCATGAAGATGGCACCCCAATTAGTGCGTCTTTATGAACAAATGCCCGAACCAAAATATGTAATTGCTATGGGTGCTTGTACAATTACAGGCGGGATGTTTAGCGTTGACTCTCCTACAGCAGTCAGAGGAGTAGATAAACTCATTCCTGTAGATGTATATCTGCCTGGTTGTCCTCCCCGTCCCGAAGCCATCATTGATGCGATTATCAAGCTACGAAAGAAAATCGCTAATGATTCCATGCAAGAAAGGGGACAAATCAAGCAAACCCACCGTTTCTACAGCACTACTCACAAAATGAAACCAGTTGATACCATACTTACTGGTAAGTATATACAATCAGAAACGCGCTCAACTCCACCCAAAGAACTAACAGAAGCCATAGGAATGCCTATACCCCCAGCGCTGTTAACTGAGAAGAAACAACAGGAGGAACAAAAGCGTGGCTGAAGAAGAATCTAAGATAGTAGCCAAAGAAGAAGGCATTGTCCAAGCTGGCAAAGTTTCCCAATGGTTAACCGAAAACGGTTTTGACCATGAATTTTTGGGACTTGATGCTGCTGGAGTAGAAATTGTTAAAGTAGCAGCAGATTTTTTATTACCCACAGCTACAGCTTTGTATGCTTATGGGTTTAATTATCTCCAATTTCAAGGCGGTACTGATGTAGGTCCCGGTCAAGATTTAGTCAGCATTTATCATTTGATTAAAGTTGGTGATAATGCAGATAGACCGGAAGAAGTCAGGGTAAAAGTATTTTTACCACGAGAAAATCCCGTCGTCCCCTCCGTATATTGGATTTGGAAAACCGCCGACTGGCAAGAACGCGAATCCTATGATATGTTTGGCATCGTCTACGAAGGACATCCCAACCTTAAGCGCCTTTTGATGCCAGAAGATTGGGTCGGCTGGCCATTACGCAAAGATTACATCTCACCCGATTTCTACGAGTTACAAGACGCTTACTAATCGGTGCTGTTTTCCTATTAAACCCCTCTTCTATCGGTGAAGGGGGGTAATTGTTTTTTAGGCGTTGCTGATTTTAGGGATGAAAATCATTGTGCATAAATCCAAAACCCTTGTAGAGACGTTCCATGGAACGTCTCTACATTCAAAAATCATCCCGCAATTATGCAACGCCGTTTTTTATGTTTCGCGCAAAGACGCATACCGCCGGAGGCGTTCCCGCAGGGTAGACGCAAAGAGGAAGAAAGTAAAAAATTATTATTTTTGCTTAATCTGTTTTTTGGTTAATATGTTGCACAATTGATTAAAGTAAGTATCAAGGTGTGGAGAAGAAAAAAAGATGAGCCAACAAGATGATAAAAAATTATTTCAAAAAAAGACGCTCAAAAATTATATTGGTAATTTTATTTTTCCTCAAGATATTGAAGTTAAACACGAGATTATTAAAAAATGGGTTGAGGCTTTAGAGTCGGGTACTCTTGATAAGATGAAGGAAACATCATTACATGGTGATTTTCTTAAAGATGTATTTCAAGATGTTTTAGGTTATAAGTCAGTAATTGCTGGAAGTGGTCAAGTTTGGGAAATTTGCGCGGAAAAATCTATCGCTGATGGTGGGGGTGTTGCTGATGCGGCTTTGGGGTTATTTACAGCAACGCAAAATATAAGAGGGGGTGTTAAGTTACAAGGTCGAATTGTTGCACCTATTGAGTTAAAAGGAACTAAAGAAGATTTAGACCGACCTGCACCGGGAAGGAAAGAATCAGCAGTTGATCAAGGTTGGCGTTATGCAAATTATACACCTGATTGTCAATGGATTATTGTTTCTAATTATCGAGAGTTAAGGTTATATCATACTAATAAAACTCCAGCTTATTTTGAAAGATTTATATTAACAGATTTAGTTGATTTACAGGAGTTTAAAAAGTTCTATTTTGTGCTTTGTCGTCAGAATTTTTTACTTCAGCAAAATAAACCGGAAGCTATTTCTATAATTGATAGATTATTAGTAGCTTCTAATGAAGCGCAAGAGGAAATTACTAAGCAACTTTATGAGGAATATAAACAAGTTAGATTAAACATAGTTAAACATTTTCGTTACTTTTTTGGCAATTTAGATATTACTAATTGTGAACAAGTATTAATTGAAAAAGCACAAAAGGCTTTAGACCGAATTTTATTTATTGCTTTTTGTGAAAGTAGAGATTTATTACCTAAAAGGACTATTAGTAATGCTCATGATGCTAAAGATATTTATAACCCGCATCCAATTTGGGATAATTATAAAGCGGTGTTTCGGTGGGTTGATGAGGGGAATGAAGATCCACCCATTCCTGGTTATAATGGTGGGTTGTTTCAACATGATCAGCTTTTAGATGAACAATTAACTATTCCTGATGGTTTATGTACTGACCTCAAAAAATTAACACGGTTTGATTTTGAGTCTGAAGTTTCTGTTGATATTTTAGGACATATTTTTGAGCAGTCAATTACAGATATTGAAGAGTTAAAAGCTAATATTACTAAGCAGGATTTTGATAAACAACAAGGTAAAAGAAAGAAATTAGGAGTTTATTATACTCCTGCCTATATTACTAAATATATTGTAGAGGTTTCTATTGGTGGTTATTTACTCAAGCGAGAGGAAGAATTAAGAAAACATTTTCAATTAGATGAATCAGTAGATAATTCTACTTCGGAATATCAAGCTAGAGAAGTTCAATTTTGGGAAGCATATCGAGATGAGGTTTTATTAAAAACGCGAGTTATTGACCCTGCTTGTGGTTCGGGTGCGTTTTTGATTGCCGCTTTTGATTATTTGATGCTGGAATATAAACGAGTAAACGATTCTTTGCATGGGTTAAATTCTCATCCACAGGAAAATTTAGAAGTAGATAGAACTATTTTAATTAATAATTTATTTGGGGTTGATTTGTCGCCGGAGTCGGTAGAAATTACTAAGTTGTCTTTGTGGTTAAAAACGGCAGTTAAAGGTAAGACTTTAACTTATTTGGATGATAATATTAAGGTGGGTAATTCTATTGTTGATGATGGGGAATATACTAATTTAGCTTTTGTTTGGTCGAATGAGTTTCCGCAAGTTTTCGCTGATGATGGGTTTGATGTGGTTATTGGCAACCCGCCTTATGTGCGTCAGGAATTGTTATCAGGAATTAAGCCCTATTTAAAGGAAAATTATCAGGCTTACGATGGGGTAGCAGATATTTATGTTTATTTTTATGAGAAAGGTTTAAAATTACTAAAATCGGGCGGAATACTTTCTTATATTGTAACTAATAAATGGCTGAAATCTGGTTATGGTGAACCTCTACGGCGTTTCTTTTCTGAAGAAAGTGTTTTTGAGCAAATCATTGATTTTGGTCATGCACCAATTTTTGAAGATGCTGATACTTTCCCTTGTATTGTCGCAGCTAGGAAAATTGAAGGGTTACAGGTGGAGCAGGAGGAAGAGTCGGTTTTGGTTTGTGCTGTTCCGCGTGCGGAGTTGAAAAATATTAATTTAACTCAATATGTGCGGAAAACTGAGAATAGTTTTAATATTCCTTGGTCGCGCTTTGGTGCGGAAGCTTGGAGTTTAGAACCGCCTGCTGTTGATGAGTTGATGCAGAAGATTAAAAATGTTGGTGTTCCGCTTAAAGATTTTGCAGGCGTTAAGCCGATATATGGAATTAAAACGGGTTTTAATGAGGCGTTTTTAATTGATGAAGCAACTAAAAATAAACTTGTTCAAGCTGACCCAAAATGTGCAGAAATTATTAAACCATTACTAAGAGGTCAAGATATTAAAAGATGGATTCCTAACTGGGATAATCTTTGGATAATTTTTGCTCATCGGGAAATAAATATAGAAAATTATCCTATAATAGAAGCACATTTAGAGCAATATAGAGATAAATTAGAAGCAAGAGCAGGAAAACAATTATGGTGGCAATGGCAAGCATCACCATTATTTTATCATCTTTTTGAAAAACCCAAGCTGATTTATCAAGAAATACAATTTCATCCAGCTTATAGTTTTGATACAGAGGGATATTTTACAAATAATAAAGCTTTCATATTACCAAATTCTGACTTATATATTTTGGGAGTTCTAAATTCTCCGCTTATTTGGTGGCATAATTGGCGTTATTTACCACACATGAAAGATGAAGCATTAACACCTGTTGGTGAATTAATGGAAGTCTTACCCATTGCAAAACCGACGGAAGAAATACGCGCAGAAGTTGAAGAAATTGTTAGCCGTTTAATTGAAATTGCTAAAATTAATGGAGAAGCAAATAAAGATTTTTTCGACTGGCTACAAGTGAATTATAAAATTGATAAATTGGGACAAAAATTAGAAAACTTTACAGATTTAGAATTTAAAGATTTTGCCGATGAAGTAAGAAAAAGAATGAAATCTAAAAGTTCTAAAGCTTCTGACCCTTTGAGTCCTCAAGCTTTTAAAGCTTTACGGGAAGCATTTAATGATTTTGTTCCCCCTATTCAAAACCGCAATGCTGAGATTTTAAGGTTAGAATATCGGTTGTCTGACTTAGTAAATCAAGCTTATAATTTAACACCGGAAGAGGTAGATTTAATGTGGAGAACTGCACCTCCTAGAATGCCATTTTCTAAACCTAACGGTACAATTTAGCTTAAAAAGTAAAGCGGTTGAATTTTTAGTGTTGCATAATTGCGGGATGATGTTTGAGTGTAGAGACGTTCCATGGAACGTCTCTACAAGGGTTTTGAATTTATGTAAAATCATTTTCATCCCTAAGATCAGCAACGCCGAATTTTTTTAATGCTTGCAAATCTTAGTGCAGAGATAATTATTCAAGGGTGCGTGATATTTTGGTTAACGCACCCTCATTAATATTATATAAATTGGCGGTTTTACATACTACCGTGCTGCATTACTTGTTGTAAGTGCTGGCGTATTTCGTGGGCTTGTTCAATTTCGGTTTGACGTAGTTTTTGGAATAGTTCTACACAGGGTTGAGAGTTTGCGGCTTGTGCATCTCTAATGTATTGGTCATAAGCTTGTACTGCTTCGGCTTTGTTGTGCAGTACGGTGATAAAGTCATACTCTAGGTTACTGATGGGTTCTTGGGTTGGTCTTTCTGCGGTAGCCATAATTTCCCTCTTTTATTCTCTGTTTTATTCTTTTGTACTCTTTATGTTAGGGTGATTCATCTATCTATAAGCTGAGGGGAGGTAGTAATTTATTAAAGGTGAAAAATGGAAGGTGAAATTAAGTATTGAGTAAAAATTTTTTACATGAATTAAAATTATTTTGTTAACGAATGGGGACACGGCTGGATAGTTCTTGGTTTTCAGTTGAAGTTTTTTTAATGCCGTGTCCCTACAGTGATGATAGAGATTTTTAAATTTTAATTTTTAATTAGTTTTTGGGCTTGTTGTAGAAGTTGTTGAGAGTTTTTTTCCCATTGGGTGTTACCTTGGTTTTTATATAAGTCTCTGGCGTATTGTAATACTCTGGCGGCTTCTGGATATTGTTTTAATTTCATGAATACTAAGCCTGCACCGTAGTAAGCTTGGGGATAGTTTGGGTTGGCTTCGGCGGATTTTCTAAAGGCTGCTAAGGCTGCGTTGTCTTGATTTTGATTAAATAAGATGAAACCTAAATTATAATGTGCTTCTGCATATTGGGGATAAATTTTAATTGCTTGGTTAAATGCTTTTTTGGCTGGTTCTATTTGATTTTGTTGCAGATAACATATTCCTAAATAATAGGCTGGTTCGGGTGCGTTGGGACTGAGTTCTATGGCTTTTTGAAATGAAGCGATCGCATCTTTACATTCTCCCTTCTTCTCTTTCACCAATCCCATGTTATAATGAGCAAAGCCTAATTTTGGGTCTAGCTCTAAAGCGCGTTTCAAATAATCTCCTGCTAACTTTAAATTATTTCCTTCTAATAATGCTGCGCCTAAGTTAGCAAACGCTAAAGCAAATTGAGGATCGGCTGTTGTGGCTTTGTAAAAAGCATCCGCAGCAGTTTGTAGTTCCCCGGTTTGTCGCAGGGCTAGACCTAAATTATAATGGGCAGGGGCTAGTTTAGGATCTAGTTTAGCAGCTTGACGAAAAAGTGCGATCGCTTCTGCAACTTTTCCCCCTTGAATAGCTTGTAAACCTTGATTTAATGCCTCTATCGCTGCTTGTTGGTTGGTTTGAGCAATGATTTGAGGCGGAATGCTGGCTTTTACGGACACTACATTTACACTTAATAATAGTAAACTCGCAATTCCTACGCCAAAAAGTTGATTTATCGCTATTTTCATCTTCCTGCTACTTAAATATTGCCAAATAAAACTAATCAAGCACAATAGATTACACAAATTCTTTCCCTGTTCCCTTCTTCCCACCAGTCAGTTAAATTTAAAAATTCTTTCCCTGTTGCCTATTGCCTATTGCCCGTTGCCTATTCCCTATTCAGCTAAATTTAAAAATTCTTTCCCTATTCCCTGTTCCCTGTTCCCCGTTCCCTGTTCCCTAAATTTACAAAAGTTTGATATTTTCCATTAAATTTATTGCAGCTTAACTTTTCTTAATGTAAATCTTACGAGACAATACAATTTTTCGCCATAGTAATTAAAAGTAGGATAATAGCAAAATAAAGCAGGAAAGAATACTCCCTTTCAGGAAGTTTTTACTCCCGAAGTAATACCGGATGTGTGGTTAGAGAGATTAACCGCAAAGGAGTTTTATATGAGTGAAAAAGTCAATGGCATTTCGCGGAATGTAGCCATCGTTGGCCCTTATTTAAGTGGAAAAACGACTTTACTCGAAAGTTTGCTATTTGTAACAGGGGCAATTAGCCGCAAGGGTAACATTAAAGATGGTAACACAGTTGGAGATAGTGCCAATGAAGCACGCGATCGCCAAATGAGTGTAGAAGTGAGTGCAGCTTGTACAGAATATCAGGATGTGCGCTTCACATTTCTCGATTGTCCTGGTTCTGTAGAATTTGCTCAAGAGACTTATAATGCTTTAATTGGGGTAGATGCAGCGATAGTCGTTTGCGAACCCATCCGCGAAAGAGTATTGACCCTTGCACCTTTATTCAAATTTTTAGATGATTGGGAAATTCCCCATTTGGTCTTTGTGAATAAAATGGATCGGGCAAATATTCACGTTTTAGAAATTTTGCACGCTCTCAAAGCCGTTTCTGGCCGTCCCTTAGTTGCACACCAATACCCGATCATGCAAGGGGAACAGCTGACCGGTTTTATTGATATGGTGACAGAACAAGCCTATCTATATCATGCGGGTGCGGCTGCTGATATGATTCCTTTTCCTGAACAATTAAAAGCCGAAGAACACATCGCTAGAGTGGAAATGTTAGAAGCTTTAGCCAATTTTGATGATCATTTACTGGAAGAACTTTTAGAAGATATCGAACCACCCCAAGAGGAAATTCTCAAAGATTTAAAATTAGAACTAGGTGCAGATTTAGTTGTTCCTGTATTCTTTGGAGTTGCAGAACAAGATTACGGTGTCAGACCTTTATTAGAAGCATTGTTAAGAGAAGCACCAGAACCAGAAACAACAGCCGAAAAACGCTTATCTAGTAAACTTGGTGATGCACCCATAGCGCAGGTATTAAAAACCTTTTACACACCCCAAGGTGGCAAACTTTCCCTAGTGCGGGTTTGGCATGGTAAATTAACAGATGGTATTGTTTTAAATGGCGTGCGGACTGGTGGACTGTATCGCTTAATGGGACAGCAACAAAAGCAAATTAACGAAGCTGTTGCCGGGGAAATAATTGCTTTAAGTAGATTAGAAGGGATAAAAACTGGTGATACCATTTCTACCGAAGCGCAGATTTCACCATTACCAAAAGTAGAACAGTTAGAACCGGTTTATGCTTTAGCAATTACCCCAGAAAAACGCAACGATGAAGTAAAATTAAGCAGTGCGATCGCCAAATTATTAGAAGAAGATCCTGCTTTAGCTTGGGAACAACACGGAGACACCCACGAAGTTATACTTTGGGGTCAAGGTGAAATTCATTTACAAGTAGCTTTGGATAGACTGCGGCGTAAATACAACTTACCCATGTCTACCCATTTACCCCAAATCCCGTATAAAGAAACCATCCGTAAACCTGTAAATTCCGTACATGGACGCTACAAACACCAAAGCGGGGGACATGGACAGTTTGGTGATGTGTATTTGGATATACAACCGTTACCCCGTGGTGAAGGCTTTAACTTTAAAGAAACCATTGTCGGGGGAGTCGTTCCAAAACAGTATATTCCCGGTGTAGAGATGGGAGTAAGGGAATTTTTGGCACATGGGCCATTAGGTTTCCCGATGGTTGATGTAGCGGTAACGTTGACAAATGGATCTTATCATTCTGTAGATAGCTCAGAACAGGCGTTTAAACAAGCCGCAAGATTGGCAATGCAGACGGGGGTATCTAAGGGACAACCAACCCTGTTAGAACCGATTTTAAAGGTAGATGTGAATACTCCCAGCGAGTTTACCGCGAAGGTGTTGCAGTTAGTGAGTGGTAAACGGGGACAGATTTTAGGTTATGAGGGTAAAAATGATTGGTCAGGTTGGGATAGTGTTAGTGCCTATCTACCCCAAGCCGAGATGCATGATTTTATTGTCGAGTTGCGATCGCTCACTTTAGGAGTCGGTTCTTTCCATTGGGAATATGACCACCTGCAAGAAGTTCCTGAAAAGTTAGCTGAACGCATTTTAGCTACTAACGGCGGAAACAGTAGATAAGCTATCATCAATAGTGAAAATTTAAGATTTCTTTAACAAAAGACACCCGCAAAGGTGTCTTTTTGTTGTAAATTTGAACTAAATCAAAGCTTGCCTAACACCACAACACTAATTGTGTGTTAGGTTTTTTACATCCTCATCAACCTGCCATAAATAATTACACTTCAATTGGAGATACCCGAACAGGAAGATCCAACTGAGTAAGTACATTATTGAGGTTTTCAACATTTTTTGGGTCTTTATTAACTTGATCCATCAACTGAAGTAGACTTTGAGATTTTTCCAATTCATCTACATCTGCTAGAGATGATTGAAACTCTTCTGAGTTCAAAGTTTCACCTATCTTATTGACTGGGATGATAATCAACTGATTAGGTAAAATCTCGTTTAATCCTTTACCACTAGCTAACTGTAAAGGATAGTTAATCTGGTCAAAGTCTCTAGTAGCTGAGTTAGGAAAAGGTGCATCATTAGGTAGAAATGTTCCTCTGATTTCTGGGTTAAGTAAAACCCTGACTGGTCTAGTACCTTGAGTGCTACCATTAATCACAGGTACGGTCAGATTTACAAAACCCCTGACCTCAAAATCAGGAAAGGGGTTAAGGTTCAGAGGTAAAAACAAACTGGGTTTGGGTAATAACTGCACCGAGGCTGTTTGTTTAGCTGGTATTTGGAAAGTACCTCTGAATGTAGTACTCAACAGAAGTCCAGACAGAGGGATGACACTGTTAGCTCCAGCAATATCAATCAACAAATCAGCATTGTTGAACAGTGTCCGATCAGCATCAAAGGGATTAGGTCTACTAATGTGGAATGTGATTCGATAGGTAATGGTTCTAGGCTCCAAATTAGTAATTGTCAAAAAGTAGCCCTGTACAACTCTTCTAGCGATATCTGCGGGAGCAGGAGGGGGAGCAATACGTTTAACGAGTAACTCAAAAGTTGTGATTTCCATACTAATGTCGTTTGTGAATGGACATTTAATACATCAGCCCTCACAGACTACTTTATGCAAATTTAGTTGAAGTATATTTAGATTAGTAACAATTTATGTAGATATTCCCTATTTTTTAGAGAAAATACAGGCTCTAAAGCCATCTGAGGGCGATCGCTCCCACAAAGTTATACATTGCCTACATCTTTACTTCATATTACTTTAACCTTGGTTTTAGGTTCTCCCTTGAGATTAATTATACAATTTTCTTATCTTATACTTAAGTTTTTCCTGATGTATTGGTTGTCTGGCTAAAGTTATGTTACTACACTTTTATACTAAGTAGAGATGCATGATTTTATTGTAGAGATGCGATCGCTTTAGGAGTCGGTTCTTTCCATTGGGAATATGACCACCTGCAAGAAGTTCCTGACAAGTTAGCTGAACGCATTTTGGCTACTAACGGCGGAAATGGCAAATAATCACTTTTGATTTGGGTTTTGTCAATAATCCATAGATGTTTATTTAGGGACACCATTAGAAGGTGTCCTTAATTTTATAGATATTTTTAATTGCTTTCTCATAAAAGATAATTATAATAAAGTTTATACTCGCGTTTTAAATTTAACAATAATACTAACAGTTAAATCAGGGAGATTATAAATGTCAGAATTAGGACTCATTCGCACTATTGAAAACAAGGAGGAAATTTTTAAAAACGTCTTAACCTCACTTGAGATACATAGACCTACCAAAACAGAAGCAGAACAACACATTATCAATCAAATTCAAGAAAAATACACCTTACCAAGAAGAAGAAATATAGATTTATGGGTTAATCATCTCATTAAAAAAAATGTTTCAATAGAAGAATTTTTAGATTTTGTGCTACAACATCTTTCTCCTTTTGTAGAGATGATTTTAGATATTTATCAATTTTTATCGAAATATGTATCAACAACAGGTGGAAGAACTACTCATTTTGAAATTACCGATGACCTTCATCAAAGAATCTTAAATTTTCCTGATTTGAATCTACCACGTAAAATTCAATGGATTCAAACATGGACTGAAATTCAAATTGAAGTTATGGATATTGTCTGGTATAAAATTCACAAGATATTCTGTTTTGAGAATGGTATTTTTTATGGAACAGTTGGTGATTTCCGACTATTGCAATCATTAATTATTGCCCGTAGTAAAGGGCAAATGTCCGAATTATTACAAGGTATAGCTAATAGAATATACACAATTTCTCACAAAATTCTCAAATCTTGGTTTTACAAAGAAACTCAAGATTGTGAACATAGTTATAATACGTTTGAGTTGTCAAGAGTTTATAATCAATATAGATTTGTTTTGTCTGCCTATGTACCAAAACTATCTAATTTTTTAGAAAATAGATTAACAAGTTCATCTAATGAAATAAATGAAAGTGTTGGTATTGATTTAAAAGTTATATTATTTCAGAATTTCCAACCTTATAGTCTAGAAGAAGCATTTATTGATTTAAACATCACAAATTTAGTTCAATTGGACTGTGATGATAGAAACAATAATGGTTTAATTGATATGGTGTTTTTTGTTGCTTTGTGGGGATTAGATGAACAGTCATTTAAAAAAATGACTGAATTACTGATATTAGATCAAGATATTTTTCACAACTATGAAATAGAAGATTTACAGTTACTTGAACAAGCAGTAACCAGTCAAATTGAACAAGCTATTTCTTGCAAATATGAAACAGAAAAATTACATTCACTTGGAGAAGAAATAATTAGTCAAATTGAAATAGCAATTGTATATACAGGTCAACAAGAAAAATCTATTCAGAATATTAAAAAGAAACTGGAGATTTTATTGCTTCCTTACTGGAAAGACAGATGGTTTTTATATGAAGTTTGGAATCTTTGTTTCCCACTTATGGAAGCTGTTTCTATAAATGCTTATGTTGACCTTTTAGGTGTAACTTCTATCATAAATGAAGATGTATTAGGTACTTCTTGGAATCTTCCCACACAAAAAGCTAAAAGTCCCGTAGCTCAAATATTAGATGCTACAGAAAAGCCAAAACTTTGGGTTTGGTTTCAGCGTGAAACTACAAGGTATGACATTGACCGTAAAATTGAACCAGATATTAGGATAACATTACCCTGGAGTCCTTATAGTGATATGCTCATTCTTGAATGTAAAGATAGAGTCAAATTTTATCGAAAACCTGCTTTAAAAGTAGCTGAAAATTATCTTAAAGGAACAGCATCTAGTAAAGTTTGGATCTTAAATTATGAACTTTCACCAAAAAAAGAATACGGTTTAGTTGAATTACAAGAAATAGGAGAAAGACAAATAGGAGTTGTTTATGGTTTTAGACCTGGTTGTATTGATAAAACCATCAAACAGTCAATATGTGAATTATTCAACAACCACCTTTGTATACCCAAGAAAAAAACTCAACTTACAGAACATTATTTGATAATTGATTCATCAGGTTCTATGAATGGGAAAATTCTTCCTAAGATGTCGCTATTTGAGCAAATTTTAAAACAAAATCCTCAACAAATCTACTATTGGAATGACAAAATACATCGTATAAGTGATAGCGAAGCTAGACAAATACTTGATCAACAGCCTATTAATGGCTCAGGGATAGAAAATTTTGAAGAGTTGAGAAATTTCATAAATACTATATCACCAAAATTTAAAATTACTCTAATTACCGATATTCTAATTATGGAATTTATGGAAAATATTGAGCAGTATTTAATACCTTTAAAGCCTCATTTATCTGATTCACATTATGCCTATAAGATAGGAGACAAATTATTAGAATTAATTATATTATAAAATTATCATATAAAAACTTTTATATTCTATAAAGTGGGCATTTTACCCACCCCATAAAAACTAATTTTTCAATTCTTCGTGTTTGACTAACCAAGCTACTAAATCAGCCACTTCCACAAAATCAAATAAATCTTCTCCCAATACTTCTAACTGTTCAGCCGATAATTTTTTTACCCTATTAATTAATTCTTCCTCAATTTCACCAAAACGCCGATTTAATTGACGAATAATTAGCTTTTGTTCCCCTTCTAATTTAGCCTGTTCCCGATCTTGTTGATAAAGTGGTGCTAATCGCATAATAATCTCCCTATCTTCTGATTCTGGGTTTTCAGTAAATCTCAAATTGCGTTGCAAGTTGTATAATAATTCTAGTGCTACCCGTCGAAATGGATGATTGACAGATAACTGTTCTAACTCATCAATTGCTTGTTTTTGTACTTTCCCCCGTCCTAACACTCTTAACCAGAGAGTTTCGGGAGTACGTGGTAATTGATGAATCACTACTATTGCTGTTCGTAAATGTTCCCCTAAATAGTATATTCCTGGTGAATCATTTTCTTTGATAGTAGCATTAAAACCTGAGATAATAGAATTTGATGCTGTAGGTGTCAGTATCCATAATTTAGGTAGTTCCGCATCAGAAGGTTTGGTTTCTTCGCGGTTAGCTTTCCTTTGTACATCACCCCGCACTTCTAACAATTTTAACAGACAATCACATATTTCTTCTTTTGACACTGGGTTGCGATAGGGTTCAAAAATTGCTAGTGTAGAGGCAAATTTACCTAATAATCCTAATGTTTGTAAATTGGGATTAACTTCTGTAAAGGGAGAAAATAACAAATCAATTTCTCTCACTTCTCCCGCTACTCGGCTTGGTGCTTGCACTGTTCCAAAGGGTTTTAATAGTTCTTCTAAATAGTCTTTAGAAAATTGGTCATGAATAAATCGAGTCATTTACTTTAATATTTGAATTTGGCTTTTCCCTGGTTTGATCATTAGCAAAATTATCTCATAGAATTGAGTCATTCAATCCAGAGTTTAGCAAAATCAATAAATTCTCATTTATCTTAAACCTTGATTTTTTAATAATTCATTTGACCAAATTTGATCAGATTCTTTCAATGGGGGGACAGGTTCTTTGTGATAATCTATAGCTAAATCAAAACCAGCACGATCATATATATCATGAATTAAAGTTTGTAGGTTAATTAATACTTCTTGATCACCTCGACGTAAAGGTAATACAAAAGTGGGTATTGTTTCTGATAAATTAAAAGGATATAATTCTGCTTGAGGACGTAATTCTTTACGACTAATTAAAATTCGATAATCTGATTCCAAATGATAATCTAAAATTGGCATAGATTCACCACTGCGTAGTAAATCTATTTCTACTAAATGAGTTGTACTTCCTAAGATTTGTTGACGTTTATTTTCATAAGATTTTCTTCCTTCCCCTGGACGCTTATTTTTAGGAGAAAGTAATTCAATCACTGTAATAACTTCCCCCGTTCCTACTTCTCGTATTTCTAAATAACTTTCTTGCACTTCTTCAGGTATGGGAATATTAACATTTATTGGTTTTACTGGTGGTGAAGCTACAGCAACATTTGATTTTTCTATTTCTGGTGAAGTTACAGATTTTCCTACAGTTACATCAGGTATACCCACTAAAATAGAACTTCCATCTGTAATTTGATAAACTCGTTTTTCTACTGCTACTCTATATTTTGGTTTAACTTGCGGAAAAATTGCGTCAGCTATAGCAATAATTAAGCGACTGTGAACTTCTGGCCACAGGTCAGGATGTTCTAAGTAGGGGTTCATTCCCAGAAATGGTGAGGACATAGGTAATAAATAAAAATTTGCGGTTGATAATTCAGGTGTTGTTTCTGAACACAAATCCACCTATAAATAATTATAGTCCCCAACTTCCCAGTTTTATGGCTAATACACAAACTTGGTATATTGTCAAGCGTAAATCTGAAAAATGCGAAATCGTCCCTAGTGAACAAGTTAAGGACGATGACCCGGAAATTATTGAGAAGTGGGGTGTTTTTAATTCACAGGAAGAAGCGATCGCCCGTCGTATAGGATTAATTAGGGCTGGAAAATGCCAACCCCAGTAAAGTATCAATCCCTAATTTTTTTGTGTTGTAGCAGAATTACCGCTAAAAGCCTGTTTACTCAGCACTTCCAACGCTTTAGCATACTGTGGATCTTCTAGAGTTGCTAATTTCTCTCGCTCACGCAACCACAAATCTTGTCTTTGAGCATCGGTTAATTCTACTTTCACATCTGGATCAATGCCATGCTTATTAATATCTTTTCCACTGGGAGTATGATATTTAGCAATAGTCACCGCTAACCCAGAACCACCCTCTAAAGGTCGTACTGACTGCACTAAACCTTTACCAAAGGTTTGAGAACCGACTAAAACTGCACGTTTGTTATCTTGTAAGGCACCGGAAAGAATTTCACTAGCACTTGCTGAACCTTTATCTACTATCACTACTAAAGGTTTATCAGTTAAAGTGCGGCCATTTGCTTTTTCTGTGTCTTGTACACCTTGACGATTAATAGTAGAAACAATTGCACCTTCTTTAATCCACATCCGGGAAATTTCTACACTGGCGTATAATAAACCACCAGGATTGCCCCGCAAATCTAAAATATAACCTGATACCTGTTTAGATTCTAAATCTTTAATAGCCGCTTGCATTTCTTTCACGGCATTGGCATTAAATTGATTTAAGCGTATATAGCCTAACTTTCCGGCTGGTGTTTGTTTTTCTGAATAGCGTACTGGATGGATTTCAATTTTAGCCCGTGTAATATTAAACCGTTTTTGTTCACCATTCCGCAGAATAGTTAAAACAACTTTACTTCCCGGTTCACCCCGAATTAAGGATACTGCTTGGTTGGTATCCATTCCTTTGGTACTTTTGCCATCAATTTCTAAAATTACGTCTTTGGCGAGAATCCCTGCTTTAAAAGCCGGAGTATCTTCGATTGGTGCTATAACGACTAATTCCTTGGTTTTTTCATCCTGACTAATGGTAATCCCGATACCTGTCAATTCTCCAGAGGTATCCACCTGCATATTTTTAAATTCTTCTGGGTCCATAAACCGGGTGTAAGGGTCTTCTAGCTTTTTGAGCATTTCCCGGATGGACTTATAAGCTTCCTCTTGATTACTGTAGGACTTGCTTAAGTATTCCTTGCGAACAGCCTGCCAATCTACTTGATTGAATGTACCATCAACGTATTGACGATGGATAATTTGCCAAACTTCATCTACTAATTCTTTAGGACTTTCTTTAAATAAAGCCTGACCACGCAAGTTACTACTGAGAAAGCTAGTAACAGCAATTGTAGAGAGTGTCACCGCCGTAGCACCTAAAACAAGCCTACTCTTTGTAATCACCATAATGACAGCTGTGTCAGAGGAAAAATTTATAATTAGTATGTTTAGATTGTGATGTAAATCCCCACACCAAATTTCAAATAAATTTAAAGTTTGGATTAGGGTTACTCACTGAATCCAGCTATTGCTGCGGATAATCGTTTTAAGTTGAGTTAACGAGTTACCCTTCACGGACTGGAGATGGAGCTTGTACCTGACAAATTATCTTGTCCTAAATGATACTACTTTATTTGTGCGATCGCACAAACTATAGCTGGTTAATTTGTACGAGTCAAGAACTGCACACCTTTCGTTACCTGATTTTAATGTGTAATTTGGCTTTACCGCGAGGTTCAGGCCAGAAATACATCAAAGAGAAAAAGTAACGTTACCGATTTTTCAATTATACTCTCAAGATTTGAGAATTGGTTGACTTGGTGAAACAAGGGAACAAAGAGAATTTCCCGAAAAACTCTCCATGTTCCTAACTCCAGTGTTACTTGACACTGCTAATTTCCAGTTAATTTACGGGTCAACCCAACGACCATCAGCTTTAATCAAATTGATTAATTCTTCTACACCTTGGTCTTCGGGGACTTTTTTGATTTCTTCCCGACCGCGATATAAAGAAATGTAACCAGGAGTTTTACCTACATAACCATAGTCAGCATCGGCCATTTCACCCGGGCCATTGACAATACAACCCATAACCGCAATATCTAAACCGGTTAAATGCTTTGTCGCTTCTCTGACTTTGTGTAAAACTTCTTCTAGGTTAAATAAAGTCCGTCCACAAGAAGGACAAGCAACATATTCAACCATAGTTTTTCGCAGTCCCAAAGCTTGGAGAATGCTATAACACACCGGAATTTCTTTTTCTGGTGCTTCGGTCAAAGATGCGCGAATAGTATCACCAATGCCATCAGCCAATAGTGTGGCAATGCCAGCCGTAGATTTAATCCTGCCATATTCTCCATCACCGGCTTCCGTCACACCCAAATGCAAAGGGTATTCCATCCCTAGTTCATCCATGCGTTTGGCCATTAACCGATAAGCGGCTAACATCACGGGAACTCGTGAAGCTTTCATGGAAATGACAATGTTGTAAAAATCTAGGGATTCACAAATGCGGATAAATTCTAAGGCTGATTCTACCATCCCTTCTGGGGTGTCACCGTAGGTAAACAGCATTCTCTCCGCTAAAGAACCATGATTAACCCCGATCCGCATGGCTTTACCTTGATCACGCAAGGAAACTACCAAAGGTTCTAGAGTTTCGCGGATTTTTTCCCCAATTTCGTCAAATTCCGTTGGAGTGTATTCGGTACGGTTAGAATTTGGTTTTTCAAATACATACAAACCAGGATTTATCCGTACTTTCTCGATATGTTTAGCCACCTCTAAGGCAATTTTCATGCCATTATGATGTACGTCGGCAACAATTGGCACATCTCGATAAGTTTGCTTTAGTTTCTGTTTAATTTCTGCCAAGGCTTTGGCATGAGCCATACTAGGTACAGTCACCCGGACTATTTCACAGCCAATTTCATGTAAACGCCGAATAGCTGCTACAGAACCCTCAATATCCAGGGTATCTTCATTAATCATTGATTGTACAACTACGGGATAACCACCCCCGATGGTGACATCTCCCACTTTCACCGGACGGGTTTTCCGTCTTTGAATAGTTGTATCAAAGGTGGGTTGACTGGAAGTTGTATTTACATTACTCAGGGTGGGTAAAGTTTGCATATCCTCAACAGGTAGTTAAAATATTCAGAACTAAAATGGTTCTGTTTCCCAGATTGCCATAGTTGAGGGCGCTTTGGTTGATAATGTGGCAAGAAATATGATTTTATTTTTGGGGAATGTTGTTTCACTCTTTCCAGAATACGGAGGTTAGATCAATCAAGTTTAAATACGCAGGCTAATTAAAATGATAATTTAGCTATTTTGCTGAACTTATGTACAGCATCGATAAAATCAATACTGAACTTGGTTTAAAATAGAAGTGTTACAATTTGAGATGATATTTATGACAAAGAAAACATCTACTTTACAAAAAGCGATTGAAATTGTAGAAGCATTAGAACCAGAAGAACAATTTTTACTGATAGACATTATTAGCAAACGTCTGCAAAAACTGAGACGAGACAATTTGTTAAAAGAAATTGCTCAAGCAGAAAGTGACTATGCTCAGGGTAATGTAAAAAGAGGTTCAATTGCGGATTTAATGGCGGAGTTGGAGCAGTAAAAAATTTAGTTTGGAATGCAGCATTTACTCGTTCTTTAAAGGGTTCGATCAAAAATATCCTAAACGAAGTTATAGCAATTCCCATTTAAGTGAGATACAGTCAGTCAGAATTAAACGCAGATGGGCGCAGATAAACGCAGATAAATTTTTACCTCATTAGAATAGAAAAAGCTATATTAAATTTTCAATTTAATTAGAATTTGTGATAGAGAAGTGAAGAAATAACTTAAAGTTGCCCTTGAGGGAAAATGTCTGAATCAGAATGTCTAATATTTAAGGATTTACAGAATGAGATAACTATCAAATTGAGTGAAATATTGTTAATGATCACAGGTTTAGATGACGACATTTATTAGGTAAGTTATAATTCTTACTTAACATAGACATTAAAGTAAATTTTGATATGACTAGTACAATCATGAATCAATTACCTATTCCTGCTTTCTTTAATTCTGATAAAGTGGGGGAGGTTTGGCGTGTTCCTTATCAACAAAGGGCGGCTGAAGCGGAAGCTTGGGCAAAGGAACATAATATTAAACCTGCTTGTGAAGATGAAAAGCGGGTGTGTTTGTTGTTGATTGATGTGCAAAATACTTTTTGTTTGCCTGATTTTGAATTATATGTTGCTGGGAGGTCGGGAACTGGGGCAATAGATGATAATAAAAGATTATGTGAGTTTATTTATCGGAATTTGGGGGTAATTACAAAAATTATTCCTACGTTGGATATTCATACAGCAATGCAGATTTTTCACCCGATTTTTTGGGTAAATGCTGATGGGGAACATCCGACACCTGCGGCTACTAATATTACTTTAACAGATATTGAAGAGGGCATTTGGCGGGTTAATCCGGCGGTGGCTGGAAGTGTGACAAATGGTGATTTAGAGTTGTTAGAAAAACAGGCTAATCATTATGTGAGAAAATTGAGTGATGATGGTAAATATCCGTTAACGGTTTGGCCTTATCATTCGATGTTGGGGGGTATTGGTCATGCTTTGGTGGCTGCGGTGGAAGAGGCGATTTTCTTTAGTGCGATCGCACGCTGCACTCAAACCCAATTTGAACTCAAAGGCGAAAACCCCTTAACCGAAAATTACTCTATTCTACGTCCTGAAGTGTTAACTGGTTTCGACCAACAACCCATTGCTACCAAAAACACAAAACTAATTCAACAACTTTTAGAATATGATGGGGTAATTATCGCCGGACAAGCTAAAAGTCATTGTGTGGCCTGGACTATTGATGATTTGTTAACGGAAATACAACAGATAGATGCAACCCTAGCCCAAAAAGTTTATTTACTGGAAGATTGTACTTCCCCTGTGGTTGTTCCGGGTGTGGTAGATTTCACAGAACAGGCTAATAATACTTTTGCTAGATTTGCGGATGCTGGAATGCAGATCATCAAATCTACAGATGTTTGGAAATAAGGAGTGCGGGGTGCAGATGCTAAGTTAAAGCATCAGCCTAAATACAGCCCGTTTCAGGTAAATGAGGTACAAATTTTTGGAACAAACCCTTATATAAAGAGACTTTCAACTCTGCACCGCACTGAGCGCAGTCGAAGTGTTTCCTGTTCCCTGTTCCCTGCTGTATCAAGTGACCTAGCAGCCGTTCGTTGATATCATTGACGGACGGCATTCACCAAACCCATTGAATGATCATTTTTAACAAAAATTCCGATAGCAGCCTGTAAAAAGGTCAGACAGGAGTTCACGAAAGGTTACATTGGCTGAAAATAGTGGACGAGCAATGACTAAAAGTTTCAGAAGAGCTATTTGCAACGATAAAATAGGGTGAGCCACACTAAAATTTACGCCTGTGGACAAGGAAGTAGTCGTCTACCTTGAAAGAAGCGCTTGGATAAGTTTAACCAAGTTTTATATAGCACATATTACCCAAATCACCTAAAATGCAAATTCCCCGCCTGCATCAAGACACAATTGAGGAAGTTCAACACCGTGCTGATATTGTTGATGTAGTTTCTGAACACGTAGTTTTACGTAAGCGCGGTAAGGATTTTGTCGGTTTATGTCCTTTTCACGATGAAAAAAGCCCCAGTTTCACAGTCAGCTCCACTAAACAAATGTATTATTGTTTCGGCTGTCAAGCGGGGGGAAGTGCGATTAAATTCTTAATGGAAATCGGTAAACGCCAATTTGCCGAAGTGGTACTAGATTTAGCCAAGCGTTACCAAGTTCCGGTTAAAACATTAGCACCAGAACAAAGGCAGGAGTTACAGCGTCAAATTTCCTTAAGAGAGCAATTATATGAGGTTTTAGCCTCTACAGCCCAATTTTATCAACACGCTTTAAGACAATCAGCCGGACAAAAAGCATTAGAGTATTTACAGCGCGATCGCCAAATTACAGAAGCCACCATTCAACAATTTGGTTTAGGCTATGCCCCAGCAGGTTGGGAAACCCTTTATCGTTATTTAGTAGATAGTAAACATTATCCCGTCCAACTGGTAGAACAAGCGGGATTAATCAAACCACGCAAAGAAGGCGGCGGCTATTATGATGTATTCAGAGATAGGTTAATGATTCCTATCCGTGACGTACAAGGAAGAGTCATTGCTTTTGGTGGGAGAACCTTAAGCGATGAACAGCCAAAATACTTAAATTCCCCAGAAACGGAACTTTTTAATAAAGGGAGAACCCTATTTGCTCTAGATCAAGCCAAAGACGGCATTTCTAAAGTAGATCAAGCCATAGTGGTAGAGGGATATTTTGATGCGATCGCTCTCCATGCTGCGGGTATTAATCACGCCGTTGCTTCTCTCGGTACGGCACTGAGTATCGAACAAGTCCGTTTATTGTTGCGTTACAGTGAATCTAAACAGCTAGTTTTGAACTTTGATGCCGATAAAGCCGGGGTGAATGCTGCCGAAAGAGCGATCGGCGAAATAGCCACCCTAGCCTATCAAGGTGAAGTGCAATTAAAAATTCTCAATATTCCTGATGGTAAAGATGCCGACGAATACCTCCGCACCCACAGCACCCAAGACTATCAGCAACTCCTAGAAACCGCCCCACTGTGGTTAAATTGGCAAATTCAACAAATTCTGCAAAATCGAGATTTAAAACAAGCTACAGACTTTCAACAAGTTTCGCAACAATTCGTAAAATTGTTGAAAAATATTGTTAATGGTGATACACTCAACTACTATATTTCCTACTGTGCAGAAATACTCAGTTTAGGGGACGCTCAACTTGTCCCCTTACGAGTAGAAAACCTCCGTACTCAAATCAACCCCCATAGCTCCCCATCTCCCATTCCGCGAGTACAAAAACCCCAACAAACAAAGCCAAAGCTATCTCTAGTTAACACAGAACGCACTTTACTAGAACAAGCCGAATCTTTACTATTGTTGATATATTTACATTGTCCTCCCCATCGTCAAATAATTATTCAAGAACTAGAAGTTAGAAATTTAGAATTTAGCCTTTCTCATCATCGTCTTTTGTGGCTACAAATTATCGAATTTCCTATCAACGAATTTGACTTAATTTCTAACTTACAAAACAGATATTTAGAATTAGGAGAAGATTTAAGCTTAGTTAATCATTTATTCCATTTAAACGAAAAAACCAAAGCCGAAATTACTCGCACACCCCAACAAATGCAAGCCACCCTTGCTTGTATGGAAAAAGAATATCGAGAAAAACGCTATAAATACTTTCGTGAACAATGGGAACAAACCGGATCAGAAGCACACGGTAAAGCACTTCAAGCCGAAAAAATGCGGTTAGATGAACTAGACAAAAAACGACAATTTTCACTCCATGATTTACTCAATATTGATTTTCCTCTATCAGTTTAATTTGTCAGGTATTTATAGTATTTGTAGGGTGGGCATTTATAGGTAAAATTCTTAATAGCAGCGAATTATGCTAAAAAATGCCCACCTATCCCACCTAATTATATTTCATAAATCAAACAGAAAATCTATCATTTTGACTAACTTTCAATATAAAATTCTGGAAATAGTAAATAGAGATTTAATAAAATTTTTCATCTAGCAAGAAAATATTTTATAGAATCAATAGGATGATAAATCAAAAATCAAAAGTAATAAAGAATATATTTTAAATTATTTCTTGAGCTTGAAGAAATAATTAAATTTATGCAGTAATTTATTTACTATAGATTGCTGTAATTTTAATTTACATTCAAAACATTAACAAATTGGGAAAAAATCTGTACTTCAGTAGTCAACCAGAATTAATTACACATTGTCATTGCGTTCGTGTAGCGTTCCCGCAGGGTAGCAATCACAAGGGTTTGACATTGCGTTGCATCATTTCGCTCGCAATGACGCTAAACATTTTTGCCGGTGTACTTATCTTGCTGAAACTTGGATTTTAGATTACATGAAAAAAAATAATTTAGAATACTATAATCTCAATGCTGAGAAATGGTGGACAGAAGGAGAAACCTTAAATCTATCTCAAGCTTTGAATAAATATCGGTTTGATTTCTTCTCACAAAATATCCCCACTTGGCAGAATTTACAGGTTTTAGATGTGGGATGCGGTGGGGGTTTAGCTTGTGAATTTTTAGCTAGACAAGGTGCTAATGTATCAGGAATTGATTTATCTTTAAATTCTATTCAAATTGCCAAAGAACACGCAAATAAAAATCAGTTAAATATTAATTATCAACAGGGAATGGCTGAAGAATTACCTTTTGATGATTGGCAATTTGATGTTGTTATATGTTTTGATGTTTTAGAACACGTAGATGATTGGAAAAAAGCCATAACCGAAATTTACCGAGTTTTAAAACCTGATGGTTTATTTTTATTTGACACAATTAACAGAACTCTTAAATCTCAATTAATCATGATTTGGCTGTTAGAGGATATTTTACAGCACATACCAAAAGGATTTCATGATTGGCATAAGTTTATTAAACCAAACGAATTAATGAGTTTTATCTACAATATTGGTTTCAGAAATGCTATAATTAGGGGTTTTGATCTAACTGGTGGTAATAATTTTCAACTGCTGAAAAACCTTATTGTACAAGGTTTAAGCAGACAACAACAGAATAAAAAAACAGAATTATGGAATGTAAAAATTAACGAAGATACTTCGGTGTGGTATATTGGTCTAAGTATTAAGTTTTGTGAACAAAACTGAACTTAGCTAGACTGTGTTTAACCATAATGGGATTTTTGCAAAACCAGCATCACATTAATGGATTGAATCTGACTAAATGTAGACTGATTAATTTTAGTTAATTTAGTCATAGTTTTCGTAAATGTTTACAAATTATTAGTGAGTAGAGCAAAAGCATGATTCAATCTGAAAATATATTTTCAAATTTTCCAGAGATTAGCTACAAAATTGATAATGAAAGTCATACAAATAAAGGACTATGGATTGCGTGTACTATTATTAGTATATGGGCTATTAGTTTAGTGATATTACTTTCCATTGACATCTCTAAAATTTCCAGGTTATGGCTATGGATAGCCGGAATTTGGCAGATGTTTCTTTATACAGGTTTATTTATTACTGCTCACGATGCGATGCATGGAGTAGTTTTTCCTAAAAATCCTAAAATTAATGATTTTATTGGTTCTTTAACTTTGTTGTTGTATGGCTTATTTAGTTATCAAGAATTGCGGAATAAACATAAATTACATCATCAATATCCTGCCAGCGAACTTGATCCAGATTTTCATGATTACCAGCATAAGAATTTCTTTAGCTGGTACTTTTATTTTATGAAGAGGTATTGGAGTTGGTTTAGGCTTTTTGCTTTGATCTTGATTTTTAGGTTACTAAGCTATATATTGCACATACCAGAAGATAATTTGAATTTTTTTTGGGTGATACCTTCCATTGCTAGTTCAGCGCAATTGTTTTATTTTGGTACATTTTTACCGCATCGTGAGCCAGTAGGGGGATATACTAATTCTCATCGAGCTCAAAGTACATCATTTCCAAATTTTTTGTCATTTATTACTTGTTATTATTTTGGTTATCACCAAGAACATCATGAACATCCTGATTTACCTTGGTGGAAGTTACCAGAAGCTTACAAAATTAGACAAAAGATTTACAAGTAGATTTACATCATCTCATCAAAAATCTAGAATTGTTTTAGATATCTGTAGTATGTGTAGGGTGGGCATTTTTGCTAAAACACTGAACAGATACGGAAAACTGTAGGAAATGCCCACCTCAGTATTTTTCAAAAATCAAACAGGAATGCTATTGTTTTAGATATCTGTAGGGGAGTTGGAGTTTTTACCAATTAGGAAATAGGTATTTACTTCTCCTCTACCTTTGATGGGAATTAAACCCCTTTCTTCTAGTTGGAAGTGGTCTTTAATTTGCTGATATGTCGTTTCAGAAACTTGGATTTTCCCCACCATTCCATGAGATTCCATTCTACTTGCTAGGTTAACGGCATCTCCCCATAAATCATAACTAAATTTTTTCAAACCAATTACTCCAGCGACTACAGAACCGGTGTTAATACCAATTCTTAATTGAAATATTTCCCCTGTTGCGGTTTGAAATTGAGTAATTGTCTCTTGCATATCTAAGGCTATTTGGGCAACTGCTATGGCATGATCTGATCTGGGGGTGGGTAGTCCACCAACTACCATATAAGCATCACCAATGGTTTTAATTTTTTCTAAGTTATAAAATTCTGCTAGTCTATCAAAACTAGAAAAAATTTGATTGAGTGAGTTAACTAATTCTATGGGGGAAATTTGGGCAGCTAATCCGGTAAAATTAACAATATCTGCAAATAAGATAGTAACCTCATCAAACCGATTTGCAATGGCACTTTGTTCTTCTTTCAGTTGTTGGGCAATTTCCGCAGGTAAAATATTTAACAATAATCGTTCTGATTTTTGCTGTTCATCACGTAGACAGGCTTCTACTGATTTGCGATCGCGTATTTCTTGCCGTACCCGTTGAAACATGAGGTTAAAAGCATAAATCACCTCACCCATTTCATCCTTACGTCGAATAGACATAGTAGAAAAAAGCGGATCATTTGCATCTTTGCTAATAGCTTCACCTGCGGCTATTAAATCATCTCTGAGTTGTAAAATTGGTTTAATTACTGTCACCCCTAAAGTTAACATCGTTGTTAAGGTAACAACCACAGAAATAATTAAAACTAATCCAGCAACTCGTAAAGAATAAGCAAATAATTCTGATTTAATAAAACCTGAGTCATGCCTGACAACTAGAAAATATTTTCCCTGTTGCATGGAAATCAACCAAGCCACATCATAGCGAGTTCCTGCATTATTCTGCACTCGTTGCACTTGGTTATTAGTCAATTGAGAATAAGATAAAGTAGACTCTTCACCAAATTTGCTTACTAATCGGCCATCTGCACTATAAAGCATAGCACCGACAACAGCAGAATTAGGTTTAAGTTTTTTACCTATATTTAATAAGCGTTCTTTGGCTTCTATTTCTGAGTGATGAGTGTCAATTAAAGATGCGAAAATTTCATTAGAAATATTTTCTAATTTAGCTAATAATTCATTTTCCCGTCGCAAAACGGAAGGAATTAAAATGATAATTTCAATAACTACAATGCTGGTAAATACCCAGGTAGTAATATAACGTGACAGCTTGGCTTGAAAGAGATAGAAAAACATTTTCAACGGGTTCTGCATCCAACAACCTCTATCATTTTCAGCACAAAATCTTAAAATCTGGGTATTAAGTCAAGGGAACAGGGAACAGGCAATAGGCAACAGGCAATAGGCAATAGGCAATAGGCAATAGGGAACAGGGAACAGGCAATAGGCAATAGGGAACAGGCAATAGGCAATAGGGAATTAATTCTTCTCTTTTTCCCCTCTGCCCCCCTGCCCCCCCGTCCAGCGTTCGGCTTTACTGTTCCTGCCAGTAGACCTCTGCCTCTTTCTGCCCCCCTGCCTCCTGCCTACGGACAATACAAAGTCTCCCTTGTGTCCCGTCCTGTGACCGGATTTGTACCTTTTGCTACTTTACATAATTTTCGCTGTTCGTCGGGACGTAATAGCACGTCAGTAAAATCGGCACCGTCCACTATAGCACCATCAAATTTAGCATTTGCGGCAAATGCCCCTTCTAAAATCGCATTGGTTAAATTGGTTTTAATGAAACGGCCAGAATCGAGGGTAGCATTAGTTAAATTAGCACCTTCAAAATTGGCTGATTCTAGGTTAGAGGCAAAAAAACTGACACCGGTTAAATTAGAATAGCTAAAATTACTTTGACGGAGATTAGCTTTGGTAAAGCTAGAATCTGTTAAATCACGGTGAGAAAAATCAGCTTCAATCAGAATTTCTTTGTTGTAGTCTAATGCCCAAGCGGTGGAAGTCCAACCGATGAGGGTTGTAGTACCAAGGATTGCCCAAAGGGATAAACTGAAAATGCAAGCTAAAATGCGATCGCCTAACTGGTAATTCATAATCTTTCCCAAAAATGCCAAAACCTCCTGTAAATCATTATCCCAATATTGGGGACATCGGTGAAGACTTAGTTGCTCAATGGTTGCAATCTACAGGCTGGGAAATTTTACATCGGCGTTTTAGCTGTCGCTGGGGAGAAATTGATATTATTGCTCAGTATCAGGACACAACATCAAATCAACTCCCCGTACTGGCATTTGTAGAAGTAAAAACTCGTAGTTTAGGTAGTTGGGATGGGGGTGGTAGAGAAGCTATCACCTCCAAAAAGCAAATCAAACTTGGACAAACAGCAGGAATATATTTAACTCAATACCCAGACAAAGCAGAATATTCTTGCCGTTTCGATGTAGCTATTGTTTCCTGCCGACGGATATCTCACCAACTGCGTGGGGAAACATTTAACCAACAATGCCTAGCTAGTTTATCAATATCTGGGTATGAGTTGCAGCTGCAAGAATACATACCCGCAGCTTTTGACTATTCAATTGTGTAGGTTTAATGATCATTAGTCACAGGTCAAGCATCTTAGATGAAGAAGCAGCAATGACAAATCATGACTAATTTTGAGTTGTTTTCGTATTCACCCTTGTCGCTTAAGTTTAGGATCAAGCTAAGGTTTCTGGACAGTAGCCTAAACCCCGGACAAATTGTTGCCGGAACGCTTCGATTTCCTCTCTTTCTGGGCTACCATGAGAAACGATCGCTACTTGATAGCGACGCATCACATCTACAGGACATTGCCCTGCTTCTAAGCTCCATAGTGCCATTTGCACCCTCATAGGTGGTTCATAGCTAATTCCTAATTCATTGAAAAAAGCCCGGAAATCACCGTCATCTTGGGGTGAGATGGGATCTCTAAGTTTGATTCTGACTACCCAACCATCAATTTGATGAATTACGGTGACGAACGAAACAGGGGTTTGCGGTCTATTATGCAGATGCTGAACAACCCGCAGAGTGAGACTGGCATTCGCCAGATAGTACAGGTATTCCATGATGGTGTTTGGGATCAAAGCCAATCCTACATCTTTAATCATCGTTAAGAAGACAGAGTTCCCGGTAGGGTAAAAGCACCCGTTTTTATATGGGGAGTTTTACCCATTCTTGCTTCGTTTTTTCACATTCCTCAATAGTATCAATATCTAACTCTGAAGATGAATTAGATCAGAAATGTTTTAAAGTTTTGAAAAGATGCCCCAGATGCACCAGTTACCGCAATAGTTTTACCTTTCAAAGATAGCGCTGTTCCTAGTATT
>DATGXB010000215.1:0-22107 GCA_035299225.1 Nostocaceae cyanobacterium | reverse complement strand
GGATTTATAAAAATCGCTAAATTCCTCTTTCACAAATACAGGAATATTCACATTAGAAGGAACTTTGACGGTGCGATAATTAGTAACTTCTGCTTGTCCCTTGGGGGAAAGAATGTAAACTAATAAATCTTGTTCTTTGTTGGCGTTTATCATCCCTAACCGAATCGGTAAGACAAATTTCGGTGATTGATAGGCTATTTGTAATGGTCTTAAAAGTTGATATTCTGATTGCTCAAATTTTTCTAGGTTGACTTTAGCTACAAAAAACTTCATTCCTGAACGGATGTAAGGTTTGAGCAGTTGATTTGCACCTCTAGGAATTTTGTAACCGTTACGATTTAACCAAGTTTCTAAACCGTTTGATTCTTTGGCACTCAAAATCACAATATCATATTCACCTACATTAAATTGGGCTTCAACTGTTACCCCTAAATTATTTTTTTCTTCTCTTGCTGCTTGTGGTGCTGCTGCTGATGGAATAGCAGTAGGCATCGCATCATATACAATAACTGGAGCGCAGGGATCTTCGTCAAAATATTCGACTAATCTGGGTGCGCTAAATGCGTCTAACCTTTCAATAATTGTTGGTTTAGCAACTCTCACTTGTTCTTTTTTTATGACTGTGGGAACTGGTACAACCATTGCAAAGTCTTTGATATCTCCTTGATAGTCATTGGCCATGGTTAATACTGTTCTTTCTCCATCTCTCGCAATGGCTACTTGTGAGGCTTGGTTATATAATTTACTGTCAGCTTTGGCTACATAAAATCCACAAAATGCCCAGGCTGTGGGTGTAAAACATAGTATTACTACTATTAGCAATAAAGACATTAACCAGCGTAAAGATTTCATTACTAAACCTCTGTGAATGTGGAGTGAAAATTTTGCTGATTTGTTATTTCTTCTTTCGACCAAATAAATCTAGGTGCAAGCCATAAACTATCAATTATTGTTGTTAATGGTGCAAGACTAAATAAAGCCCAAAATACGGCGGTGGAAAGATAGAAATAATTGCGTAAAATAAAGGTTAATATGGCAATACATACTGCCCAAATTATTCGCCCCATTTTGGCGTTAGGAATTGACCGGGGATCTGTCACCATAAATAAGGCAAATAATAATAATGAACCACTGGTTAAGCGGTGTAGGTAAACGTCCCAAGTCCAACCTAGCCAAATATTACGTATGCCTTCTAATAAGGAATAAGCGCCTAAAAATGCGGCGGTTGTATCCCAGCGACCAATTTTTTGTAATATCATGCCGCCGGTTCCTAGAAATATTAATCCATACCACCAATCTTCTCCCCATTGTCCGGGTGATACCCATGCATCGGGGGTGAGAATTAGGGCCGAAATGATGCCAAAATTGGCAGGATTGAAAAAATGTTTATTACCCCATCGCAATAAGAATTTACTAGTTATGGCGGTAAAGCTTGCTATTGCCATTGTTTGCCAATAGTCGGCACGTAATAATAAGCTCAATCCCAAGGAAGTAATTAATGCACTACGTAAATGCAAATTTGGGCTATTTTTTGTGTTTTGGTCTGGTGTTGACCAATGGTTAATAATTAAGGATAGTGTGGCTTGTGTGGCCAAACAAGTTGCGATCGCCACTATAATTAATTCTGGTCGCAGTGTCCAATCCCTTGTTCCTATCCCCAAAACCAGAAACAAGCCTAAAAACAGTATTTGATAATCTCGAATGTCTTGTAATAGCATTAAACTTTGATTTCAGGGATTACCCGTAAATTTTTCCCTAATTTAATCGAGTAATCATCATTTTGTCGTTGCTGTTACAAATTTTGTTACAAAAAAATCAGGGAGTCCACACCCCCCGATTTTTCGATCATGTATGTTAAATTAAGTTAAGTTTGTTGAGATGATTATACTAAAACAATATCCAGTGAGGTACTAAAACCTGCTGGTTTGTTTTCAATGGTGGCAAATTGAACACCTTGGAAGAATAACCCACCAGTAATGTTGTTATAACTAAACTGGTTAAGGGAGGATGCACCAAACCCAAATGAGTCAATACCTATGACATCACCTTCTACCCATTGGAAGTCTTTGATTACATCAATTCCTTCAAAGCGAGAATTAAAGAAGAACACATCGGCACCAACACCCCCATAAAGGGTATCCTTGCCAAAACCACCTTCTAGGTAATCATTCCCTGCACCCCCCCAGAGAGTATCATTTCCGTTTTCACCAAACAGAAAGTCATCACCACCTTCTCCACGGATTTGATCATTACCATCGTAACCAAACACAAAGTCGTTACCATTGCCAGCAAACACATTATCGTTACCTGTCCAAGCATCAATGAAGTCGCTACCATCTCCACCACTAATGTAGTCATCACCAGCATCAGCAAAAACGTAGTCATCACCAGCACCAGCATAAATGCTGTCGTTGAAGATGCTACCAATTATATCGTTGCTTAAGCTATTACCGTAGTAGACTGCCATGAATCTTGATCTCCTTAATTATGTTGTAATTGATTCTTAGGCTCAGTTGCAGTTGATAGATCCGCAAACTGTTGTCCGCTTTTCGTTACTAGCAGCGATATTTATCTTAGTTATTACAAAACTTTACATATTTTTTTACAATGCAGCTTGCACCTTTATTCCCGTTGATTTACCGCTTATTAGAACCAACTTTTCCCGATTGTTTATGGTGTGGGGATGTTAACAGTAAAGCGATCGCTCTCACTTTTGATGATGGCCCTCACCCCCAATACACACCCCAAGTTTTGCAAATTTTAGACCAGTATCATATTTCTGCCAGTTTTTTCTGGTTGGGTGCTTGCGTTTATCGTTACCCAGATATTGCTAAAGCAGTAAGCGATCGCGGCCATTGGATTGGTTTACACGGCTATCAACATCACAATTTTCCCCAACTTTCCCCCACCGAACTAAAACGAAGTTTAGAAACCACCCAAGCAGCAATTTATCAAGCCTGTAATTTATTACCCAAAGATGTGCGTGATGTTCGACCCCCCAACGGCTTATTTACACCCCATACTTTAAAATTATTTAATGAATGGGAATATCGGCCTGTAATGTGGAGTGTAGTTCCTGAAGATTGGGTCAGACCTGGAGTAAAAATAGTAGTTAACAGAGTTTTACAACAAGTCAAAGGTGGTTCACTAATTGTTTTACATGACGGTGTATGCGGAGGAGAAGATGTTGCAGAAACTATTAAAATTTTGATTCCCCAATTATTAGAACAGGGATATAATTTTGTTACAGTTGATAAACTTTGGTTTAGCAAAAAATTAATACATAAATAGATTTGACATTGCTGCCAAACCTTTATGTTAATTGTACTTCTAAATGAGAACGATGTAATAAATCAATCAAACTCCAAACTTGAAATTGATTAGTAACGGCAGCAAAATCTTCAGGTTTATGGGTGACAATGGCGTTAAGTTTTTGCTTAGTTACACAAGCTAACTCCACAGACGATTCAAAATCTAATTGCCATAAAGAACAAGCTGTTTGTAAAACTTCGCAATCAACAGAACAAATATAAAATTTATTCTGCAATATGTTGACTACAGTTGCATTAATTTTGTCATTATGAAACCGACTAGTATAAGCATAGATTTTTTGCCAGCCTAAATCAGTTAAATACAACTGAATGCCTGAATTATCTATGTTGAGTAATTCCCTAGTATTTACACCGTTTTTACTACGATTCATTAAAGCTTCTAATAGTAAGTCAGCATCAACTAAAACTTTCATCAGCCTTACCCCTTGTACGATTGTTGATTTTTGATTTTGAATTTGCAATTTTCGATTGGAAAAATATGTCTACACTAGGGATTCTGTCAATCTATCTTTAGTAAGAATTTTTCAAGCGGCTATAACGTTCTATTATACAACTAATTAATATCATTAATAGCTAATATTCGGTTTTATTTTATTATTTGAATTTTTAATTAATTTAGTCCATTTTATCAGCTATATTTAACAATTCATCCCAGACAAGATAAGATTGATTTGCAATAGTAATTTTGATCTGGAAATTGCAGCCTAATGTCCAAAAAAGTATAATTGTATTTTGACAGTTACAGCATATTTCAGGTAAAGGCGGTATAGATTTTAGGAACAAAACCTTAACCAAGAGACTTTTAACCCTGCACCGCACTGAGCGCAGTCGAAGTGTTAAGAGTTCCCTGCTGTAAATAAGGTGGTTATTGGACTGCAATTATCTTTACAATAACTTTAATTTTTGTTGCTGCTTGGGTTGACTTTTAATGCTGTGGGTTTCAAAACAAGGTAAAATAATTGACCATTACTGACAGTAAGCCCAGCGCGATCGCCTGGAATTTTTCCCGTCCCTAAAAAATAGTCTACTCTACCAGCCCCTTTAATTGCTCCTCCTGTATCTTGATCAAGAACAAAACGGCTGATCATTCGGTGTTCAACATTGTTAGCATTATCTATAAAAGGCATAGGAACGCGAATTAAAGCTAAAGCACCAGGAGGCATCAAGGATTTATCTGTAGCAATGGAACGTTCAGCAGTGACAGGAACACCAATAGAACCCTGAGCAGGTGCACCATAAGTTTCTCGGAAAAATACAAAACTAGGGTCACGAGGAATATAAACGTTTAAATCTTGGGGATACTGCTCAAAATACTCAATGATTTTAGGCATGGTTACGCCTTTTTCGGGTAATTTTTTATCTTTAATTAATTCTTTGCCAATACTTCTATAGGTATAGGCAGTATTACCAGCGTAATTAATAGTTGCTATGGTATTATCAGTTAATTGTAGACGTGCAGATCCTTGAATTTGAATCATATATGGTTGGAGGCGATCGCGAAACCAAAACATTTCTAAACCTTGTAATTTACCCTGACTACCCTGTAAACCATCTGCACCTTCTAATTCTAACCGTGTGGGATGAGGTCTAGACCAAGATTTTAAATCATTGGGTAAGCGATAAACTGGATAACGAAACTCAGGAGTTGGAACACGGCTGGCTGTATACAAGGGTTCATAATAGGCTGTGAATAACACAGTACCTTGATTATCATGACCAACTGATTGATAAAACACAAATTCTTTTTCGATAGCTTGATGTAAAGCTTTTGCCGAATTATTAGCTAATACTAACTCTCGAAATCTTTGCAAACTTTTTAAAACGCGATCATGAGTAATTCCGGGAACAGGATATTTTTGATAAGTAGTTTTAGCACCTGGTGTTTTCAAATATTTTAAACTGTAATCTATTGATTTTAATAATGCTTTCTTATCAGAACTATAAATCATCTCATCCCAACAAGAACTATCCTTTTGACAACAATTAGTCAGTTTTGTTTCAATCAGAATTTGCTGAGTTGTAGATACTGGTACATCTAATTTTTCTAGAGGACATTCTTCTTTAGGATTAATATTTATAGCTAATTTAGCAGTTGATTTTATCTGCGATAAAAAAGTTAATCCAAACACAGGTAAGCCAACAATTGTCAAAATCATTGCTTTTTTGATCATGATTCCCATAATGATTTAAGTAGTTGTATAAAAAGCAGACAGAAAGAGGCAAGGAGGAAGAAAGAGGCAGAGGGGCAGGGGGCAGGGGGGCAGAGGGAAAAGAAAAAAGAAAAAAGAATTAATTTTCTATTACCTTATTACCTGTTCCCTGTTCCCTGTTCCCTGTTGCCTGTTCCCTGTTCCCTTCTTTCACTCATTCATATTATGATATGTTGCCACAGCAGAAGGGGAAATGCGATTCAAATAACGGAAAATCCAATATTTAAAAATCGTATCTAAAATTACTGGGAATGTGGCAATAAATAAGAAGATAAAATCCCTATTAGCTGGTAAACCCCAATGACGAGATATACCTTCTAAAATTACTTCCCAGCCGTGGGGAGAGTGGAACCCGACGAAGACATCAGTAAACAAAATAATAATAAATGCTTTGGCACTATCACTTAATCCATAGACAAGATGATCGAAGAAATCTTTTAAAACAGAAATTGAATCTTTACTACTAATTAATAGCCACACGAAAGCAGCTACAGAAAATATATCCGCGAACACATTTTTAATTGCATTAGCACTGGTGTGACGAAATTCTGCTGCTACATCTTGAGCTTTTTCCTCCATTATCTCTTCTAATTCTCGTGGTGACAAAGGTGGAGCATTACTAATCAAATTCTCAAATTTAATTCTTTCTTCATACCTTTGTAATTCTAATAATGCTTCTTCCTCCATTTCAGAATTTAAGAAAATTCTACTGGTATGGGTACTTCTAAAATGTTCAACGACAGGGCCGACAATTATAGCTTTCGCTACCTGATGCGTCAACAACGGCACAATAATTAACAGTAACAGAAACCGAATGGAAACAATTGTCCGGCGCTGTGCTTTGCGAAAATCTTCCACTATATCCCGTTCAGAATTAGGATCTAATTCTACTTGGAGGCGTGTAATAGTGCTTAAGATAGAACGAGGAAGTATACCTGTGGTGTCAGCTTTTCCCTTGGGTTTTTGATTCACAGGGGGAACTGATGGTTGGCGTTGAAATTGTTGATTAATTGTCCCACTAACTGCTATATCAGTAGATGGTTGGGGAGAAAAGTCAGCAGAGGTTACTTCTACATCTGTATTAATATATTTAGATATAACTTGATCAATAAATTCCAGTTTTTCTACAACTGCTGCTGCACTAGGATACTCTATCCCAGCTTTTTCTGCTGCTTTTCGCTTAGATTCATTAGAAAACCAGCGACTAAATTTAAACTCTACTAAACGCATCCGTGCAGTTTTTAATAATCTCTGCAAATCAGCCTGAAAATATTCTCTAATAGCTGGGGTGTAGGTGGCAGAATAGCTATCTATTTTATTACCATGAAAATATTGACCTTCTATTTCCTGAATTTTTAAGGCTGCTTGATAAGCTTCTTCTAAAGAACGCTCTGGTGTTTTTAAATACCATCTATATAATGATAGAAGAAAGGAGTATATTTTTTGACTAAACGATAAACTATTCATCGTTGATGATGTCTAAACATTGTTTTGTGGTTCTTAAATTTAACTTAACGCAGGAAGTATAATAAAAAAATCTATAGGGAGTTTATTTGTGGTTTCTGATTCTATTTGGGTTGTTGGTACTAGCCGTAGTGGGAAAACTACTCGCTTGGCTGAACAGTTTTGTCATTGGTTACAAATTGGCAATCAACATATAGAGTCATTTTATACGAAAAATCAGGGACGCAGGAAAGGAAAAAATTTAACAAAAACAGCAAGCTTTAAACAAACAGAACTAGGGGTTTTAGTTTTAGCTGCTAATGATGATAATCGTCGAGAACTGAGTGATATAATTGTCACATTAACATCAGGAAAATATCCAATTCGAGCTAAAACAGTTTTGGGTTTTTTTCAAGATGAGGTAATTCTATTTTGGCCATTATTAGTTCAGTATTTGCAGTTACAAGCACAATTTCCTGTGCGGTTACGTCCAGAAACAGAGCAAGAACTAGCGACAAAATTATGGCACACAAGGCTAGATGAGGCAACTTTGCGCCGTGCAGGAATGAATGAATATCGCTTTGTGCGGCGGGTTTTGGACTTATGGCAGTTAGCCGCTTATAGTGGTGTAGGGTGTGAAGATATTGCGCCAATTTTGCAAAGTGGTTTAAGAGAACAGAGTGCCAATCTAGAAGCGGATTTTTTAGCTGATTTGCTGTTAGAATGGCGTAGCTGGTGTTTACAACGAGGTTTGTTAACTTACGGCTTAATTACGGAACTTTACGGACACCATTTGTTAACTAATGCACATTATCAGCAACGTTTAGGGCAAAGATTTCAGGCAGTGCTGGCGGATGATGTGGATGATTATCCAGCGATCGCCTATAATTTGTTTGAGTTTCTCTTAGATGGGGAAATTGTCGCAGCTTTTAGCTATAATCCTAATGGATCGGTGCGTCTAGGTTTAGGTGCAGATCCTCAATATTTGGAAAACATCGCCAGCAGATGTCAGATAGAAAATTTATCTCTGCCAGCTACGGACAGTTTAGCTACTCAAATTGCTAACCCGATGATAGAAGTAGTTACAGAACAGGCAGGGATGTTAAGTTTGCCAGAATTTGTCCAGTCAATTCAAACCCCCTCGCGTTCTCAGTTACTACGACAAACAGCCGAGTTAATTATTCAAGGAATTAAACTAGGACAAGTGCAACCGCAGGAAATAGCGATTATAGCGCCTGGTTTAGATGCGATCGCTCGTTATACTCTAGTAGAAATTCTCACTAAAAACAATATTCAGGTAGAATCTCTCAATGAACAGCGTCCTCTGGTTAGTTCTCCCGCAGTCAGAGCATTACTAACTTTATTAGCTTTAGTCTATCCTGGTTTGGGCAGATTGGTAGACCGGGATGCCGTAGCGGAAATGTTAGTCATTCTTAGCCGCAAACGCCAAAAATTAGATTATCCGGTAGAACCTAGTGTACAATATTCACCACTGACCACAGATATAGATCCGGTGCGGGCTGGGTTAATCGCTGATTATTGCTTTGTACCCCATCCAGAACATCCCAACTTACTACCAGTTACAGCCTTTGAACGCTGGGATAGAATTGGTTACGCGGCCACAATGGCTTATAGTGAAATATTAACTTGGATTGAAAACAAGCGATCGCAACAAGAACAACGTTTAATCCCTAGTCCCATCTCCTTACTATACGTAGCCATTCAGGATTTTTTGTATAAAGACCAAAATCCTCCTTATGAACAACTAGCCGCACTACGGGAACTCTTAGAAACCGCACAGCATTATTGGGAAGTTGACGCTAGGTTAAAACAAACTGAAGCCAGATTACTTTCCCTCACTGCACCCAAAACCCCATCAACTGACACCATTGCCGAGTTTATTCAACTGCTACGCAAAGGAACTATTACCGCTAACCCCTATCCTGTACGTCCCATTGGTGGGACAAGAAAAGCCATCACCCTGGCAACTATTTTCCAATATCGTGCCAGTAGAAAGTATCACCGTTGGCATTTTTGGCTAGATGCCGGTTCTCCACTTTGGGCTAAAGGTGGTGCTGCAACTTTATTCGGTGCTAACTTATTCTTACGTCATCGCTTAGGACAACCTTGGACAGCCGAAGATGAAGCAATGGCAGAACAGCAGCGCTTAAAAAGAATTTTAGCCGATTTACTCGCCCGTGTAGGTGAAAGAGTTTATCTGTGTCACAGTGAGTTAGCGGTTAATGGACAAGAACAAATGGGCCCGTTATTACCTCTTGTTCATTCCTGTTTAGATGTAGAACCGGAAGCCGTAGCAAGTTAAAAAGTTTAAATTTTGATGTAGAGACGTTCCATGGAACGTCTCTACAAGGGTGTTGATCATAAAAATCGTTTAAATTTTCAACTTGGCTAAACCTAAATAATGGATACCGATGGGGGAAATATCGAAGCGACAGGGGAGGACTTCTAAACCAAGAGCGATCGCTTCCCTCAACAACTTACCATAAACTGGATCTGTGGTATCCCCTGGTGCAAACTCTAAACAATCTCCCCGATTGATAAAATATAACATCACCGCCCGGCTTTGGGGTAAAATCGCCATTAATTCCCGTAGGTGTTTTTGTCCTCTGGTTGTTTCTGTATCCGGGAATAAAGCTAAGTTGCCTAAAGCCCAAGTTGTATTTTTAACCTCTAAATAAATTGGTCTTTGTCCTTCATCAGTAGTTAAATAAAAATCTACCCGACTTTTGCGGTCTTGTCCATATACTACTTCAGATTTAACTTGCTTATAATTGCCTAATTCCGGGAATAAATATTTTTCTAAGGCTAATTTAATGATTTTATTGGGTAAATTAGTATTGACACCTACCCAAGTCGGTTGGTTGTCCTGTACTTCAATTAATTCTAAGGTATAAGCTAATTTCCGATTCGGGTTATCACTACGAGAAACTTGTACCGCACTTCCCACCGTAGAAACTCCCGTCATTGGCCCAGTATTCGGACAATGGGCTGTTATTACTTCCCCAGAACTAAGCTGAATATCAGCAAAAAAGCGTTTGTACCGTTTCAGTAAAATTCCAGAATATAAAGTCGGGTATTGGTATAAAAAATTAGTCATTTATTCTTATTAGTTTGGTCTAGCTAAGATACAGCATTAAGCAGGTATGTTACACGAAAACCAATGGAAAAAGGTTTTAGCATCAAACAACATCTTGCTTCAAAGTATAATTTTATTATAAAAACGTTATTTTACTTAACATTTATATAGATTTATAAATCTAACTAAATTGTATTTGCTTTTTGCTGCAAATCTCCATGAATACGGAAAAGTATAGTTAAATTGCAAAAAATATTACATTTCCTAAAGCTTTTTTACATGAGATATACCTCAATGGAATTATAAATATACGGTTTGCAAGGGAAAAGTTTAACTATGAACATAGACTCGCCATTACAGTGTATATTTCCGATAGAATCTGAGCACACGGATGCTAAGTTTTATTTATGGGGGATGGAACTTCTATTGTTGGTAGTTCAAGAACTTTCCTTAGCTCGGAGTATAGAGGACATCATGAAAATTGTCAGTTTAGCAGCTAGACAATTAACTGATTCCGATGGGGCTAATTTTGTGTTGCGAGATAACGGAGATTGTTATCATGGAGGAGAGAGTGGAGAAAATGCGATCGCCCCTTTGTGTAAAGGACAAAGTTTTTCACCGCATCAGTGTATCAGTTGTCTGGCTATGATCAATCGTCAGCCTGTAGTCATTGAAGATATTTACCAAGATGTGAGAGTTTCCCAATTTGCTGCCAGTTTAACTTGTGTTAAAAGTTTAGTCATGGTTCCTATCCGTACTATTGAACCAATAGGAGCTATTGGCACATACTGGAAAAAAGTATATCAACCAAAAACAGAGCAAATTAAACTACTGCAAGCATTAGCAGATACAACTGCGGTAGCAATGAAGAACGTGCTAGTAAATGCAGAATTAGACCAAAGGGTGCGAGCTCGTACCGCTATTTTAGAAGCGATGAATAGCCAACTGCAACAAGAAATTAATAAACGTACAGCAGCAGAAGCAGAAGTTCGTCGTCTTTGTCTCACAGATGAACTCACCGGACTGAATAACCGTCGGGGTTTCTTTTTCTTAGCTGAACAACTTTTAAAAATAGTTAGTTGCAAACATTTACTGACATATCTTTTTTTTATTGACCTAGACGGATTAAAACATATTAACGATACATTTGGTCATGAAATGGGAGATACCGCAATTATCTCAACCGCAAACATTTTAAAAACAACCTTTCGTGAGTCGGACATTATCGCTAGATTGGGAGGTGACGAATTTGTAATAATAATCCAAGCTACTCCTAGAGATTGTGACATACTGCAAAAAAAATTACAAATAGCCCTCAATAAATTTAACCAGACCCAACAGCAACCTTTTCAATTATCTATGAGTATAGGTATTCAAGCTTATGATCCTACTCAACCCATTGCTTTAGATTACTTAATTACTTTAGCAGACATAAAAATGTATCAAAATAAACGTGCTAAACGAGTAAATTGCTAACTGAAGCTCTAAAGTTTACACATATTATAAAATTAACAAATTCTGTAGTCAATTTTACGGCGACTTCTCAAGCTTTTGTTTATAATAGAAAATGGTAAACCTTCCCAAAAGTATATCGGAAGGACTGTACAATGCAAGGGGAAACATCATTATGCAAATAGTTTCCAGTGCGACCGAATTAGAATATGCTTTTCTATTTACCTTGAGAAAAGTCAATTCAATTAACACAGCAAGTTTTCAGCCATTTTTTAATGATTTACCTCCAGATCCTTTTATTAAAGGCAATTACCGATTTAGAAGATTATCCCGGTTTATTGTTGGAGGAGATAATTTCATTAAATTACCTCATGGATACCTTTTACAAGGACAAGAATACAATCCTTTATTGGGAAATATCAAACGAGAATTTGTAGAATTAGATCAGCGAATGATAGAATTAGATAGTTTTAAGAAAATGGTTTTAGCATTTGCAGATTCTTGTCAACTCCACCCAGAAGCAGAAATTGGTGTTCATCAAATCAGAACCATTTGTTCACCTGAAAATTTAGGGAATCCCGCACCAGAAGGTATACATCAAGATGGCACTAATTTTATTGGTATTTTCTCTGTGAATAGAAACAATATTTTAGGAGGAGAAACCCATTTATACACAGGCAAACGGGAAAAACCAATTTTTAGTAAAATTTTGCAACCGGGAGAATTACTTTTAGTAAATGATAATCAATTTTTCCACTTTACTACCCCTATTAAACCAGAGCAACCAAATATAGGAATTAGGGATGTATTCGTTTTTAGTTCTCCCAGTTTAATTGTCTCTGATTAGTTAGTTTTAAAGCATCTTTAGACTATCTTAACAGTTCTGTAGAGATGTTTTATAAAATGTCTCTACATTATCTGACATTACTTTTAAAACTTTCTTATCCAATCCTTAAATATAAAATTACATAGAAAAAACCTTATGATTATGATAGGGTTTTTAAGAAATTATGTATAAGTAATTAGGCAGAATTAATTACACAACTTATTTCCCTGTTCCCTGTTCCCTGTTCCCTGTTCCCTGTTCCCTGTTCCCTTGCTTTACGTAGGAAATTAATTTTGCACGACTACTTACTATATTTTTAGCTACTATAGGAATCCTAAATGAATAGATACCCAGAAAAAATGATGTAAAGGGTATATTTTTTAAATAAAACTTTACAAACCTAGTAAACTATGATATTTGGTTTCTCATTATACGCTTTTTTTCTTGGTTAAAACAATATAAGCAAAACAAAAAATTTACTGTGTTAACTATTCACAAATTCACTACCAGGAAAATTACTACTCATTGCTGATAAAACATAACAAATTAATTTCGGTTTTGGTAAAATTATAGTGATTTTACGGTATTGACAAAAAAGGAAATTTTTAGCACAGATAGTGAAAATAACTAACCAGTTCAAAAATATTTAGATGCTTATCTATCAGCTTCCTGATTTCTTGCCTAGTCTACGGCAGCACTTCTGCTTTTGTGCTAAATTTTCTTAGCTCTTTTGTTACCGTATTCTTGCATAAGTAAGCATTTTAAGATACATAATGAAATAAAATTTCCTGGTTGTTTTGTATTCCAAATATATATAAAGATTTTTGGGTGGAAAATATTCAACAATAAACAGGATAATTACAAAAGTGTCATTTTTGAACTGATTTGAATTGACTGTAGGATAAATTGCCCCCTTCGCCTGGATTTTTATGGTTGAATTTGATGAACAGCTACGTCACTTAGTTGCCCAAGCCTGTGGCCACAAACCTGGAAGCCCTCAGCGCCAAAAGCTGCTCACGCAAATCATTCGCTTGACTGCTAATAGACTCTGGAGGGAAAATGCTCCTTATTATCAAGATGCACTTCAACAAACTTGGTTGTACTTCTGTCGCAATCTTTGTGAAGGCTTAACAGGGCAAACCTACAACCCTGAGTATGGTAGTGTAATAACGTGGTTAAATGCTTATTTAAGGCGTAGGCTACAGGATTTTCGTATTCTGGATATTCAAAACATAAATATTATCGCTCCCGATATATGGTATGGGGATAATAATGAAATCCTCAATCCTATAGATATTATACCAGCACCTCCTCAAACCCCTCCAATTCTGGAAAATCTGGAAATGTGGATTAAAGAGGATGCAAATGGGGATCTACGTCAAACCCATGTGAAAGGACGGCCAGACGTTAATTGTCAGGTATTATTGCTCAAACGTTTACCACCAGAAGTCAGCTGGAAAGAACTGTCCCAAGAGTTTGGTTTACCAATTCCTACTTTAAGCAGTTTTTACCAGCGTCAGTGTTTGCCCCGTTTACGGAAATTTGCTGAAACAGAGGGTTATCTATAAGTTCAGGTGGCTTTTTGAGATCAACAATTTTTTTGAAAATAAAATGTTTATTAATTGATATAAACAGTTTAAAGCCAGGATGTTAAAGATGCGAAGTTAACCACACCCTGGCTAAATTCTTTTTTAACTTCTGCACTCAAAGCCAGTAAAGCTGTAAGATACGCCGTATATTATCCTAAATGTAGGAATTTTATCTAATATTTATCATGTTAATTTCTAGTTACTATAAAATAAACTAAGCACAGGGATGAATTTTTTGTCACCATAGTGATATTATCCTGGTTGCTTCATTGATTACTGTGGTAATTATTTATTATCTGCACTCTAGCTAAAGCTTTATGAACAAAGCAACTAGGATTTTTAGGTTAAATTTTATCAATTGTAAAAAAGCTAAAATCAAGCAATTCCGCTTTTTCTCTTGGTTTTTACTATTTTTAACTGCTTTTTTATGTGCTACATATACACCAGTTCTAGCTTATTCTCCTCAACTCAAACAGGCATATAATTTGGCAGCTAATCATACCAGCACACCAACTGCTGTCAGTCAAGATATTTCAGTGCTGCAACAAGGAAAAGTTTTATATGATGCTGGTAGGTTTGCTGAGGCTATAAAATTACTCAACCAAGCAGTGCAAGACTATCGCCGTCAAGGTGATAATTTAAAACTAGCTGCTACTTTAGGAAATCTTTCCTTGGCTTACCAACAAATGGGAGGTTGGGAGGAAGCTAATAATACAATTGCAGAAAGTATAAATTTACTCCAAGGTCAAAATCAAAATTTGCCAGTTTTAGCTCAATCTTTAGAGATTCAGGGTAAGTTGCAACTACTGACAGGAAAATCAGAATCAGCTTTAGCAACTTGGCAACAAGCAGAAAAAATTTATCAAAAATTAAATAGTCAAGAGGGGATATTGCGATCGCAAATCAATCAAGCCCAAGCTTGGCGAATTCAGGGATTTTACAGACGCGCCTTTATAATTTTAAACCAACTCCAAAACCAATTAAAATCTCAACCAAACTCAGCTAATAAAGCTGCGGGACTGCGAATTGTAGGTGATACATTTTTATTAGTAGGTGATTTAGATAACTCAGAACAAGCTTTAAAAGAAAGTTTAATCATTGCCAAAAATCTACAACTACCGAGCGAAATTGCTACCACTACATTTAGTTTGGGGAATCTGAGTCGCACACAGCAACAACAAGAACAAGCGATCGCCTACTATCAACAAGCAGCAGATATTTCACCTCTACTAATCACCAAAATTCAAGCCCAATTAAATCAACTCAGTCTGTTATTAGATCAAGGAAAATGGCAACAAGCTCAAACTTTAGTCAGCAAAATCCAACCAACCCTTGACCAACTCCCCCCCAGTCGTTCCGCCATCTATGCCAAAATTAACTTTGTCCAAAGCGTAGTTAAACTTTTAAATCAAACCTCATCTAATACTGACATTAGTTCCAAAACCCAAGCCACAGCGCAATTATTAGCAAAAACCTTACAACAAACCAAAGAATTGGGAGACAAACGGGCAGAAGCCTATACATTAAATAATCTAGGCAACTTATACGAAGCTACAGGACAGTGGCAAGAAGCCCAAAAAATCACCCAAGAAGGCTTACTTTTAGCCCAAGCGAACAACGCCCCAGACATAACATATTTATTACAATGGCAGTTAGGCAGATTGCTGTGGAGACAAAATAATATTCCTGGTGCGATCGCTGCCTATGATAGCGTAGTCGAAACCCTCAAAACCCTACGTAGCGACCTAGTAGCAGTTAATCCTGAAATTCAATATAGTTTCCGAGATAGCGTAGAACCAATCTATCGCCAATCAGTAGAACTATTACTCAACTCCCAAAACGGCAACCCAGACGCAAAAACCCTAGAAAAAGCCAGAGAACGGATTGAAGCCTTGCAACTAGCAGAATTAGATAACTTCTTCCAAGAAGCTTGTTTACAAGGTCAAAAAGTATCTTTAGATCGAGTCGTAGATCAAGATAATCCCACATCTGCAATACTTTATCCCATAATCCTGCCCCAAGAATTGCAAGTAATTGTTAAAATCCCCAAACAGCCACTTAAACGTTACAGTACCAACATCTCACAACCAGAAGTAGTAAGAATAGTTTCTCAACTGCGAAAACATTTAGTTAATCCTGCTGCTATTAAAGCCGTAAAAACTGAATCACAACAAGTTTACAACTGGTTAATAAAACCAATAGAATCAGATTTACAAGCTAGTGGAGTTAAAAATCTAGTTTTCGTATTAGATGGGCAACTACGGAATATTCCTATGGCAGCCCTGTTTGATGGCCAGAAATTTCTGATCGAAAAATATGCTGTGTCATTAAGTGTAGGACTACAACTACTCGACCCCCAACCCCTCACCCGGAATAATCTTAAAGCCTTAACAGCAGGTTTAACTGAACCACCACCAGGATTTTCTAAATATTCCCCTTTACCCGCAATTAGAGCAGAATTTGACTTAATTGCCAAAGCCGGAGTTTCCACCATCAGCCTACTTGATGAGAAATTTACCAGAAACGCACTAAAAAACCAAATTAATTCTAATCCCTTTAACATCGTACATTTAGCCACTCATGGAGAATTTAGCTCTCGTGCTGAAAATACCTTTATTTTGGCGGCTGATAATCCCATTAAAGTCAAAGACTTTGACATCATTCTCACTGCTGACAATCAATCTAAAGTAGAATTGCTAGTTTTGAGTGCTTGTCAAACAGCCGCAGGTGATAACCGTGCCACATTGGGTCTAGCCGGAGCAGCAGTTAGAGCCGGAGCGCGTAGTACCCTAGCTTCCTTGTGGCAAATTGATGATGAATCTACAGCTCGGTTTGTAGGAGAGTTTTACCGTGAACTTAGAAGCAACAATATCACCAAAGCTGAAGCCCTACGCCGCGCTCAAGTCCAGCTATTAAACCACCCGAATTATAAACTACCAAGTTTTTGGTCTGCTTATGTTCTAATTGGCAACTGGCTATAGCTCATTAACAAACTGAGGGGGTGTATGATTGGGGAGAACTACAGTTTTTTCCCGACTGTACTTAAAGCCCCTCAATTCAAAGTATTATCTAAGACTTGTTAAGCCTGTGATGATGCGATGAATATCATATAATTATTTTTTTGATGGAATTGGCATAAATCCAGTAAATCCAACGGATATATCAACACAAGCATAAAACTCCGGTGACAAAACAATGACTCATAACAACTATCAACAAAACAAACTTTCTGTAAAATTACCAATTACTTCAGACGTTCGTGATACGGCTCAAAAATTTGCTAGTCAACAGCCAAATGCCACCAAAGCAAAACAGGTTCAGCTAAACACTGTAGCTGTATCAGTGGTAAATGATTATTTAACAATGCTAGGCATGACTACAAATCTAAAAGCTAGTGATAGTTGGAATAGTGTTGTTCGGCTTTTTGCAGATGTAGCAGATTTAGAAGTTGCCTCAATTGGTCGCTTAGAATGCCGTCCAGTGACCTTAGAGCAATCAACTTGCCCTGTTCCTCCTGAAACCTGGGAAGAAAGAGTCGGTTATGTGGTAGTGCAAATTGATGATCAACTCCAAGAAGCCAATATCTTAGGATTTGCTCATAAAGTAACCAGCGAAGAACTACCTTTAAACAAACTCCAACCCTTAGAAGCTTTAATTGATCATTTAGATGAATTAAGAACTTCACCAATTCAGCCTTTAGTGGATCTGGGTCAGTGGTTTGCAGGTATATTTGAATCGGGTTGGCAAACTATAGAATCATTACTAGATGCCAAACCAGAACTCGAACCTGCTTTTCGTGGTGCTTCCTTCCGTAGTGTTAACACACTAGACAGAAATACTTTAGAGGCAGTAGAACAACCATCAGAACTAGTTATCAGAGCTAAAGTCATTGAGGCTAATACCCCTAGCTACAATCATCCATTAATGTTGATTGTGGAAATTAGCCCTGAAGCTGACCACAGAACCAATATTAATCTTCAATTACACGCTACAGGCAGTCAAGTATATTTACCTGAAGGAATAAATTTAACAGTCCTCGATAATTCGGGTGCAGTGTTTTTAGAAGCCAAATCTCGGATACAAGATAACTATATTCAGTTAGAATTTGTCGGTGAGCCTCAAGAACGGTTTACTGTGCAAGTGACATTAGATGACACCTTGTTTTTGGGTAACTTCACCATCTAAAGTAGTAGAGTGGGTGTTATTGGTGATTAAAAATCATCATTCCAGAATATTAGAGGACGCAATAGCTGAATCATGGGTAAGTTAGTAGTTCTGAAATTTGGCGAGGGGAGCTTTGATCAAGGGTTTTCTGTCACCCTCCAGATCAGTGAAGAACGTCAGCTCCCTTCCATCGAAATCACAGGGAAACTACCTCCTGCACCAGAACTCCTCCAAGCCTATAACCATTGGCAATCTAGCTATCGCAGTTTAGGCAGTTTATACCGCCTTTACGCCAAATCTACACAAAGAACCAATGTATCCAAGACTGCTGACTGTAATGATGCGGCTGATTTACTGAAAAAAAGTATTAATTCTTGGTTACAAGCAGAAGAATTTCGCCGTGTCAGAGAGAAATGGCTAGAAGGATTATTACCTACGGAAGAAATACGGGTAATAGTACAAACAGAAAACGGCCATTTGCAAAGATTACCTTGGCATCTTTGGGATTTGTTGGAGCGTTTTCCCAAAGCAGAAATAGCTTTATCTCCGATTAATTATGAGATTAATCATAAACAGCGTACTCCTAATTTATTGGTTAATGTTTTGGCAATTGTGGGTAATAGCCAAGGAATTGATACTCAAGCAGATCAGGTTTTACTCAAACAATATTCAGATGCTGATGTGCAAATGGTGCTAGAACCTCAACGTCAAGAGTTGACTGATCATCTGTGGGGGAAAAATTGGGATATTTTATTTTTTGCTGGCCATAGTTGTACTCATGATAATGAAACGGGACGAATATATCTAAATTCTACGGATAGTTTAACAATTAAAGAATTAAAGTATGCTTTAAGGAAGGCTGTTGATAGTGGTTTACAACTGGCAATTTTTAATTCTTGTGATGGTTTAGGGTTGGCAAGAGAACTGGCTGATTTGCAAATTCCCCAAATTATTGTTATGCGTGAGCCGGTGCCAGATGAAGTTGCACAAGAATTTTTAAAATATTTTTTACAATTTTTTGCTAGTGGTGAATCTTTATATCAATCAGTTAGACAAGCAAGACAAAGATTACAAGGATTAGAGCATAAGTTTCCCTGTGCGACTTGGCTACCAGTAATTTGTCAAAATCCGGTGCAAATACCTTTGACATGGCAGGAGTTAAAGTCTCCTGCTCCCAAATCTGAAGTACCACTTGCTTCACCTGTGAGTTATTTGAAAGTGGCAATGTGGTCTAGTTTGGCCATAACTATTTTAGTTTGTTGTGTGAGATTACTGGGACTGCTGCAAGGGGGAGAGCTCAGAGCTTTTGATCAGATGATGCGATCGCGTCCCGATGAAGGTACAGATCGTCGCTTGTTGGTGGTAACAGTAGATGAGGCGGATTTAGTCCATCAACGCAACAAAGGGGAAATTCTCAAAGGAACTTCTATTTCTGACAAATCTTTAAATTTACTTTTAGCTAAATTAGAACAGTATAAACCAATCGCAATTGGACTGGATATTTATCGGGATTTTCCCACAGAAAGCCCAGAGTTAAAAACCCGTTTCCAAAACACAAGTAATTTATTTGGTGTTTGTAAAGGTAGTTATAGCGCGAAGAATATTAAAGGTATTGAACCATCTAAGGACATCCCCGCCAATAATTTAGGATTTAGCGATTTTGTCAGCGATGCTGATGGGGTGGTGCGTCGGCATTTATTATTTATGACTCAAGAAGCAGGATCACCATGTTCTGCTGTTTATGGTTTAAGTACACAATTGGCATTTCGCTATTTGTATGCTACAAAAGGTATTAAACCAAATTACACCTCACAAGAATATTTACAACTAGGAGAGAAAATTTTTCCCCGTTTATCATCTCGGATGGGTGGCTATCAAGTTGATGATAAGGGACAAATTATGCTCAATTATCGGGCAACTGAGCAGATAGCAGAACAAGTCTCACTGACGCAATTCTTATCTACTCCGGTTAATCCTAGTTACAACTTGGAAAATCGGATTGTGTTAATTGGTGTTATTTCCAAAGGAGATTTAGCTGATTATTGGGCTACTCCCTATGGCAATATTCCTAGTGAAGAAATGCCGGGAGTGTTGGTACACGCCCATAAGGTGAGCCAAATTCTGAGTGCGGTTATAGATGGCCGTCCATTATTGCGAGTTTGGAATCCTTGGATAGAAGTGCTGTGGATTTGGGGCTGGTCGGTGGTAGGTGGTGTAATTGTTTGGCGATCGCGCTCTTTACCACAGGCAGCTTTAGCTGTGGGTGTCAGTTCTTTTAGTTTGTATATCATCTGTCTTGGTCTGTTAGTGGGGGGTATTTGGGCTCCTTTTGTCCCATCGGCTTTATCTTTAGTAGCAACTGTAGGCTTAGGAACAATGCAAAAGGAAAAACATCAATCTTTAACTACCAAACTTTAACTATATTTAATTAATTTTGTGGACAAGGTAAGGTTTTTATGCGGTCAAAATTTAAAGCTGTAAAATTCCTGTTAATACTGGTTATGAGTGGTACGGGCTTGGCCTCTGCTTTTGCCAGCTCCCAACCAGTGAAGTTTGTAAATCCACCCAGAGCTAATCAGACTACAGTTATTGCTAAAGTAGTTAATTTTAATCCACCACCACCACCAAATGGTCCCGCACCAGGGGGTCGGGAGAGGGGAGGAGCTAAACGTGGTGATAGCTCTCTTATTTGTCCAAAAACTAACCCAGATTTTACAGCTTTAGCTTACAATAGTCAGGAAAAACAAGACATTAAAGATGTAACTAATGTTTGGGGATATACAACTTCCGCTAACCCTAGTTTGTTGTTTTATGTACCTTTTTCTCAACAACCTTCATATTCAACGGAATTTATCCTCAAAGAAGATAGTGCAGATAGTGATGAAATTATCTATGAAACGACTATACCTTTACCAGAGAAAGCTGGAGTAATTAGCTGGACTTTACCAGGGGATGCTCCTGAGTTGAAGGTAGGTCAGCGCTATCGGTGGTTTTTTAGTATCTATTGTGATCCAGAGAAAATGTCTCCCCCTGTCCATGTTGAAGGGGTAATTTACAGAATGCCAGTTAATTCAGAGGTAGCTGGTAAACTCGCAACAGCTACTTTACATGAAAAACTAGCAATTTATGCTGAAAATGGTTTTTGGTATGATGCGATCGCGACTTTAGCAGAATTGCGCCAACAAAATCCCCAAAATCCGTTCCTCAGAGAAAATTGGCAGAGTTTATTAAGTAGTGTCAATTTAGAAGATGTGGCGAAAAAACCAATTTTGGGATCAACAAAAAATTAGCTCTAATTTGGCTTCTCTGTCGTGTCTAGTCGTGGATACTGGGGACGGCAGGGATTTCCCCAACAAACTTGGGCTGCTGGCATATTGCTGTAAACACTACTGCGGGCCCCAATCACGGCATTAGCACCAATTTCTACTCCAGGACTGATAAAACAATCTGTAGCAATCCATACACCGTTGTTAATGGTAATACTGGCAGTTTTTAAACCAAATGCGGGATCTTGAATATCATGACTGCCTGTACACAAATAACTTTTTTGGGAAATAACGCAGTGATCCCCGATGATAATCTGATCTAAACTATAAAAAACTACATCATCACCAATCCAACTATAATCACCAATACTAACTTTCCAAGGATAGGTAAAGCGGGCTGTGGGACGAATTAAAACAGATTTACCAATTTTTGCCCCAAATAGTCGCAATAAGAAACAGCGTAGGAAATTTAATGGTTGTGGGGTGAGGGGAAAGGCGATCGCTTGCACAAGCCACCACAGCAAAATATACCAACCCGGCCTTCCTCTATCAAACCAAGATTGATCATATTTTCTTAAGTCAACAAAAGGTTGGTTATTAGTCATTAGTTATTAGGAAGTAGGGAACAGGGAATAGGCAATAGGCAACAGGCAATAGGCAATAGGCAATAGGCAACAGGCAATTAGGAATTAATTCTTCTTCCCCCCCTGCCCCCCTGCCCCTCTGCC
>DATGXB010000214.1:0-2417 GCA_035299225.1 Nostocaceae cyanobacterium | reverse complement strand
CCCTGATAGTTCTGCCCCCCTGCCCCCCTGCCCCTGGAGCCTCTTCTACCAAGGTGTGTTTACCTCAAATAAACCAGCTATAAATATAAAAATATGCAGGTAGTACGTAGTTTACCGAAGCAAGAAATTCTTAACCTCACTGTCAGTTTAGGACGTGGGGGTGAGGCTTGTATATATGCAGTACCATCAGATGAAAATTTGGTGGCTAAGATTTATCACCAGCCTACACCGACCTCTGGCCTCAAACTCCAAGCAATGTTAACTAACCCACCGGAAAACCCAACGGCGAGTTTAGGACACATTTCTATTGCTTGGCCAACAGAGTTGTTATATGAGCTAAATGACAGTGAGAATATAGTTGGCTTCTTAATGCCTCGGATTCGGGGGATGCGGCCAATTATGGATTTTTATCATCCGGGAACTCGTCGCCAAAATTGCCCTTTATTTAATTATCAGTATTTACTGAGAACAGCCCGTAATTTAGCGGCGGCTTTTGCAGCTTTACACGCCAGCCGTTACTGTATTGGTGATGTGAATGAATCGAATATTTTGGTTAGTGATACTGCCTTGGTCAGTTTAGTAGATACTGATTCTTTCCAAGTGCGTGATTTTGAGCAAGATATTATTTATCGTTGTCCTGTGGGTAAACCAGAGTTTACACCTCCAGAATTACAAAATAAAACTTTTGCTGATTACGATCGCCTGACTACTCATGATTTATTTGGGTTGGCGGTGCTAATTTTTCAATTATTAATGGAAGGTACTCATCCTTTTTCTGGGATTTATCAGGGAATGGTAGAACCTCCACCTTATGAAGCCAGAATTATTGCAGGTCATTTTACCTACAGCCAAAAACAACAAGTTCCCTATTTACCTACACCTGTTGCACCACCTTGGGAAATTCTCCATCCTAGTTTACAAGATTTGTTTTTGCGTTGTTTTGAGGATGGACACGATGATCCGCAACTGCGGCCTACTGCACAAACTTGGTTAAAAACAATCACGGAAGTAGAAGCTAATTTAGTTACCTGTAGTGTTAATCCTCAACATACCTATAGTAATCATTTAGATCATTGTCCTTGGTGTGAACGTGCTTTGCGTTTAGGTGGTCGAGATCCCTTTCCTTCGATAAAAGCGATCGCCTCAAAAGAGCATCTACAACCACGGAAAAAACGTCAAAAATATCCCACGCGATCGCCTCGTGTACCACAACCTGTAACCAACAGTTCACCTGTACATCATTGGCAACCGACCTATTATTCCAATTTGATTACACCTAAACCTACCAAGAAATTTAAAAGTTATGCCATCATTGGCGGTTTATTAGGTATTGGTTTATTGGGATATTTAGATTTAATGATTAAATTTACCAGTCCTCTATTTTCCCAACAAAATCCCTATACTCAGCAAGCTTTACTAACTCAAACTAATAATCATCAGACACAAGATATAAATTTAACTTTTGCTGATTACTATCAACGCGGTGAACTTGCTTATCAAAATCGTGATTATGAGTTAGCAATTGAAAATTTTACCAAAGCAATTCGTAAAGATGCTAATAATGCTAAGGTATATATTAACCGGGGTAATGCTCGCTATAATTTGAAAGATTATGAAGGCTCTCTAGCTGATTATAGTCAAGCACTGAAAATCAATCCCCAAGAAGTTAAAGCTTATGTCAACCGGGGTAATGCCTACTATATGTTAGCTGATTATAGTAGCGATCCTGACAAAGAATATCAGCAGGCAATCAAAGACTTTAATACCGCAATCAGTCTAGACGACAAAGAAACTGAGGCATATATTAGAAGGGGAATAGTCAGGTTTCAGATTGCCAAATATAGCCACAATTCACAACAAGAATACCAAAAATCCATCAAAGATTTTACAGAAGCGATCGCACTCCATGCCGGCAAATCCGAAGCCTACTTTCAGCGTGGTCTAGTTCGATACCATTTAGCCCAGTATAGCAGCGACTACGCATCAGAATACAAACAGGCGATCGCTGATTTTGACCAAGCAATTAATATTAATCCCAACTTAGCTAAAGTTTATCTCAAACGTGGCATGGTTTACTATGAACTAGCCCAATATAGCGAAACTGAATCACCAGAAAAACAAAACCAAGCCATTGAAGACCTACAAACAGCCGCGAAAATCTCCCTAGCGCAAGATGACATGGATAATTATCAACAAGCTATCAGTAATATTTGTGTTGTAGTAGCTAATAAATGTGATAGTTTATTCCAAACTTCTGCCAGATAAAAAGATTAGTCATTAGTCATTAGTCATTAGTCATTAGTCATTAGGAAGTAGGGAACAGGGAACAGGGAACAGGGAACAGGGAACAGTTATTAGTCATTAGTCATTAGGAAATAAGGAATTACTTCTTCTTTCCCCCCTGCCCCCCTGCCCCT
>DATGXB010000213.1:0-8537 GCA_035299225.1 Nostocaceae cyanobacterium | reverse complement strand
AACAACTGAGCTAAACTCTGTTGCTGTTGGCTGGTTGGGTAAAAACGATACTTGTATCTGGCTTTCACTAATTATCCTCGAAACCCGTTACAATTATATATCATATTGATATACAAAACAATGAAGAAAGGTATATTTTTTCGACTGACAGAAGAAGAGTTAGCACACCTTGAGGATTATTGTCGAGCAGTAGGCAGGACAAAATCTGATGTACTTAGGGAATTGATCAGAAAATTAAATAAAAAGCCGTCCTAGAAGGACGGCTTTGTACTAAAATGTGGATATAGTCGCCTATTATGACATTGGAAGACTTTAAACGGACATGGAAAGATGATAAGACCGCTTATGTGGCACACTCCAGTGAAGTGTCAAGGAATCCTTGTTCCTTTAGGACGAGGAGGTATGTCAAAACATTTTCATGCAGCAGGAGGCAGGAAGGAAAACCTGTTCCTGTGTGAATTTTCAGTTTCAGTTTGTACCTTATTTACCTGAAACGTGCTGTAAAGTACCAAAAAATTAGGGGTGATTTATAAATTACCCCTTGATCATTTGAGTATTTTCAAACATCTTGAATAAGTTACAGCAGGAGGCAGGAGGTAAAAAGGTTGATTTAACTAATGTTTGATAGAGTTTAACTGAAAAATTATTTCTGCCGGGCTGCACTATGGTGGGGAGTGAGGGATCAAAAAAGTAGAGGCGTAGTATATTACGTCTCTACAAAGTTTTAATTGATGATATTCAGATATTTATTAAATTGAAGCCCCTACTGGTTGACGAACTTGTGATTTTACCGCTTCGATGATGGCATCAGCGTCAATTTTGGCAGCATGGAGTAATTCGGCTGGTGTGCCGGAGGTGGGCATTTCGGTAACTGCAAGTTTAATCAGGCGCAATTTTGGCCCGTTGTAGGGAAAAGTAAATGCATCTAATACCGCAGCACCTAAACCGCCTTCTGGCCAATGATCTTCGACTACTATTAAGTTACCGTTGGTATCTCTGGCTGCTTGGTGTAAGGTGTTGATATCTATGGGTTTGACGGAATAGGCATCAATCACACGAATAGAAATGCCTTCATTTTGCAGGCGGTGATATGCTTTGATGGCTTCATGTAAGGTGATACCTGCACCTATAACTGTGGCTTGGTCTTGGTCAGAACGGTAAACTATTTTACTGCCACCAATGGAAAATTCTTGATTTTGAGTATAGATTACTGGTGTATTTTCTCTAGTGGTACGGAGATAAACTATGCCAGTGCGATCGCACATCTGCCCGACTAGTTTAGCAGTTTGATTGGCATCACAGGGATAAAGTACGGTACTATTCCAAACGGCACGAAAAGCAGCTAAATCTTCTAAACCCATTTGAGAAGCACCATCTTGACCGATGGATACACCTGCATGAGAACCTACTAAGCGAATATTTGCACGAGACACCGCAGCCATTCTCACAAAATCATAGGCACGGGTTAAGAATGCGGCAAAACTAGAGGCAAAAGGTTTATATCCACGTATTTGCAAACCTACAGCCGCCGCTACCATTTGCTGTTCGGCAATATACATTTCAAAATAGCGTTCTGGAAAGGCTTCTGCAAAGTCTTCGGCGTAAGTGGAATTGCTAACCTCAGCATCTAAAACCACTACATCAGGACGCGCCACACCTAACGCTACTAAAGCATCACCATAGGCGCGACGGGTAGCCACTTTTGTATCTTTGTTGTAGGTGGGGAATGTGAGGGGTTGGGGTTCACCAAAACTATTAATTTGGCTATCGGTTTCCGGTTTTTCTACGGTAATAGTAATGTGACGTTGGCCACCTAATTCGGCAATCACTGCTTTTTCTCTGTCTGGGGGTAATGCTTTGCCATGCCAACCGCCTAAATCTTCTAAAGCTACTACACCTTTACCTTTCTTTGTTCGGGCAATAATTACCGTCGGGCGGTCATTAACTGCTAAAGCAGCGCTATAAGCTTGGTCAATTTCCGTTAAATTATGACCATCTATTTCTATGGCTTGCCAACCAAAAGCCCTTGCCCGGTTAGCATAGGCTTGAGTATTCCAACCTAGTTCGGTTTGTCCGCGTTGTCCGAGTCGGTTAACGTCAATAATGGCAATGAGGTTATCTAAGGTGTAGTGTGAAGCATGGTCAAAAGCTTCCCAAATTGAACCTTCTGAGGTTTCGCTATCCCCTAATAATACCCAGACATTATAGGGGAGTTGGTCTAAATATTTACCTGCTAAAGCTAAACCCACTCCAATGGGTAAACCTTGACCTAATGAACCTGTAGCCACGTCAACCCAAGGTAAAATCGGGGTGGGATGACCTTCTAACTGACTGCCAAACTGACGTAATGAGAGTAATTGTTGATCTGAGAGTACACCCGCCGCTTTATACATGGAGTATAGCAGAGGTGCGGCGTGTCCTTTGGAGAGAATGAGGCGATCGCTATGGGGGTTTTCAGGTCGCTCAAAGTCGTAGTGCAGATATTTACTCAATAAAACCGCCATTAAATCAGCCGGTGACATGGAGGAAGTGGGATGGCCGGAACCAGCCGCAGTTGTAGCCCGAATACTATCAACTCGCAATTGTTGGGCTAATTCTTGCCATTGGTGTAGTTGTTCTTGTGTGGCCATGGTTATTCCTGAATAAAAATTTTTGATTATTTAGCAATAAGTAAAAAAGAATTTTCCATTGATTTTTCTTTCCTTGGATTTACTTTAAGCAGTTGGTATCAAAAATACTTCTCCCCAATGGAATAACAAATTTTTCTGTCTGAAGAGGGAAAATCTTAAAAGAATTATAATTAAGTTTAGGGAGGTGGTTTTTGATTGAGGTAGATTATATTTTTAACACTTAATTTGCGGACTTATTCTTTCAATATTTCCATAAAAAAACTACTTTGTAAAATTCATGTTTGATTTGGAAAATATAAATAAAATGGAGTTTTTCTATACATGGGCAAGATTTTTGATATTATTTGATTGAGGAAACAATTTTTCTCATAAATCAGGTGAAGATTAAATAATTAATTGAGTATTTATTTCAACTTTTTTACTGTCTTTATTTAAGAAAACTACACCGTTAGAGAGAATTGCAAGACAAAGATTAATCGTAATATTTTCACATTCTGCTGATGGTAAAAGTGATGTTGATTTTATCAGTGAATAATTCAGAATTACTAAGTTTTTACCTTATTAATCCAATGATTTTATATTTTGTTTTAGTCATGGTGTTTTCTTCTTTTCTTTGTGATGTGGTAGGTTATTTTACTCACCAATATAGTTTATTTGAGGTGAGTGCTTGGAATATGTTGATAGCGGCGATCGCTATTTCTCTAGTGGTAAGTGTGGAAAACATCGAAACAACCCTATCACAGCCTCTAAATAGGTTAATATTAGATATATATGTAATGATTAGATGGGTATTATTTGGTTTGTTTGTAGCGATCGCCACTTGGCGGTTAATTATTCGCACCCGCAACCCTAACAAAATTCCCATAGCTTATTTAGGTGTGGTGATGTTGATATTTTGCTTAGTATCTTTTCAAACTTATTTAGGAATAGAAATTGAAACCCTAAAAGTAGGAATTAATCATTAAATTAGGTCAAAAGGTGGTGTTATGCAGCGATTTTTTCCAAATTTTATCTTAGCTGCTTGTGTATTTCTCACCGTGATTACAAGTTATTGGATTATAGCCATAGTCGGGATGATTAGTTATTTCTTGGTTTTGCTGCTTAAAGCTAACAGCACCTACCAAAAAGAATCTAGAACTCCGTGGAAAGTGGAGACAATTTGCACTCTCATCACCACTATATTAGTATTATGGATTTCCTTGCAAAATTATCATACTAATCAAAATCTTGCACTTCCCTACTTAAAGCAACCGATAGTTATCCGTTTTCCCGGAGAAGAACCTGCTAATGCCAAAGAGACAACGCCATTTAATCAAGTTAGGGCATTAGTAAGCTAATAAAGATGGGGGACACATCTGTAATATTTTGGTGATTAAAGCAACATCTGTTTGTGTCCCTACCCAGGATTATCTTTAATGAAGAATTGCTAAAAGAATTTTAATAAAATTTAATATTCACCTGTAAATCTATTGAAATTAGCAAAAATGCTGTGAATAGGCTCAACTATACCAGCAAAAAACCTAAAAGATAAGGGTAAATTATAGATTTAACAATTTTTTAGTTAGTAGTTTTTATGAAAACGGCTTGTACTTGATTTTACTCTAGTGTAGTATCTGTTATGGTTTCCTTGCCGGGGTGTGTTAGCAAAAGTTGGCATAATTAAACTAAGTATGAATATATTTCAAATTTAGTGAAAATTCCCGTCATTCGTTGCATAATTTCCAAAGAAACCAGAGAAAACAGACTTAAATCTTATCTAATCTCACGGAATCAAAATGTTGTTGTTCTTCAAGCTGATTGATTATTTATTAGCCGCCATTGTTGTTGGTGCAGTTGTTGTACTTTTCTATTCTTCAACCAATGAGCAATATGTAGTCATAGCTTCTGTTTTATTAGCAGTAGGAGTTTTCTTATTTCTGCTGAATCGTGGTTCAGTGGGATATGCAGAAAAACTACGGAAAAAAGCAGAATTAGCAAAAAAAGCTGAACTTTATACCTCCTTATTAAACAATAATAATTCCTTGGATAGTCAAACAGTAGTACCTGCTAGAGCAAAAGCATTAGAATATGCTCAAGAATTGATAGATGATTATAAAAAAGCCCGCAATCTATCAAGAACAATTTACTATGTTTTGCAAATTTCCACTGTGGTTTTATCCGGTGTCACACCGATTTTAGTATTAGTGGATAAGTTAGAAGCTGGGCAAGCTTGGTTGAAATGGCTACCTGTAATTTGTCCCGCAGTTGCTTCCATTGTGGCTAGTATTGTTACATCCTTCCCATTTCAGAAAAACTGGGTTGCAGCTAACACAGCCGTAGAATTGTTAGAAGCGGAACAAGAAAAATTCATTTTAGGAATTACCCCCGCTTATCGTTGCTTTGATGTAACTGACGAAGCACAACAACAACAAAAAATCAGTCAGGCTATTGAGCAATTTATTACAGAAGTTAATACCATTCACCTACAACAAGTTCAAAAATCCAACGAATCCGACGACAAGAAAGGAAAAGCACCCGTAGAAGCTACTGAAGGTGGTGAAAAAGCCAAAGCCGCACAACCAGCTTAGTAGTTTAGATTTTGATTGAAAAATCATTATCAATCTAAAACTAAATGTAATTAAGTTGAAAAACCCTTAGTTACATTTTAGATTAGAGGGAGAATTGGCAAACCCCCAATAAAAAAGAAAGCTTGAGAGGTTTGTCAAAATCCCAACAAGAGAAAAAGCTTGTTTTAGAAGATGAGTAAATCTTAGTATGTATTGGGCGATCGCACTCAAGAAAGACCAACAGATGAGCAGCGTATCCCCAACGAATGAAATATTTTTATTTGTAAGTTGAAAATTTGAGCGAAGCGCGATCGCTACGGGAAAATAGTTATCTGACTTGATATTTTGATGTTTGGTTGCTTTGTTACTCTCTACATAATTTAGATAGCATAAAACAAGATTAACTCGGAGGGGAAAATCTATGTTTGGTAAAAGGCAACCAGAACAACCCAGCCAATCCCAAACCATGAAGAATGTAACATCTACCGGGGGTGCAATTCAACAAGGGCAGGCAGGTGGTGATCTTGTACAAAGTCAGTGGGGACAGTTGGAAACACAGCAACAAATAACTAATGCTGATGTGGTGAAGCAATTAGAACAACTGGAAATAGCCATTAAAGCTGCGAAATTGACTCAAAATGAAAAAGATGAACTGTTGGACTATTTGCGACCCGCCAAGCGCGAAGCAGCAAAGGATAGTGTAAACAAAGATTTAGTCGGACAGTATTTAAAACCGGTGAATGAGATTCTAACAACCATGAAAGAAACCACAGAAACCGGGAAAATCTTATGGCAAATTGCACAGAAAGTTTTTCAAGTTATTGGCCTCTGGCTAGGAATAGCAGCAGAATTCATCACAATTTAGAAATATTGCTCCTATTCCCATTTTTTGAATTTTTAATCTTTAACTTTTAATTGGGGTGATGGTTGGACAAAATCAGAATATTAGCGAGATTTTACTGGAGAACAGTAGCGTTCAGCAGGAACAGGCTGGACGAGATGCCGTTAGTTTTCAAGATAGCGATGATAACAGAGTAACTATTAATAACATTATCTTGCGGATGTTTGGTAAATCAGTAACACCGCAGGTTGATTGGGAATGGGGAAAGCGGTTATTAGAAGAAAAAGAATTACCGGATATCCGTCAGCGCTTGACTGATACTTTGGGATGGCAGCGCCTTTCCATGAAGGTTTCCTTTACTGAACAGCTATCTTGGGTAAATCGCAGTTTGCAGATTAATGGCCGAGATTATGGTGAACTCGATGCCAATACCATGCTAATTGAGACTTTTGGACGGGATGATATTGAGGGGAAATTGTTGATTTTAGGCTCACCAGGATCAGGAAAAACCACAGCACTATTGAGTTTAGCCGAGCAGTTAGTGTGTGGTGCGCTGGAAAATCCCCAAACTGTAATTCCTGTTTTGCTTGAGTTGTCCACTTGGCGCGATGATAACCAAAGTATTGAAGAATGGTTGATTGAGCAACTTTATGAACTACACGGAGGAAGCCGTAAATATAAGATTTATGAGAGATGGCTAGAGCAACAAGTTTTATTACCTTTGATGGATGGGTTAGATGAATTAGGGCTAGAAAGGCAGAAAAAATGCACTATTAAACTCAAAGAATTTGCCAGGAAATATCCTCACCTCGTCGTCTGCTGTCGCCTCAAGGAATTTGAAGCAGCGAACATTAAGCTTAACACCCTCAGAGGTGCGGTGTGTCTCCAGCCTTTGTCAGACGCACAAATTCAAACTTATCTTCACAACTTAAAGCGCCCTCAATTATGGTCAGAGATTCAGAGAAATCCTGACTTAAGAAACTTACTAGAAACCACTCCAGAAGGTGAACCAGGGTTGCTGCGAGTGCCATTGTTCCTCAAACTGGTTGTGGATGTGTACGACCCTCAGCAACCTATTAGCAGTAAAACAGACTTGTTAGAGAAGTATATTGATCGCCAGTTGTCCAGAGATATTCGTGAATATGACCGACGCAAAGAAAAGGAACAAGGCGAATGGGCATACAAAACAGTAGAAAACGAACCCCACTGGCAACAAACCCGCCACACTTTAAGCTGGATAGCACGGCAGTTGAAAGCTAATAAAACAGTAGAGTTGCTGATTGAGAAAATGCAACCAAGTTGGCTGGAGTCTGAACGATTACGGAGGCAATATTGGCTGATAGGAGGGCTGATAGGAGTGCTGATAGGAAGGCTGAGTCTGAGTTGGCTTGAATCTGAAAGACTACGGAAGCGCTATCGGCTGATACTAGGTCTGACAGGAAGGCTGATAAGAGAATGGGAGAAAATTGAACCTGTGGAAGCAATTCAAATTTCGTTGTCTCGCACAGCGAGACGAAAAATTTTCAACAGTTTGCGTGATAGGCTGACAGTCGATCTGATATGTAGGCTGATATATTGGCTGATAGGAGGGCTGATAGGAGGGCTGATAGGAGGGCTGATAAGAGAGCTGACAGCAGGGCTGACAGCAGGGCTGATATATTGGCTGATAAGAGGGCTGACAGCAGGGCTGATATATTGGCTGACAGCAGGGCTGATAGCAGGGCTGATAGATTGGCTGATAGGAGGGCTGATAGCAGGGCTGAAGCAGGAATTAAAAGTTCGTTCACATCCTAATCAGGGCATCTGGAACTCGTTAAAAAGTATGTTCTGGATCACAGTTTTTATTTATTCTCTCGGCATAATTTTAGTGATGTTAGTTCTAATAGTTTCCAGAGTGGCAGAAACGCAGGATCGGTTAAATTTGCTGAATATGATTTTCCGCAACTTATCCCTGTTTTTGCCTATTGGGCTGTTCATATCACTATCCATTGGTTTCTTGTTCGGAGGTGGCTTTGCCTGTTTTCAGCATTTTTGGTTGCGCTTCGTTCTTTGGCAGAATGGCAAAGCACCCTGGAATCTTGCCCGTTTTCTTAATTACTGTGTTGAAAGGCGTTTGCTGTTGCGCGTGGGTGGGCGCTATCGTTTCCTGCACCGTGAACTCCTCGACTATTTCGCTTCAGCAGGGAACAGGGAATAGGGGCAGAGGGGAAATAATTTTTTAAAGCTTTGTGATTAAAGTTTATACGGTTTTTCTGGGGACATGGCAATGCAATGTCCTTTTTAGGGTGTTGATTTTGTCGAAAATAGGCAAAATATTTTTTATTCACTTTATTTTCAGTAAACATACGGTAATGAGGGGAGTAGAGCAGATTATCAACCGTAATTTCTACATCAGAACACGAAAGGCCGAGCTTTTTACTTGAAAGGCCGAGTTCCGAACTTGAAACGTCGAGCTTTTTACTTGAAAGGCCGAGTTCCGAACTTGAAACGTCGAGCTTTTTACTCGAAACTCCGAGTTCC
>DATGXB010000212.1:0-49807 GCA_035299225.1 Nostocaceae cyanobacterium | reverse complement strand
TTCGCTATTTTTTGGTGTAATCTCGCTATTTTGAAAGAGGCTTTTCTATAGTTATTTGAACCTGGTTTTTTATGGCGGTTCAAATATTGCATTCTTGCTAACTTTTTCTCATACTTTTTATAACTTTTTGCCCCATCAAATGTTTCTCCTGTTGATAGTGTTGCTAGATGATTTATTCCTAAATCAACTCCTACAAACTCTTGATTTTTCGGTGTTTCATTTACTTCTACTTCTATTTTCCAAGAGATAAACCATTGGTCTGCTTGTTTACTTATGGTGACAGATTTCGGTTTATATCCTGTAGGGAGAATTTCATAAGTTTTCAGCCAGCCAATTACAGGAACTTTTATCTTTCTATAGTCAATGTTAATTGCACCATCTAAGGTAAAAGAGTCATGTTGACCTTTCTTCTTAAACTTAGGAAACCCTTTACTTTTTTTGAAGAAGGATTTAAAAGCATCTGAGAGATATCTTAATGCGTATTGAGGGGCGCACTTAGATACTTCATAATACCAAGGATAGATAGATTTAATAGATGCTACTAACCATTTATGCAAATCTATCGCTGTGGGAAATTTGATTTTGTCTTCTGAGTGCAGTTGGTTGTGTATTAATACCTGTTGACAAAGTGCCAAACCTTGATTCCAAGCGTGTCTAGCTACTCCTGCGTGTTGTGCCAGTAGTAGTCTCTGTTGTTGGTTAACTTTGAGTTCGGTCTTGAATCCTAGTAGCATACTGATATTTTACCCGAAAAGCTATCACCACAAACATGAGTTGGGCAATCTTGATTAAATGTGATTATTTGTGAGCATTAGTTAGGAAAATGCTAACTAGCTTCTAACCCTTTACATTTACTGACTGAACAGACTACAACAGAGATGAACGGGTTAAATATACGAGTTGTATTTTTATCCTGAAATCTACCTGTAAATAAATGATGAGGTCAGGAATGGGTCGTCTAGGTTTTTGGATATTGTTACCTGTAACTGTGGTAACTGGTTTAACTTATCAATTTCTGCAAACTAGAGAATCAGCTGCAAATTTTACACTTTCTCCAGTTAAACAGGATAGTACACTGGTAGCCAGGGCTGGTTATCTTTCGGCTTTGGAACAACAAGTTATTGATGAAACTAATAAGGTGAGAACTAATCCTAAATCTTATATTCCGATTTTGCAAAGTTACCGCAACCGCTTTCAAGGTAATCGTGTCAGTTTGGGAAATAATACTTATTTGGTGACACAGGAAGGTGTGAGGGCTGTTGATGAGGCGATCGCATTTCTGCAAAAAGCCCGTCCTATTGGTCGTTTAACCCCATCTCTAGGAATGTCCAAGGGCGCTAGAGATCACGTTAAGGATCAAGGACCCAAAGGCGTTACAGGTCATAATGGGAGTGATGGTAGTAGTCCTTTTTCTCGCGTTAATCGTTATGGTAAATGGCAAGTTAGCGCTGGTGAAAATATCAGCTATGGCACCCAAAGCAGTGGTAGAGATATTGTCATGCAATTAATTATTGATGATGGTGTACCCGATAGAGGCCATCGGAAAAATATCTTTAATCCTGCTTTTAAAGTTACAGGTGTGGCTTTTGGATCTCATAAAACCTATAGAAATATATGTGTAATTACTTACGCTGGCGGTTATATTGAAAGATAATTAGTCAGATGTTTTAAATCTTGGGAGGGTATCGGGTGGAAAATACTCAAAAAGACTTACAAGCTATATTGAAAGTTACTCGCGCAGTAGGTTGGGGTGCGGCTAAAATATTACGCTCTTATTATCATGGTACAGCCCAAGACTCTAATCTAAATGTGCAATATAAAGATAATGATCCGGTAACTGCTGCTGACTTGGCTGTAAGTGAGTATATTCTAACTGAGTTACAAACCGCTTTTGAAAATGAAGATTTTGGTTATATTAGTGAAGAAACTTATAAACAGCAACAAGGTAAACATCCGGCTGAGTGGGTTTGGATTATTGATCCTTTAGATGGAACACGAGATTTTATCGAAAAAACCGGCGAGTATGCGATTCATATTGCTTTAGTTAAAAACTCTCGACCAGTGTTAGCAGTGGTGGTGATTCCCGAAGCAGAAAAGCTATATTTTGCTACTCGAAACGGTGGTGCTTTTGTGGAAACCGCTAATAATATTCAACCTGTAAAAGTTAACTCTCATAAGCCTTTACAAGATTTAACTTTAGTGGTGAGTAGATCCCATCGTCACGGAAAGTTAGAATTTTTACTGCAACATCTCCCTTGTCAACAACAACAGGCGATCGGTAGTGTAGGTTGTAAAATCGCTGCTATTGTGGAACAAAAAGCAGATGTTTATATTTCTTTATCTGGCAAATCTGCACCCAAAGATTGGGATATGGCCGCACCAGAACTAATCCTCACCGAAGCAGGTGGTAACTTTACCCATTTTGATGGTCAACCTTTACAGTACAACACTGGCGATATCAATCAATGGGGTGGATTATTAGCCAGCAACTCCCCAGATCATCAGCTACTTTGTCAAACCTCGGCAGAAATTTTGTTAAATTTTGTTTCTAGCTAACCCCGGAAAAACTTAGCTTTACTAACAGATTCACTTAATTTATGTTATATTCATATATCACTAGATAATTTCTAGATCATTTAGACTCATTTTCTCTCTACGTCCACACCCCGGAGCAAAAACAAAATAGCTCTTGTTCAAGTATCAGGCAGTTTTACAACTAGCCGGTAAATTATCCTGCAAAATTTTACTAATTTTTAACTATCAGAGTTGAAAAGCTATGTTATGCTGACACATATAAGGATTATTTTCGGTTGAGTCAGTCGTTTTAAGTTTTTAAATGGGTCTCTCCGAATCTCAATCTCTACACTTTCTGATTTGGGAGACCATATCATTTATGTCGATTTACGTTGGCAATTTGTCTTATCAGGTAACTGCTGAAGACCTGAAGATGGCCTTTTCTGAATATGGCACTGTGAGCCGTGTACAATTACCTACAGATAGAGAAACAGGTCGTCCCCGTGGTTTTGCATTTGTAGAAATGGAAACAGAAGCCGAAGAGACAGCCGCCATTGAAGCTTTAGACGGAGCCGAATGGATGGGACGTGATTTAAAAGTCAACAAAGCTAAACCTCGTGAAGAAAGAGCTCCCTCCCGTGGTGGTTGGGGTGGTGGCGGTGGCCGTGGTGGTAATCGTCGCTATTAAAGCTGTTTAGACAACTTCACATTTGATTTCACAGTCGCCAGCAGTGACGGCTACAAGCTAGGAGCTGCTGGACTATTTTATTTTGCCTCAAAAGGAGGAATGAGCATGACCCAAGTAGTATTAGGGGAAAACGAAGGTATTGAATCAGCTTTGAGAAGATTTAAACGGGAAGTTTCCAAAGCTGGAATTTTTCAAGATATGCGGAAAAAACGCCATTTTGAAACACCTTTACAAAAAGAAAAGCGTAAAGCTATAGCTAGACATAAACAACGCCGTCAACAACGTACTCGCATCAAATAAGCGGTTGTAAAAAATTAAATTTACCCAAAAATTGGGTTTAAAGCCCCGTCTTTTGAGGACGGCTTTTTGATAGAGTAGTGGAAACAGGCAGGGCATTGTCTGTCGGGCGAGATAGTGTAAGACGGTATGAAACTGCAACTGTTGTTTGAACCCAGAATTTCCGCACTTTTAGGGCGGGGAGTATGTCAATCCTGTAGCAGCAATTCTCATTACGAGGGTTGCTGTCACTTGTTAAAGCTGATGGTAATTGCATCCAATATTATGGGATTATGTTCTGCTGGAGGCCGTCATGACCCAAACCACCATTAAGCTAAGTTTTGAGGAGTATCTTACCTACGATGATGGCACTAACAACCGTTACGAATTGGTAGATGGAGAATTGGTAATGGTTCCACTGCCAACAGGTAAACACTCAGATGCAATTGATTTATTAGCCCAAGCCATAGCTTCTGCAATTCCTCCTACACAAAAAGGCAATTGGAAAGTTAAGCGCGATGTTGGGGTATATGTGGGAATAAACCCCCAAACAGGTAAAGAACGCTCCCGAACTCCAGATTTAACAGTTTTAACTGCTGCACAGTGGGCTGCAATTAGAGCAGATGAGACTAAAGCAGCTGTGACAAAAACTCCGCCTTTACTGGTTGTAGAAATAGTTAGCCCAGATTCTAAAAAAACAGATTATACAATTAAGCAGGAAGAATATAAAAATTTAGGTGTTCCTGAATATTGGATTGTAGATTTAAAACAAAAAAAGGTTACTGTTTTGATATTAATCAATGGGGAATATCAATTTACAGAATTTACTGGAAACCAAATAATTATTTCTCCTACTCTCCCTAATTTTATGCTGACTGTTGAGCAGGTGCTTTCAGTATAACAAGCTCAAATTTTTAGTATTTCTATTTGATTTTTTAAATATACTTAAGGTGGGCATTTTTCAGTATAATTCTCTCTTATTAAGGACTTGTCTGAACAATGCCCACCCTACACATACTTAAGGTGGGCATTTTTCAGTATAATTCTCTCTTATTAAGGACTTGTCTGAAAAATGCTCACCCTACACATACTACAAATGTTTGGAGAAGGTTTTGTTAAATCTCCGCAATAGCTCTTTCAATCAAGCGTTTTGCTAAGGTTTGTGTGCCAGTGTGTTCGTAGTAATTAGTAGACACATCGAGGAAAGCGGCTACATAGTCTAATTTGTCATCGCTAAATTCTAGGAAGCCTTTTAAGTTACCCAAAATTTTATCTGCGGTTAAAGCGTTGGCTGTAACTATGCCATTCATCCAACCTTTTACGCTGTCTAAACTTTGGCCGATAAAGTCTAGTTTCCCACCTGTACCATTACCAGGAATGGTATCTTTCATCATATTGAAAGTGGAGTTTTGTTCTAAATCCTGGGGACGCATTTGGCTGAGGAAAGTTAATGAGCTTTGAATGAAATCGGGACCGAGAGGGAGTATTCCATCTACACAAATTAAAGCTGCCATGCGAATCATTGATTCACCGCTATACTCTCCTAAAGCCCCAACAAAATCGCCAATACTATCACCAGGAATACCGTTAATTTGGCAAAATGCTACTAATTCCGCGACTATTTTTAAACAGAGGTCTATAGTTTGAGCTTTGTCTGGTTTGGGAGTAATGGAGTTTAAAAAACCAAATAGGGGAATTGCTTCACCAACTTTATTGGCTAAAGCTGCCGCACCTAAAGCTTTATCTGTACCATCTACGGTTTGATAAAGCCATAAAGCAGTTTGATAACCTTGGGAACGGTCATTAAATAAATATATTGCTCTTTCCCCGATTTGTTGAATTAAAGCTTCGTCACTTTCACCAGTTACGGTTTTAATTGTATTGACGAAACCGACTGTATTTCTCCATTCACCGGGAGCGACGAAATCTAGGGCATTTAATAGGGAAATGGTTAAACCACTTGTAGGTAATTGATCAACTAGTTCAAAAATTGGCTTACTCACAAACTACTCCTGAGTTAATTTTGATTTGGGGAATTTTTTTAGAAAAAGCCGTGAAATAAATTTCCGGCTCAAAGCGAAAACCTGTTAAAACAGGTGAAAATTACTCAATTTTCAAAAACTGTTATTTCAACTTTTCTAAGCCAGCTAAGTTAAATTTTTCGATCCATGCGGCTCGGTCTGCGGCGGTGAATGATGGTTGTTTGGAAATGACTTTTACTTGATATTTTCCTACTAAAACGGAAGTTTGGGTATTACCTAGTTTTACTGCGGGATAACCGCCGATTTTTTCATTACTATTAGAGAATTTAGCGGCGGCTGTGGGTGTGCTGGTGGTGTCAGAAATAGCTAATTGTGCTACTACTTGACCGGCTTTTTTGAGGTTAGCTTCAGAAAAGCCTTTTTTCTCTTGGGTGTAAACGCGATCGTATCCACTCCCACTAGCAGGGAAAAATTGATTTAATTTACTACCTTGAGTAGCATCTTTAGCAACGGCTTGACCACTTTTCGCTCTACTGCTTTCTTGTTGTGCTTGATCAAATCGGTTTGGTGCTTTGGGTGAACAAGCTGTCATTAAAAGTAATAAAGACAGCATTACACCAGCTATTATTTTTTGCATACGCACTGAAGCCATAGTAATTTCCTCCCGAATACTTGAGGTTTGAGGCAATTATCTGATTTGCTGTCGCCAAAATCCCAAAAATTTATCTTTTGATAACTTTTTCAAGTGTGAGTTGTGTTAAAGCATGGTTTTATTCTTGGCGATAGGCGATAACAGCATAAAACGGATCTCCTCCAGATATACCTAACCATTGCAAAAACTCTGGTATTGTGGATTTATGAGCGATCGCTTCTGGTGCTGTAAATCCTGAGATGGATGTAAAGTAGCTTTTTACTAGTTCTACTCTGCCTGGTTCGGAAGCATCCCGCCAAACTTGTATTGCTTTTTGAAAAAACATCCGATTGGAAAAACTAATAATTGCTACACCACCAGGTTTAAGAATGCGGTAAATTTCCGTAAATACGGCTTCTGGATATTGAATATATTGCACAGAAACACAATTCAGCACAGCATCAAAGCTTTGATCTGGTAAAGGTAACTGAGGATGAGCGTTGATATTTTGGACAAAGTAATGATTAAACCGGGGATTTTTAGCTAGTTCCTCGGCGTTTAGTCCATGTCCTTCAACGTGTGCAAATTGTATTTCTTCCGGTAGATGGGACACCCAGCTGCTCATCATATCAAAGATATGGCTATTAGGTTTGAGCCGTTGACGATATAAATCTGTGAGTTGTTGAATAAAACCCTCATCTACATGGGTGACAAAGCGGGGGTAATCGTAAAATAACTGATCATCTGTGTTATCTAACTTAAGACGTTGATTTGGTTTAAGAATCATAAATTTGTGTTAGTAAGGGATTTGGCTAGTATTTTGTGAGAAAATTTTGTATACTATCCTACGTTATTTTTCTTTACAAAACTACATATAATTTTCCATAAATGTTGTACCAAGCACGCCAGCTTCCTGCTGTAAAAAACCTGTTTCTTTTGTTTGAGAAATTTCCGCAATTAAGTTTATTGCTGTGGATATTGCCCTTAATGCTATTTACTTCTGGGGAAAATAGCTTGATGGCACATGATGAAGCTTTGTATGCGTGGCGATCGCGTCAAATGGTAGATTCTGGAGATTGGGTAGCACCTTGGGGAAATGCTCATCATAAAACCCCTGGTTTTTATTGGTTGATGGCGATTTATTTTCAATTATTTGGTATCAGCGATATTGTCGCCCGTATCCCTAGTTTAATTGCTGGAATTGGCAATGTATTTGTGATTTATGAAGTTGGTAAAATTCTCTTAGGTCAAAGATTAGCCTATCTATCAGTAGCAATTTTAAGTGTAGAATTTCTGTGGTTGCAATATTGCCGTCTCTCTACTCCTGATCTGACAACAATTCTCTTAATTTTCACGGCTATTTTAGCATTGTTGAAAATAGAAATCAACCCCAAATATCGCCATGTTTTGGGCTTTATTACTGGTTTATGTTTTGGCTTAGGCTTTACCCTAAGAAGCTTTAAGATTTTTTTGCCCGCAGTGGCATTGTTACCTTATTTGATTAAAGAACATCACCGCCATCATCATTTAAAAAATCCTCTGTTGTATGTGGGTTTTATAGTTGGTGTGATTCCTACATTTGTTTGGGTTTGGTTGAGTTGGCAGCGTTTTGGTGACAGTAGCTGGGGGGAATTATTGGGATTTGTCTTCCGTTTGGGTAGTAAAGAGCAAAGCGGCGACGGGATTTTATTTTATTTTTGGAATTTGCCTTTAAAATCATTTCCTTGGTTCTTTTTCAGTTTATTAGGTTTGGTGATTTTACTGCGTCGTCCTATTGCTAATTATCAACTGCTATTAGTGGCTTTTCCTATTACTTTATTTACTGAATTAACTCTGTTTACAACTCGAATTTCTCATTATAGCTTAGGACTTTATCCCTTTATAGCTTTGTGGGCATCTGTGGGTTTAGATTGGTTAGGAAAACTTTATGATAAAAAATTTGTTTCTCCTGAAAATTATGGAGAAAGTCGGCCATCATTTGTAGCTAAAACTATTAAAAATTTACCTCGTAATCTGAGTTATGTAGTGGGTGTATTGGGCTTGCTGTTAGTGATAGCAGGGATAGTGATTTTAGCGGGTAATGATATTAAGCTGCGTGAGTATGCAATTCTCGGTTTAATTGCTGGGTTATCGTGTTTGCTTGTTCCAGGGGTGTGGATAAGTCGTTATTATCTGAAATTAAATTTTCTAACCGCCCGTTACTGGGTTTTCAGTTGGTTAATGATTGCTTGGATATCCTTAGCAACTGCTGGCTGTTTAGGTTTATTAAGTGACTATAACCCTGATTATCGCCTGTTTTTTCAGCAACAATCAAACATCTTAAAATCTCATTCTGTCTCATTTGTGAGAATGGATGGTAAAAACGCTGTACTCTTAAACTTTTATACTCCTATTCATGGCAAGAAGCTCAACAATATTACTGAATTACCCGCCGATAGCTATGCTTGGATTTATACCAAAAACTTACCTGATTTATCTAGACCCCATCAGGTTATCAGTACAATTCAAGATTACCGATTAATTAAAGTTCTACCCTAAGATAGTTGTCAACTAATTCTTGCTAATATATAGGAACGCATTCATTATCTTGACTACGCATTCTAAATAGCAAGTAAAATTGTGACAAAAACAGAACAGATCCCATTATTAGATTCTTGGCAGCACGTTTTAGCTCCTTACAACGTCAACTATAGAATTAAGCTGTTATCACAGTTGCTAACTCGTAGATTTACTGAAAAGCTAGAACCGTTTGGTTTAACGCCTTTTCACTGGTTAGTATTATGCTGCTTATGGCAAGAGGACGGTTTACCCACTTCTAGCATTAGTGAGAAACTGCAACAGGTGGGAGGGACTTTAACAGGTGTATTAGATCGAATGGAAGAACGGAATTTAATACGGAGGGAGAGAGATGCACAGGATCGTCGGATTTGGAGAATTTGGTTAACTGATGCGGGAAAAGAATTGGAAAATATGTTACCACCCCTAGCAGTAGAATTACGGGAAGAGATTTTGAGGGGGTTGAGTGTTTCGGAACGGGAGTGTTTTTCCCAACTCTTGAATAAGGCGATCGCTAATCTCTCCTAATCTCTCCTAATCTACACTTAAACCTCGTTAACCCGCACACAAAAATATTACGTATCCTAACTTAAAGGTTTAAAAATGAATTATCTGTATCATTCCCATTCTAATAGCTCAAAAATTCCCTCATTTTCTTAGGAATAATTTACTTCAATCTAGCAGCAGCGTCTCGCAATCTTTGTGAACAGTTAGTTGTAATTGGTTCACCATGAGCGACAGAAATTACCTGTAAAGGTTGAACAGAATCAGCTAAATTTTCCAACCATTGACGATAGGCTTTTCTGTCATTCATAAAAAACCTTTTACCCAAAAAGGTAATACCAAAAAAACCAGCCGCACCTATCCAATAAATCAAATGTTTATTTTTAGGAACATACTTTTCTAAATACTCATCTGTCAGATTAAATAAAATATCTGTGAAAATCAATGCGTATCCTGTTGGTAAAGATAATTGATAGGCTAACTCCTGAGAATTGATCCCCGCAGGTACATGACAAATAATTCCAAATTCAGGCAGAATTTCCTCAGCTATAGCATCTACAGTGACAACTTTCTCCGCATAAGGTTTAACTACCGCAGGAGTTACTACCAATAAATCAGGATAACGTTGCTTATAAACTTTGGCATCTAACCGATGAATGGGATTAGGAATAATGATAATTTTGGGTTTACCTAAAGATTCTAATTGTTTTATAGTTGATTCATCTAAGGCAATGGGACTATGAATTAATAAGCTAGAATCTGGCAATTTATAGATGATCATTTCTCTGGGGGGAAATGCCTCTTTAGGAAAGATGCCTGTAACGTGCCAAAGATTAGGGGCTAATTCTTCAATGGGACTATGTGGAAAAACGTGGGATTCCCATTCACTATTAATCGTGTTGACTTCGTTAGTTTTAGCGCGGGGTTCATAACCAGTAAAAAAGGAATAAAAGAACTTGGTTTTATTCATAAGGTTTTACAAATAATTCGTATCTTTGACAAATTCCAAAATCTCTTTATTCAATACCTTACACGCACCTGTGGAAGCGTCATGATAGCAATTTTTAATTAGTTGAAAGCGAGAATTTGGTAAATATTGATGTAGTTTTTCTCCATGTTTATAGGAAAACCAACTATCTTGATCACCCCATAAAACTAATGTGGGACATTCAATTAAGTGTAAATTATTTTGAATATCTGTTAACATACTAGGCTGATTTGTTAATGCGTTTTCAATGGCTTTAGCTGCGATTTGTAAATTTTCGGCAACTTTAACTAAAGTTCCAGATAATTCAATATAAGGATAGGTAATCCAATAAACATCTTCTTTGGTTAAGATTGAAGGATCAAATAATACTTTTCGTCTTTCTATAGCCATCACTTCTCTAACCAAAGGTGCAAATAAATGGGCTAGACGTAATGAATCAATAATATGAATTAATTCTAATGGGGTTTTAGCTAAAATACTCATAGCCCAATGGGGTAAATGTTCGGGAAAAATTGGTGCATTCATCACAACTAACCGTCCAACTAATTGGGGGTTGTGTTCTGCTACTGCTAAGGCAATTAAAGCACCTAAAGACTCTGCAACAACTACCGCAGGTTCATCCGCTAAAGCTTGAAAAATTCTCGTAAATTCGATAATTTGATGTCCTTCTTTTTCGCTTCTGGATAATGGTTTACCAGAAAACCCAAAACCTTTAGCATCAAAACAAATCACCCGAAAATGTTGAGCTAAAAAGTCAATGCAATGTCGCCAATTATAACTCCAACTACCTAAACCATGTAATAAAAATAATGGTTTACCTTTGCCTTTTTCCCCATAAGCTATTTCTACGGGGTAGCCATAGGCATCATTAATAATTAGTTTTTGTCGTCCTTGCGGGAACTGAGATTTCCACCAATCTTTCATTTTTTTATGGTTAAATTTATGAACCTGTGAGAAAACTCCATAACATCCATAAAATGGACATGGGTAATACTATTAATATTATACCTAGTAATGCTAGACTAACAATTAAAAGAATCAAAAATGTTTTATTTGGTTTGCGGTTGTAGGGAGAAGACTTTAAATCTTTTTCTAATAAGTCAATATTATAACTGTTTGCAGTCCAAATAACATCAAATAAGTCTCCTAACATGGGGAGAGAACCTATTAAGGCATCTATGATCACATTTAAGATCATTTTACCTAATGTTGAGTTAGATACACCAAGTTGTGCTGCTTCAATAATAATATAAAAAGAGAATATCAAGCCTAGAACATCCCCACCAACCGGTAATAAACCAATTAATGGATCTAAGCCTATTCCCGCATCAGTTCCAGGAATGGTAATTGCTTTATCTAAAAGTTTAGTAATTTGACGTAGACGCTTGAGTTTAGGTGCAAAAGCATCTGTATTTAAGATAAATGGTTCACGAGAATTAGACATAAGATTAATTACAAACAGTAAAATTCAATTGTGGGAAAGGGGAGAGGGATAGGGAGAGATGATAAATCGAAAATCTAAAATCTAAAGTTCTCCTTCCTGCTGCTTTCTGCCACTAGATTTTATTATGGTTTTTCGAGACGACTTTTTATCTTTAAGCTGCATATCTTTACCAATTGTTACATTTAATTGATACCCTCCCAGAAGGACAAAGGCAGTAATCCATAACCATAACATTAAGACAATAAAAGTGCCTACTGTGCCATAAACTTTATTATAATTACCGAAATTAGTCACATATAGACGGAATAAAGCGGAGAGGATAGCCCAGAAAATCGCTGCTAAAAATGCTCCTGGTAATAATGGTGTACCAGATTTCCAAATGCTGGGACCACACAGATAAATAAAACTAAATGCACCAACAATGATACCCAAAGCCACAGGCCACTGTAACAACTGCCAGATGTGTAATAAAAATAATAAAGAGGATCGATCTTGGACTATTCTGCTTAGAAGTGAATCACTAATAAACACGAGAAAGGAAGCTAGAATTAATAGGAAAATGTGACCAATTGTTAAGGACAGGGAAATTAATTTAGCTTGCCAAAAAGTACGGCGTTTATTTGGTGGTATTTGCTGAATTATATCGAGTGCCATCATGGTAGTGCTGATAGCGCCGGAAGCAGTCCAAAGGGCGATCGCAAAACTAAGGGAAAATAAACTACTATTTTTAGAGTTGGCGATTTCCTGGGTAGCGAACTCCTGAATTAATTTCCAAGCATCATGCGGAATAACTCGACTTAACTGAATGGCTAGTTGGTTAAATGTATCTTGTAAGGCTTCAGCATATAAACCGATGGCTGTAAATAAAGCCAGAATAGCCGGGAAAAGGGATAACATTGCCTGAAAAGCTATTTCTGCGGCTAGTCCTAACAGTCGGTTTTCAATGGTTTTTGTAAAGGTTTGTTTCAGTGTCTGCCAGTTCAGATGACGGAAAAAGCGGATAAAATTTTTACTGGCCATGATTTAGGAGGCAGGGGGCAGAGGGCAGGAGGCAGGAGGTAGGGGATAATAGTATTTTAATTAAAAGTATAATTTAACTGTAACATGTCCGTTTTGTTTAGTTAAATTTATACAGCCCGTTTCAGGTAAATGAGGTACAAATTTTTGGAACAAACCCTTATACAAAAAGACTTTCAACCCTGCACCGCACTGAGCGCAGTCGAAGTGTTCCCTGTTCCCTGTTCCCTGCTGTATGTAATAATAAAGATGCTCTATCCCCAAAATATTTTAGTAAAAGGCGGGAGGATATGACTATTAAACCTGTAGAATGTCTTTTCAGTTTTGAGGAATATTTAATTTATAATGATGGCACAGAAAAACGTTATGAACTTGAAAATGGAAAACTGTTAGAAATGCCTCCAGCCGCAGATTTGCACGAAGCAATTATCACATTTTTATTAATTAAATTTTATTTAGAAATTCAACGTTTAGGGCAAAATTTACAAGTTCGTCCTAGTGGTACTGGAGTGAGGACAAAAACTAATAAATCACGCCTTCCTGATTTGGTGGTAATGACTGAAGAACAAAGACAATCAATTCAGGGAAAATCGGCAGTTTTAGAAGTTCCACCAGTGTTAGTTGTTGAGGTTGTTAGTGCTGAATCGGTAACACGAGATTATGAAACAAAATTGATTGAATATGCTGATTTAGGTATTACTGAATATTGGATTGTTGACCCTTTGGAAAATAAAGTGACAATTTTATTATGGGATAATGGGAAGTTTTTAGAAACGGTTTTTACAGGTGAACAAAAGATTATTTCTCGTGTGTTTTCAGAATTAATTTTGAGTGCGGAACAAATTTTAAAGGCTGGGGGTAATAGCATTTCACTTTAAGGTTAATACAAGTCAGGTAGCAGGGGGAAAGAATTACAGCCCGTTTCAGGTAAATAAGGTACAAATTTTTGGAACAAACCCTTATACAAAAAGGCTTTCAGCCCTGTTCCCTGTTCCCTGTTCCCTGTTCCCTGTTCCCTGCTGTAAAAACACAATAATTTGTATCAGGCTTTTCGTGAAAATTACATTTTACTGTAATATTTACAACAGAACCTAAATTGTGCTATATATTATCACTTACTACCCCTAACTCAAAAGTAATGACGGAAAGCATTGATAGAACAGGTCAATTAACACAGCAGTGGTTAGCGGAAATTAAAGCCTTAAAACAACAGATCGCACAACTGCAACGGGAACGGGACGAAGCCTGGGAAAGTTCGCAAAAATGGCGACAACTATATAATACAGAAGCAGAACAAAGGCGCAATGATGCGGATTTATATAAAAGTGCGGCTAAAGTAGAACCTCCTCAAGTTCTGAATTTAGAACCTGGGGTAGAGACTGACATGACAGCGATTGAAGCGGAAATTGCTAAATATACGACCGTGGAGGAATTACGGGGTAAATTGACGGCAGTGATCAAGGAACGCGATCGCCTGTTACAATCTTTGAAGGTAGAACAGGAAAACCATGCCCAAACCCGCAAAAGTTTAACTACAGCTTTAGGTGATGCTATTGATAGTTTAACACGGGAACGAGCCACCGCAGGTATTAGCAGTACACCAGCAGTAGAAGAGGAAGAGGAAGAAGAATGATCAAGGAACTGGGAATCGGGAAGTTAATGATTTTTCCCTGTCCCTGTATTTTCCTTTAACCTTCTAAATAACGTTGATAGCCAATTTCTTCTAATTTGGCTTGTTTGGTCATCACCATATCTGCTAAACTTTGGCGGTAGGCTTGGACTTTTGCGAGTAATTCCGGGTGATGTGTGGCGAGAATTTGTACTGCTAATAGTCCGGCGTTTTTAGCATTACCAATGGCTACAGTAGCTACAGGGATTCCGGCAGGCATTTGGACGATAGAATAGAGAGAATCTACACCTTGTAGATTGCGAGTAGCGACGGGAACGCCAATTACAGGTAAGGGTGTTAAAGATGCGACCATGCCGGGAAGATGAGCAGCACCACCAGCACCAGCGATGATGACTTTGATACCTCGTTGGTGGGCTTGTTGGGCATATTGTACCATTCTTTCCGGGGTACGGTGAGCAGAAACGATCGCTACTTCATGAGTAATACCAAATTCTTCACAAACTGCGATCGCCTCTTTCATGGTGGGCAAATCTGAATCGCTACCCATTATAATACCAACTTGCGGACTCATAATTAAAAGTATTCAAAATTCATCTTTACAATTATCTATGACCACAGCCACTAAAAATCCTGTTTTGACAAACTTTGATATTATCAATGCGCGAGTACCTGGTTATCAAGGGTTACAAAAGCTGTTAATCCATCAAGGGATAATAGAAGCCATTATTCCCATGAATGCAGTTTTAGAACAAATCCCCCAACCTGATGTACAGATTTTAGATGTTGGTGGAGATTGGGTTTCTTTGGGTGGTGTAGATTTACAGATTAATGGGGGTTTAGGTTTAGCATTTCCTGAATTAAACCAGGAAAACGCCAAAATGCTGCCAAAAATCTCTGAATATTTGTGGAATGTGGGTGTTGATGGCTATTTACCCACCATAGTTACAACTTCTATCGAGAATATACAGCGATCGCTCTCCATTATCGCCGACTATATTTCCCAAAACCAGGAAAAATCAGCCCAAATTCTTGGCGTTCATCTCGAAGGACCCTTTCTCAACTACGAAAAAAGAGGCGCTCATCCTCCCGAATATCTGCTTCCCCTCACCATTGAACAAGTCAAACGGGTATTAGGCGACTATGCCTCAATCGTGAAAATCATCACCCTTGCACCAGAACTAGATCCCACCGGTGAAGTTATCCCTTATTTGCGTTCATTAGGAATTACCGTCAGTTTAGGACATTCCCAAGCCACCGCAAGCCAAGCACAACAGGCATTTAACCAAGGTGCAACTATGGTAACTCATGCTTTTAACGCCATGCCACCATTACACCACCGCGAACCAGGGTTATTAGGTGCAGCAATCACCCATCCAAACGTTATGTCTGGCTTTATAGCAGACGGTCAACACGTCTCCACCACAATGTTAAAAATTCTTATTCGTGCCAGTCAAGGTTTATTCTTGGTGAGTGATGCCCTTGCACCTTTAGGTTTACCCGATGGTGTTTATCCTTGGGACAGTAGGCAAATAGAAGTAAAAAACGGTACAGCCAGATTACCAGACGGCACATTATCAGGAACAACCCTACCGCTTTTAGTCGGAGTACAGAACTTGGCACAGTGGGAAATTTGCGACATCGAAACCGCCATTAAACTCGCCACCAACGCACCCAGACAAGCCATCAACCTCCCCAAATTATCCCCCAAACAACCCGCCAACCTCTTACGCTGGCATTGGGACAACACCCTAAAACAACTTTCCTGGCAAAGAATCTAACTAACCTAGTTTCCGAATAGGAATACCTACATTGAGACTCTACTTCAAACCATCTCAAACCACCAAAGAAGTTTAAACCTTCCTGTTACCCGTTCCCTATTTATAAGTTATTCCAATCTCAATTTTGCCAAAAAACATTTTTGTCAAGAGTTTCGCAACAAGCATGGGTCTATTCTCAATATACCTGACAGTTATTCTCAATAATTTAACGAACTTTGGTGATTTCAGCCATTGATATTGACACATCTATTTTTTGTGCTATGATATCGGTATAATTGGACGGTATTGCTATAATCATTTTCCTAAAGACAGGAAAGTAAAAGAGAATTTTAGAGTGTTTGTAAGGAAAATCTGGTTATGTCAATAGCATGGGAGTTTAATAGTTAATTTGGCATAATCAAGAACGGAAGAGCCAAATTTACTGCATTCAATTAATTCGCAAACTCCTCATTTTCTCTATCATCTTTTGGAAGAAAGCCTTTTAAATAAACTCAAAACTAAAGAAGTAGCATTAAACATGAAAAAATAAAGAGTATTTCTACATTTATACCTCACTCAGTGGGAATCTGATCGCATAAATGTCTGTTTTGCTGGCTGACATTGGGATTATTCTGTAAATAACCACGCACGCGATCGCAATTACGCCTCATTAGGTGATTAAAATCCAAATACCACACATCATTAGTCAAATCCCACAAAATTATAGTTCCATCCTCACTAGCCGAAGCCAGAGTGTTGCCATCTGGACTAAAACTAACATTCCGAACTCTATTGCTATGTTCCGCCAGGGTTGCAAGTTCTCTCCCTGTAGAAACATCCCAAAGTTTAATAGTTTTGTCATCACTAGTAGAAGCTAACTCGTTCCCATTTTGAGGATTAAAACTGATCTTGTACACCATAGCACTATGGGACTTCAAGGTTTTTAGTTGTTTGCCCGTAGCAATATCCCAGAGTTTGATGGTTTTGCCTTCATCCTCTTCTCCACTAGAAGCCAGTTTTTTACCATCTGGGCTAAAACTAATATCAACAATCCCTGTGCTATCCTTAATGGGTTGGAGTTGTTGACCTGTAGCAATATCCCAAAATCTGATGGTTTTATCATCACTAGCACAAGCCAGGATGGTTCTATCGGGACTCAACTTGATACTCAAAAGCTTACCACTAAGGACAGAAAGAGGTTTAATTAGTTGACCTGTCTTGGTATCCCAAAGTTTAACAGTTTGATCATTACTGCCAGAAATTACAATTTTTCCATCTCGACTGAAATTGGCGAACTTGACAAATTCATTTTGCTCAGGAAGAGTTTTGAGTAGTTTACCTGTTTTGGTATCCCAAAGTTTAACAGTTTTGTCAGCACTAGCAGAAGCCAGCATTTTCCCATCCGCACTGAAATTGACATTAAAAACTGTATCTTTATGCTCTGTCAGAGTATTTAGTCCTTGACCTGTTGTAACATTCCACAATCTGATTTCACCTTGACGACTTCCAGAAGCCAGTATTTTCCCATCTGGACTGAAGCTGACACTAAAAACACCTTTATTATGGCCAGTAAGAGTTTTGAATGGTTTAACTGTAGCGATATCCCAGAGTTTGATGGTTTGATCATCACTAGCAGAAGCAAGGGTTTTCCCATCTGGACTGAAACTGACCTGATTAACCTTACTGGGATGGCCAGGAAGCGTATATAATAGTTGCTTTTTAGTGATATCCCAAATTTTAATAGTATTGTCCTTACTAGCAGAAGCCAGTATTCTCATATCCTCACTGAAACCGACATCATTCTCTTCTAAACTACTGTGATGCATGGGAAAAGATTTGACTATTGTACCTGTAGCAACATCCCATAATTTCAATGTGTTGTCTGTACTAACAGAAGCCAACTTTTGGCCATCTTGGATGAAACGAACTCTAGTGACTGAAGCACTGTGAGAGAGAGTGCGAAGTAGTTGACCTGTAGCAACATTCCAAAGTTTTACACTGCGATCGCTACTACCAGAAGCCAGCATCCTTCCATCTGGACTGAAACTCAGACTTTTAATTGTCTTTGTATGTCCAGACAAATCTCTCAGGGGTTGGCCTGTAGCAACATCCCAAAGTTTGATCATGTTATCACTACCACCAGAAGCCAGCATTGTCCCATCTGGACTAAAAGCGACGTTCTTGACATAATTTTTGTGACCAAAAAGGGTGTGGAGGGGTTGACCTGTGGCAACATCCCAAATAATAGCCCTTTGATCACGACTAGCAGAAGCTAACCTTTTTCCATCGGGGCTGAAGCTAACACCAAAAATTATATCTTGATGCCCAGATAAAGTTTTGAGTAGTTTACCTGTAGCGGCATCCCAGAGCTTAATAGTTTTATCAGCACTAGCAGAAGCCAGCATTTTTCCATCCTGACTGTAACTGACCGAATTGATGGAATTTGTATGCCCCTCTAGGCGGTTTTTCTCCCTAATTTGATAAATTGCTTGTTGCAATAAAATTAAAATCTCATCTTGTTTGTTGGCTTCTCCCCAAAACATCCATTTCAGTTTCTTTGCTGCTGTTAAAGTTGTTTCTACTGCCTCTAACTGTTCATGGGAGGCAATTAAGGATGATGTGACAGTATCCAACTGTTCATTCGAGGCAATTAAGGATGATGTGACAGTATCCAACTGTTTATTCGAGGTAATTAACAATTTTGCTGATTGAATCAGTGTGTTGAGTTGAGCTATTTCCGATTGCTGCCATTGCCACATTGCAAACCCAGCTAGACTTAAAGCCACAGCAGAAAAACCCATCAACCCAGACATAAGCGATCGCCGTCTATGTTCCCGTTCTTTCTTCTCCTGATCCCGCAGCACCAAACTTGTTTGAATAAAATCCTGCTCACCTTGACTTAAATCCTCTGAGCGCTTATTTAACCAATTTTCTGCCTCCACCAGTGGCACACCACGCAATAATGCCCCATCATCTTGGTTTGCTTCTTTCCATTGGTGCATAGCTGCCCGTAAGCGGTCTTGCCAAGCTCGGAAATGGCGGTCTGTTGACATCCACTGCCGCAGCTCACTCCAGTTTTGAATCAAAGCTTCATGAACAACTTCCACCGTTTCTTGATTTGCTGCATTTCGGCTTGTGACTACCAATCGCGCATCAGCCAGTATTTTCACTAAAGACCATTTTGCTTCACCCAATTCTGATTTTGTCGCTACTCGCCGCGTATCTTCTGTACCTTCACCTGGATGAACTAATTGAATAAAAATTCGCCGCACCTGTTCTTGTTGTTCAGAGCTAATTTGCTGATACTTCTCATCGGCATGACTAGCTAAAGCACCCTTTACTTCACCAATAGCCTGATAATCTGCATGAGTTAATTGTTTACCTGTTCGCCGTTCCCATAACAATGTTAAAGCAAACTCTAGTAAAGGTAAATTTCCTGGTTCGTGTTCAACATCATTCAAAATACGTGCTACTAGTCCGGCTTCAAACTTCACCCCTAATTTAACAGCAGGCTTTTCAATTACCTGGGAAAGTTCCTCTCGATTCATACTTCCTAGTTTGATATCAGCATTTTGCAACATATCCGCAAATGGACGATATGAAAGGGCATTCCCCAAAAAATCAGCCCGTATCGTTGCAACTAATGTAGTTAGAGGTGGAGATTTATTTGTAGGTGTTTGAAAATTGGTTAATAATTTATCCAGAAAACTGCGGCGGATGACTTCATCATCACACAAAGTATATAATTCTTCAAACTGATCGGCAATTAGCAAGACTCGATAATTGGGGTAATTGTGTTGAATCTGAGCAAAAATATCAGAAATGGGAACAGTACCATCACGAAAATGATTAGCTAATTTACGGGCATGGATTATGTGATCGGTCACATCCAAATGGGGTGCATAAAGGGGAACAAGTGCTAAAGAAAGTGCATGAAAAGGATCTGCACCTGGACGAAAATGAGTAAATTTCCACTGACCTTGTGTTTGCAAATGGGGTACTAATCCTGCAAATACTACTGAAGATTTTCCGCTTCCTGATGCACCCAGTATGGGAATAAATCGACGGGTTTGAGTGGACTTTAAAAGTTCTTGCACAAAGACATCACGCCCAAAGAAAAATTCCGCATTCTCTGGGCCAAAATGAAACAAACCCCGATAAGGACATGGGAGATTTTCATTCACAGAAATATCAGCAGACTCAGCATATACTGTTTGAGGTTGCTCTCGATAATAGTAATTAGTGATAGTAATAATGGCATCACCAGATGCTGAGGTAGCAGCATATTCTGTTTCTTGCACCGTTTGCTTAATGTCAAGTGGCTCAGACACATCAGCCTCCCATTTCTTGACCTATAAAAGTTTTATTTATTTTTAGATGCTTCTTGCTCTGTGATGTTACCAATGCTTGCTGTACCACTACCAGAAGTTGCAGCATATTTGACATGACTAACAGTTTGATGGATTAATTGTTGTCCTCCGGGTTGTGCTTTGATTTGCGCCAGTAAATCTTGAGCTAATTTCACAAGCTCTAGGTCATCATTAACTTTAGCATTTTCTACTTCTTCTTTGACTGTAGCTTTACGACTTTCAGAGTTTGGTTTCTTTTCTAATTCATTAACTGCACTGATCAGGTCACTTTGTCCGCCCAATTTTTTCTTTAAAGCATTGATTAAAGTTTGATAACAGTCTTTAACTGCAAGATTAGAAAAGCAAGTTAAAATAGCTGTAGTAATAACATCCATATTTCACCATTAACCTTGATTAGCAATGCTCAATCATTTATCATCTGTACTATAGTCAACAATAATTAGATTTGCTAGTTAAATCAACTCTTAACTTAGTTAATACTCATTTTTACCATCTATCTCATCAAATCAATTCAACTAATCAAATTTTTCCAAGCATCAATTCTTGTTACAAAAATATTAAAAATATCTTTAAATCTACTATAACAATGATGACTCAAACATTTATTTCTCTACAAAGACAGAAATACTACTATGCTTTTGATAGAATCAGCCCTATTCATTAAAGATGATATGTGTTTAAGTTTCAAATCAAAAACTATTGCTAATAGTAGTTGAAACCAAAAATTTCGGTACTTGATATGCTAGTAAACCTACGGTAATGTTGGCTTCAGTGTTCAATCTTCTGGTTTTTTCAACCATGCCTTATCAGATAATTCAAGTGTTGCATCATGCCAAAAAACATATTTCTGCCATCAAAAATAGTTTAATTATTCTCTTAAACTTGCTTTTGAGTATTTGCCTGGGGGTGGGGTGGTTTTTAGTTATTTAACTGGTAGTTGATCACCAGAAGCGAAAATGCTTTTAGCAGTATTCTAGAGTGTGCAAGCAGATTTACTGATCAAATTGACATAAATATTGTTTAGGTAAAGAATTAATGGCTCTAGGATTTGAGCCTGATATTAAATTAGCTGCGGTTTACAATGTGAGTAATTGTGTACCTGTGTTTACTAGCCAGGACAATCTTGAGAGGGTGTAATGGTTAATTTGTCAACTAGCGAAAGTGGGAGATAAATAACTTTTACTACCCGTAACACGGGAATGTTAAGAAGTCCGATACAAAATTTACCTTCTTTCTCAGGTTATTTAGTGGTTAATTTTGCAAATTCCTACATTGAGTTTACAGAACGTACATACTTCTTAATAAATGAACAGTGTAAACGCAAAACGTTCTAATCTAAAAACTGACTGGGTTAATTTCTTTGGCAGTTTTGCAGGCATTAATACCTACGCATAAAATTAAAAATCTGTCAATGCTCAAAAAGACCCAGACTTAACACACGACTTAAAGATAGGAGTTTTACAAATCCAATGAGTGTTAAGGCAAGCGGTGGAAGCTCAGTTGCGCGTCCGCAACTATATCAAACCCTAGCTGTATCTACTATTTCCCAAGCGGAACAACAGGATCGTTTTTTGGGAAGTGGTGAACTCAATGAATTATCTAGATATTTTGCCTCTGGTGCAAAACGTCTAGAAATTGCTCAAATTCTCACGGAAAACTCCGAGATTATTGTGTCTCGTGCGGCTAACCGGATTTTCGTGGGTGGTTCACCGATGGCTTTCTTAGAAAAGCCCAAAGAACCAGCAATGGCCATGGCTGGCGCTGGTGATATGGATATGCAGGAGAGAATGAAGTTAGGAACTGTCACCTACGTAGAAAGCCGGGGCGGTTTCTTTGAAAACTTACGTTCTATCTTTAACTCTTCTGCTGGTGGTCCCACACCTCCTGGTTTTAGACCGATCAACGTAGCGCGTTATGGTCCAAGTAACATGGCCAAGAGCTTACGGGATTTATCCTGGTTCTTGCGCTATGCTACTTATGCGATCGTTGCTGGCGACCCAAATATTATTTCTGTCAATACCCGTGGTTTACGGGAAATCATTGAAAATGCTTGTTCTGGTGAAGCAACTTTAGTGGCTTTACAAGAAATTAAAGCGGCTTCTTTGTCTTATTTCCGTAAAGATGCTGAAGCAACTGAGATTGTTACTCAGTACATGGATGTATTGCTGGCAGAATTTAAAGCGCCTACTCCATCCGATAAATTGCGTCAGCGTCCTTCTGGCGACCAACAAGGGTTACAACTGCCTCAAATTTACTTTAATGCGGCAGAAAGACGACCCAAGTATGCGATGAAGCCCGGTTTGTCTGCTAGTGAAAAGAATGAAGTTGTAAAAGCAGCTTATCGGCAAGTTTTTGAGCGTGATATTACTCGCGCTTATAGTTTGTCTATTTCTGATTTGGAATCTAAGGTGAAAAATGGCGATATCTCCATGAAGGAGTTTATTCGTCGTTTAGCCAAGTCTCCTCTTTACCAAAAGCAGTTTTATCAGCCTTTTATCAATAGCCGTGTAATTGAGTTGGCTTTCCGTCACATTTTAGGACGGGGACCGAGCAGCCGTGAGGAAGTGCAAAAATATTTTGCGATTATTTCTAACGGTGGTTTAGCTGCTTTAGTAGATGCGTTGGTTGATTCTCAAGAATACGGCGATTATTTTGGAGAAGAAACAGTTCCATATTTACGGGGTCTGGGTCAAGAAGCCCAAGAGTGTCGTAACTGGGGACCACAACAAGACCTGTTTAACTACAGCGCACCTTTCCGTAAAGTACCGCAATTTATTACTACTTTTGCGGCTTACGAACAACCATTACCTGACCAGCATCCCTACGGTTCTGGTAATGACCCATTAGAAATTCAATTTGGAGCGATTTTCCCGAAAGAAACTCGCAACCCCAGCAGCAGCCCTGCACCTTTTGGTAAGGATACTCGCCGGATCTTAATTCACCAAGGCCCTGGTATTAATAACCAATTGAGTAACCCGAAAGCTCGTGGTGTTGCTCCTGGTTCTCTGGGTCGCAAAGTGTTTAAGTTAGATCAGTTACCTGGAACTATTGGCAAGAAAGCGCCCAAAGGCGTTAGTGTTAAGTTCTCGGAAAGTTCTACCCAGGCGGTAATTAGAGCTACTTACCTGCAAGTGTTCGGTCGGGATGTGTACGAAGGTCAACGGCTAAAGGTGGCGGAAATTAAGCTGGAAAACGGCGAAATTTCTGTGCGGGAGTTTGTACGGATTTTAGCTAAGTCTGATTTATTCCGTAAGCTCTACTGGACTCCGTTATATGTGTGTAAGGCGATTGAATACATCCACCGTCGCTTGTTAGGTCGTCCTACTTACGGTCGTGAGGAAAACAACCGTTACTTTGATATCGCTTCTAAGAAGGGTCTTTATGCAGTAGTGGATGCTATTCTGGATACTGCTGAATACAGTGAAGCCTTTGGTGAAGATACTGTTCCTTATGAGCGTTATCTGACACCTGCGGGTGTGGCTATGCGTCAACTGCGGGTTGGTAGCATTCGTGAAGATGTAGGCGCGAAAGTTGAGAAGGAAGTAACACCACGTTTTGTCGAGTTGGGTACTGTGAGCGAACAACGCACAGAACCAGATATTCAATTCCGCATTAACCAAGGTGTAACTAAGCAACGGGAACAAACCAAGGTCTTCAAACTGGTTGCGGATAAAGCTGATAAGGTAGCAGTGCAAACTTTGATTAGTGCTGCTTATCGCCAGATTTTTGAACGGGATATTGCACCTTACATTGCCCAAAATGAGTTTACTGCTTTAGAAAGTAAGTTGAGCAATGGGGAAATTAACGTTAAGGAATTTATTGAGGGTTTGGGTTATTCTAATCTCTACCTGAAAGAGTTTTATACACCTTATCCCAATACTAAGGTAATTGAGTTGGGTACTAAGCATTTCTTAGGCCGTGCTCCTGTTGATCAAGCGGAAATTCGTAAATATAACCAAATTCTGGCTACTCAAGGGATTCGCGCCTTTATTTATGCTTTGGTAAATAGTGAGGAGTATAGCCAAGCTTTTGGTGAAGATACTGTTCCTTATCGTCGTTTCCCGACTTTACCGGCTGCTAACTTCCCCAATACTCAGAAGCTGTATAACCAACTGACTAAGCAAAATGATGATGTGGTTGTACCGAGCTTTAAACCGGTGAAGACCCGGATTAAGTCTGAGAATACGCCAATTTTAGCGAAGGCGATCGCTTCTTTGGCTGCTCAAGCTCGACAAATGGACAAGACAAAACCCTTGTTCATTGAATTGGGACGCTCTTTTAATGATGGCCGTGGTCAGTCTGTAGAGGTTGGTGTGGGTACAACTCGCCGCAAACCCGCCCGGATTTTCCGCTTTACCCTTGGCACAAACCAAGCAGAAAAGAATCAGGTAATTGATGCTATTTACTGTCAAGTGATGGATGTATTTAGCGGCCAAATTCCTGGTTATTTCCGCCGCTCAGATTTAGACAGTAAATTGCGGAACGGAGAAATTTCTGTGCGGGAGTTTGTACGTGAACTAGCTAGTTCAGAAATTTACCGCAAACGCTTCTATACCCCCTACCCCAACACCAAAGTGATTGAGTTCCTCTTCCGTCACTTGTTGGGGCGTGCACCAGCTACCCAAGGGGAAATCCGTCAATATAACAAAATATTGGCTGATAGTGGTTTACGTGCGGCTGTGGAAACAATGGTTAACTCAGCTGAATACAGCCGTTACTTTGGTGAAGATGTTGTACCTTATCCCCGCTTCCCATCTTTACCCGCCGGTAACTACCTGGGTAGTGTTCAGGCAGCAGCTGACTTAGTTAAACAGTCTTGGTCTAGCTTGTCACCCTCCCTGTTAACCGGTCGGTCAAGCAACTAAACTTTATTTCGAGGTCATTGGTCATTAGTCATTTAGTTGTTACAAACTCTTGACTTTTGACCCTTGACTGTGCATATCCCGGTAATGTTGCGTAATATTGCTCTCAGATTGCCCGAAAAATAGTAAATCTGAAAAATAATGTTACAAAGTATTAAGAGCAGTCATAAATGCTCAACATAATGCCGGAAAATAATTTGCGGAAGGTAGCAGAGTTTAAAACCTTGTGAAGTTGCGTAAGGTTAAGTAAACCAGCAATTTACAAACCACAAAGCTACCATCAACCCATCAAAGTCACACCAGTTAAATAAAAACCTGGTTTTACTAGTCTTGGAGGAATCCATTAATGAGTATCGTCACGAAGTCCATCGTGAATGCTGATGCAGAAGCTCGCTACCTCAGCCCCGGCGAATTAGACCGCATCAAGAGCTTTGTTTCTGGTGGCGCTCAACGCCTCCGTATCGCTCAAGTTTTAACCGACAACCGTGAGCGTATTGTTAAACAAGCTGGCGACCAATTATTCCAAAAACGTCCTGACGTTGTTTCTCCCGGTGGTAATGCTTACGGCCAAGAAATGACCGCTACCTGCTTACGCGACTTAGACTACTACTTGCGTCTAGTTACCTACGGTATCGTTGCTGGTGATGTAACCCCCATCGAAGAAATCGGTATCGTTGGCGTACGTGAGATGTACAAGTCTTTAGGTACTCCCATCGAAGCTGTAGCTGCTGGCATTTCTGCAATGAAGAGCGTTGCTTCTACTCTGTTGTCTGCTGAAGATTCTGCTGAAGCTGGCGCTTACTTCGATTACGTAGTTGGTGCAATGCAGTAGGCTGTTTCTACAACACGAAACTGAAAATATTGCCATAACTGGAAATAAGGAAATAACAAGATGCAAGACGCAATTACCGCAGTCATTAACTCCTCAGACGTTCAAGGTAAATACCTCGACACAGCTGCTTTAGAAAAACTCAAAGGCTATTTCTCTACCGGTGAACTGCGCGTTCGTGCAGCTACAACCATCAGTGCTAATGCAGCTGCTATTGTTAAAGAAGCAGTAGCTAAATCTTTGTTGTACTCTGATATCACCCGTCCCGGTGGTAATATGTACACCACTCGTCGTTACGCTGCTTGTATCCGTGACTTAGACTACTACTTGCGTTATTCTACCTACGCAATGTTAGCTGGCGATCCTTCCATTTTGGATGAGCGCGTACTCAACGGTTTGAAAGAAACCTACAACTCCTTGGGTGTACCCATCGGCGCTACCGTTCAAGCTATCCAAGCGATGAAAGAAGTAACCGCAAGCTTAGTAGGCCCCGATGCTGGTAAAGAAATGGGTGTTTACTTCGACTACATCTCCTCTGGCTTAAGCTAAGAGTAGGTTAGCACTTAATGATTTAAGTGCAGCTTGAGAAAGGTCTGGAAATCAAATGTGAGTGCTAGGGCGTTCTACTGCTTACTAATAATGAGTATTAGCGATCTAGTATTGATGCTTGATTTCCAGGCTTTGAGAAAAAATAATTAAAATTTGCTCTCCAAATTTTGAAATAAAAAAGTTTTCTCTCGTTACAGGAGCTTCCTATGTCCCGTTTGTTTAAAATTACTGCTTGCGTTCCCAGCCAAACCAGAATTCGCACCCAACGCGAATTACAAAACACCTATTTTACAAAGCTAGTTCCTTATGAGAACTGGTTTCGTGAACAGCAACGCATTCAAAAAATGGGCGGTAAAATTGTTAAAGTTGAATTAGCCACCGGTAAGCAAGGTATGAATACTGGTTTAGCTTAATTACTATAATTTTTAAATTTTTATCAGAAGTGAATTGAGGTCTTTTTAGACCTCTTTTTTTGTCTGTAAACATCTAATTTCTAGTGATAAGACCCCCCACACCCAACTACAGCCCGTTTCAGGCAAATGAGGTACAAATTTTTAGAGAGTTCCAATTAAAGAAATAAGCAGTTGTGCAAAATTAATTTCCTACGTAAAGCAAGGGAACAGGGAACAGGGAAATAAGTTGTGTAATTAATTCTGCCTAATTACTTATCTTTTTATTATAGGGTGTGTTAGGACAGAGAGTACGACACCTTTAGCCTCTATTTTCATGGGATGGTGCGTTACACTACGTTAACGCACCCTACGAAATGGGATCTTTATTTTTTGGTCTGTTCTTAGAACAAACCCTTGTATAAAGAAACTTTCAACCCTGCACCGCACTGAGCGCAGTCGAAGTGTTAAGAGTTCCCTGCTGTAAATATTTACCTTCTTCTTCTGCGTCTAGTTTCTGGTGGATTACTATGTAAAGGTACAACTTCCGCTTCACTACTTTCTCTAGCTACGCGAATTAATAAAGCAGATGCAATTAAACTAGAAATCATTGAGTTGCCACCATAGCTAAACATGGGTAAAGGTAAGCCAGTGGTAGGAAGTGCACCAGTAGCCACACCAATATGTAAAAATGATTGTCCTACCATGACAATGGTTACACCTATAGCTACTAGACGATGCACGGAATTTTTGGCTTTTAAAGCTATGACTAATCCAAAAGTGGCAAATATACCTAGAAGTGATAGCATCACCAGGCTACCAGCAAAACCAAATTCCTCTGCAAAAACAGCAAAAATAAAATCGGTGTCTTGGATGGGTAAATAAAATAGTTTTTGTTGTGAAAGTCCAAAACCAGCCCCCCAAGTCCCACCAGAACCCACTGCTAACAAGCTTTGTATTAATTGATAACCATCTCCTGTGGGGTCTGCCCAAGGGTTGAGAAATGACATTACCCGACGACGTTGATATTCTCGGAGGCTGATACTTAACAAAGCTAACAGCACTCCACTAACGGCTGTTCCCCCTAAATATTTGTAGGGTAAACCAGCTGCTAGGGCTATTAACCAAATTGTTATCCCACAGAGGGCGGTTGTACTCAGGTTAGGTTGTGCCAAAATTCCTAATAGGACTAAGCAGAATACTACTAACCAAGATATACGAATCCCCCAGCTTAATTTTTCCCATTGACCAAATAGCCGGGCACTTTGCAAGACTAAAAAGGGTTTAATTAATTCTGAGGGTTGGAGGGGAATAGGGCCAATCGCTATCCAACGTGCAGCACCCAATACTGTTTTACCCACTCCCGGAATGATGGTAACAAAAATCAAGGCTAAAAATAGCATCAAAAACCAGTGTGTTACCCCTAACATCTTTTTTAAGGGTAGGTGAACAATAATATTGAAGATAATCAGGGCAGCAAATACCCAGAGGACTTGACGTTTAAAGTAATATAATCCGTCATTATGCTGCACATCAGCTACAGGATAGGATGCGGAAAACAAAATTACTAAGCCGACAAATAGCCAAGTAAAGGTTAACCAGCGTAATAATCTCGCTTCTAGAGACCATGTAGAAACAGAGTTATCAAAGATGGGTATGAGATAACGAAGATTCACAATTTTACTATCAGATATGTTGCTTGTAATACACTATTTACATAATATAGCTACTGTATAGGTTGAACTCGGTTGAGGAGTTTCCTCACAGTGAATATAACCTGATTAATATTTTGCACCCAGTAAGCTTTTTTTGGTCTTTTTGTTTGATGGTCATATAAGGCTCTACCGCTCCCTTTATGTTAGTTTTTTAGGTTTTTACAGGTATAACCCTTACTATGCTTGGGTTTGAGCCAAAAAATTATTGAAATTGTTTTTATGAAGGTATTAGAACCTGTAATCCAGACGGTGCAAGGTTTTTAGAGCTTTTGCTGCTGTAAATACCATAAGGGGAACGGTAGAACCTCATATAAGCACTGAAAAGTTAATGCTGCCAAGGTTACAACAATCAGTGTAACATTCGTAAACAGTGTTATAATTATTCATATTCACCAAATTTGTGTCAATAGAAGAGCAAATAAAGCCATTCTTTCCATGAATAAATGTACTATTGTTTAAATTTAAAACTTAAATTTACAATAATTAATCAATAGTTTTACAAACTGATCCAATTATATTTTACCAATTATATTTTACCAAGCACGTTGATATAGAGAATTTTTCAGCGAAATTGGTATTTCAATTACGAACTCAGTTCCTCTACCTACTTCTGAAAAACATTCAATTTTTCCCTTGTGTTGTTCCACGATAATTTGATAACTAATTGATAAACCCAAACCTGTACCCTTACCTACAGGTTTAGTAGTGAAAAACGGGTCAAAAATTTGTTTTATAACCTCTGCTGGCATACCTACACCATTATCAGCAATCTTAATAATAACAGAATTACATTTGCCTAATTCAGTGGTAATTACAATTTTATGAGAATAACTAGTAGAATTTAAATAACATAATTCTTTCTTGGCACTATTTAAGGCATCAATAGCATTACTGATGATATTCATGAATACTTGATTAAGCTTTCCGGGATAGCACTCAACAAAAGGTAGATTACCATAATTTCTAATTAATTCAACTTTTGATTGATAGTCATTTACTTTAAAGTGATTACTTAAAATCAATAAAGTGCTATCAATTCCTTCATGAATATCAACTTCTTTCATTTCTGATTCATCGAGACGAGAGAAGTTTCTTAAAGATAAAACAATCTCAGAAATTCGCTCTGCTCCAAATTTCATAGAAGATAAAATTTTGGGTAAATCTTCTGCTAAAAATTCTAAATCTATTTCTGTAATTAAATTTTCAATTTCCAGCACCGGTTCAGGATAAAATGTTTGATACAACTCTATAAGTTTTAGCAAATCATGACTATATTTTTCTGCATGAGTTACGTTACCATAAATAAAGTTAACAGGATTATTAATTTCATGGGCAACACCAGCAACCAACATACCTAAGCTTGACATTTTTTCAGCCTGAATTAATTGAGATTGAGTTTGCTTTAATTCTCGTAATGATTTTTTCAATTGTTGAGCTTGAGCTTCCGCTATTTTAGCTAATTCTTCTTTCAGATTTAATGTATTTTGTAATTGAATTTTTTGCTGTTTCAGTTCTTCTGTTAATTTTTTAGTATCAGCTAAAGCAGTGCTTTGAGATTGCAACAGAAAGAGAAAATCAGCAGTTTGATCATGAAGAGCAAAGTCTTTCATCTTTAATCCTAAAGGAGTAAGATTAGCAATATCAGTAATCCAAGGTGAGCCTAAGAAAAAGATTATGTCTTGCTCCTGTTGGTACATGATTTGTCCTTTCATCTGCATACGATTCGACAAAAATTCGAGTATAAATAAAGAACGGCAATTTTTGTGAATAGTATCAAAGTTTACAGAAATTTTAGGGCGATTAATCTGAAAGTGATCTTCAAATTGGCTACCTACAAGTTTAGGATTTATGCGCCACAAAGTTTCACCTATTTGAAGAATTTCACAGTTCCGGTTAAGTACAAAATGAAATGGAAATGCTTTAACAAATAATTCTGGTGAAAGACTGAGGTGAGGAGGCTGCATACAGTTGTTAATTAGGTTTATATTGCACTAAAAACTCATCATAATCAGCACCATTGTCTCGGCTCTGAGTTTGAATTATATTTACTTCTGTATCAAATCTTGTTCCTAACCCTTTAACTAGTCCCATTACCATTGGGCTTAATCCTTCTCTAGTAGAGTGGTAATGTAACTTTAGAGAATCTTCTTCCATTTCACTACACTCAAATGATGGTGGTTGAAGATGTGGAAAACTAATTCCTACCCGTGCATGAAGAGTATCAAGGTTTTCTAGAAATTCTGGCAATGTATCCCCACTCATATCCATCATTTCACCATAACCTTCTTGAGCGGTGTACTTAACCCAATATTCGCCAAAAGCTTGCATAATTTCAGCAGAAGATAAACCCAAAACTATACTAGCAGCTTTAACTAATCTATGAGTCACATCATCAGGATAGCCTTCCATACTAAGAAAAATGTCAACATCTATTTCTGCTTTTTGCTTAATTTCTTGCCAAGTTTCTTCACTAAAATGGCTACAAACCATCTCTTGAATTGCTTTATTTACTAATCCATACATAATATACCTCTGTTTATTTACACTGAATTTTTCTCAATATATTGAAGTAACAAAAATAGACTGAGCTTTTGCATTTAAGTTACTAAACAAACAGGTTTATTTCATTCTTATTTAGCCTGCCTCAGAATAAATGATTCTGTCAGTCAATGATGAATGGTTTCACCCCTCACCTTGAAATCCTTGAAATCCTTGGTTTTGTGTTGTTAACTAACCTTGAAATAAATTAACCTATGACAAAGCTGCACGTATGGGCTAATAGCTAAATTGTGTTTTAACACAATCAAAATAAGAAAATCAAGGCTGATGAATAATGGAGGGTGATGCTCCTAATTATTTCGCCAAAAGAATCATTCATTATCAAGGTGGGTTATGTCTAGAACGAAATAACCATAGTTAAATAGATAAGTAGCTTAGAATTTCTTAAGCCAAATCTGCTACCTCTATTAGAAATGTTAAAATATTTTAATTCTTTTTGCTGTTCAATGTTACATTTCTTTACGTAGCTTGTTTTCTATCCACAATTACCATAAATATACTTACCATGGATAAGTAAATGATTACACATAAATGTTTAAGTAAAAGTATTTGAACAAGCTCCTGTAATACCTAATGCTAGTTAGTATGTGTTTTATGATTAAAAAAATTATATAATTAAGCTTTCTTAAACAGTATAAACATTTACTGTTTTAAGACAATTTAGGGCAACGGATATCTAAAACTTTAATGTATATATAGAAATCCCATTTGATTTTTGAAAAGATACGTAGGGTGTGTTAGTGATAGCATAATGCACCAGTCTCTTGATAGTGGTGCGTTACTAACGCACCCCAGAATACTTAATTTTGTTCAAAAATCAAATAGTAATCCTATATTATTTCTTTTTCTTTTGGTGTTGCTTAAAAACAAGTAGAAATTATGCACAGATGAATAAAATTAGTGCTTGAGCATAGAAATAGTTTATTAATTATCCCTACAACTCACATTTGATATGTAACTTTAAGAGAATTGAATTATTAACTAAAATAACTCTAGATATAGTGCTTGTATTTTATTTGTTAACTAAGCTATTAAACTTTTAATTTGCTCATTGCAAGAGTAGAAATTCTTATGAATCACCATAATTATGCAAGTGAAAATTATATTAGCTTATTTCAAGAAAATTGGGGAAAGGGAAAAAAGGTTTATACAGCAAATTGTAGTTAAATGAAGTATACACGTTAATAATAAAGCCATATAACTGATCAGTCTGAATAAATTACACAAATTCTTCCTATGCACAGCACTGGGTGCAGTCGCAGTGTTCCCTGTCTCCACATAGGAATTTAATTTTACAAAACTACTTATTAAAGGAGTTTCAACCTTCCTGTTTTCTGGGATGCACTTTGTAAATACTGCAACTATCTATAAATAGATGTATGATGTTCAGGTTTAATCTATGATTAGGAGTAAAAAGTTTTTTTGCTTTATCCAATTTTACAAAAATCAAATTTATTATATGTGATTATACTCTCTATCTTAAAAATTTATTAAGATTATCCTGATTACAGCAGTACAATTCCTATAAGTGTATATTTTATTATACAAAATTTTAATTTTGAGTTTTGTTAAGTAAAGATTTTATGAAGAATTGGGTAAATAAAGGTTATGACTGGGTTAAAATAGTACAATCAGTGTTAGATTATTATTTTGGGGGTAAAACAATTAAATAAAAACATACTATTTGCCAGATAGGAAAACAAGTTTCTCATAATCTTGGCATAATTTTGAGTTCTAATTTTATGTTTCATTAAATGAAACATAAAAGATGATAGATACAAACAGTGTCATCAAAACTAAATGCCAACTAGCAAACTAAAGTTGTGAGGTGAACAACATCGAACAATGAATTTATTAAATATTTAATAAAATGTATATATAACCATATAATTAAGTATTTAATTAATCAAAATTATAGCGGTATGTATTTCATTTCCATCCTTTTTACCCTGATGAAAGTTGTGATTAATTAAAAAGTCTTGATTTAAGAGTTTGTTGAATTTATGAGATAAATCTATATAGTGGTGAATTCTATGAAAAAAGAAGCGAATTTGAACCAAACAAATACAAATACATATTTTCAAGCTTACCAAATTAATGGTAAAAGACCATTAATTTCCCGTCATCAAAAGAAAGTGAATAATTTTAGTAATAATGAATTTTCAGAAATTTGTGTTGGAGATTTAGAAAAATTAGGTTTCTTGAACGTTGAAGAATTAATTTCCTATTTACGCTCAAGAGAACCCAGGTATAATGATTGGACAAAATCTTCATTACAGAGTTTAGAATTAGCTTTGAGTAGAGTGGCAGAAAAAAATCCTCAACAGTATGCTCAAGCTGCGGTTCAATTTCAGAAATTGCATCCCAGATATTTATTAAATTTGCTGAGAGGATTGCACCAAGGAATGAATAATCAACAAAGGCAAACGAGCGCGGTAAAAGAATTTGCTTGGTTAGAGGTGCTTAATCTTTGTCAGAATCTCACAAAAGAATATCAACAAATTCTCAAATATCAAATTAATAAAGATTGGCAAGAATTGGTTCAAGAAGTGATAAATTTACTGACAATTGGATTAACAGTAGAAGAGTTAGAGATTTCACCGTTATTATGTACAGAAGTTTGGCAGATTATTCGCCCTTTAACTGAAGTTCCTGATTTTATTACTCCTACAAATGATTGTGGTTATCCAGGTGAACATGACACCCGTGAATTATTAATTGATGCAGTGCGGATTGAGACAATGCACACCGTTATGCGTTATGCTTTATGGATAAACCGCCACTTACAACAAACGCCTGAAGGATTAGAAAAACTCCAACTTGGTTTAGCAGTAATACCAGAAGTTTTACAGATTTTAGATAAAAACTTGCAGATAGAAACACATTCATCTGTAGGGATACACTCGGTTTATGGTCAATGGTTTCCTTGGTTAGCTATCTTAGATTACCAATGGACGGCCGAAAATGTCAGTAAGATTTTTCCTTCAGAACCAAAATACAAGAAATTACGTTTAGTAGCTTGGGAAAGTTATGTTACTTCTGCGCGTGTGAATGAACAGGCTTTTGAGTTGCTGAAGGAAGAATATCATTATGCAATACAACAACTGAAACCGGAAGTAAGAGAGAAATCAAAATATACGCAGTCAGAACAAGGTTTATGCCAGCATTTAATGAGTTTATACTGGCATGGAAAACTAGATTTAGAACAGCCAGAGGGTTTACTCACACAGTTTTTTGCGTTAGCGCCTGATAGTTTAAGAGGTTATGCGCTAGAGGTGATAGGAAGGAGTTTACATAATACCCAAGAGGCGATCGCACCATCTATCCTCAAACGATTACAATTACTGTGGGAAAAGCGTATCGCTACAGCACGTAACAGTCAACAACCAAGTTTATACTCTTCAGAACTAGCTACCTTTGGTTGGTGGTTTAGTTCTGGTAAATTTGATCAATCTTGGACAGTAGTACAACTACAACAAGTTTTAGAATTAGTTCATCATGTCAATCCTGATTTTTTGGTCATAGAAAAATTAGCACAAATGGCTGTCACAATACCTAAATCAGCAGTTGAATGTCTAAAATTAATGATTGAAAATGATCATAAAAGTTGGAGTATATTTAGCTGGCATGATGCAACTCAAGTTATTTTAATTCAAGCGATGGAAAGTAATAACCAGGCTGCTAAACAAATTGCTAAAGAAGTAATTAATATCTTAGATAAGCGTGGACATGAAGAATTTAATAGTTTATCTTCTTCTGGTTTCAGTCCAGAATTTATCTCTTGGATGTTAGAGTAAAAGGAAAATATGATTGTTGATTTTGGGCGAGAAATTTGTGGTAATTTGGAGACAGCAGCAACGAGAGAATGGTTAGTTACCAATGGCATGGGTAGTTATGCTTCTGGGACAGTAGCCGGGATGGTGACAAGGTGTTATCATGGTTTACTTGTTGCAGCTTTAAACCCTCCACTTTCCCAAACTTTACTACTCACAAAATTAGATGAAACAGCCCATTATGATAATCAGATTTATCCCCTTTTCGCTAATTGTTGGGCTAATGGATTTGTAGAACCTCAAGGTTATAAATATATTGAAAGTTTTCATTTGGAAGGAACAATTCCCGTCTGGGATTATGCTTTTGGGGATGCTATTTTACAAAAAAGAATTTGGATGCAGCCAGAAGCAAATACTACTTATATTTACTATCAACTAAAACGCGGTAATAAACCAGTTAATTTATCTATTAAAGCCTTTGTAAATTATCGCAACTATCACAGCCGGACTCATGCCGGAAGTTGGCGAATGAATATTGATGCCGTCGAAAATGGGGTGTGTATAACTGCTTTTCCTGGTGCTATACCTTTTTATTTATTAACTGATAAAAACCAATTCTCAATTATTAATGAATGGTGCTATAATTTTGAGTTAGCAGCAGAAAAAGAAAGAGGTTTAGAAGAATTAGAAGATAATTTACTGGCGGTAATTTTTGAGGCAACCATTCAACCCGGAAATTCTCTAACCTTTGTGGCTAGTACAGAAACCCGACCTGATTTGCATGGGGAAATAGCCTTAAATCAACGTTATAATTATGAACAAAATCTATTAAATCAATGGCGGTTAAATCTACCTGCAAAAGTCGGTGCAATACCGGAATGGATAAATCAATTAGTATTAGCAGCAGACCAATTTATTGTTAATCGTCCAGTAGCAGGAAACCCCGACGGTAAAACAATTATAGCCGGTTATCACTGGTTTAGTGATTGGGGTCGAGATACAATGATTAGTCTACCTGGTTTAACTTTATCTACAGGTCGGCCAGAAGTTGCAAATTTGATTCTTCGCACCTTTGCTAAATATGTCAGTCAGGGGATGTTACCGAATGTTTTTCCTTATGAAAATCAACAATTAGTAGATGATAATTATAATACTGTAGACGCGACGCTGTGGTATTTTGAAGCTATCCGTCTTTACTATAATCAGACAGGTGATGATAATTTTTTAAATGAGATTTTTCCGATTTTAGCTGATATTATTGATTGGCACAAACGCGGAACAAGGTTTAATATTCATTTGGATGAAGATGGGTTAATTTATGCCGGTTATTCAGGGGTGCAACTAACCTGGATGGATGCGAAAGTAGGGGAATGGGTAGTTACTCCCCGCACGGGTAAACCAGTAGAAATTAATGCTTTATGGTATAACGCTTTGCGGTCAATGTCGCAGTTTGCCCAAAGTCTGCAAAAGCCCTATCAAGATTATGAAAAAATGGCTGAAGCAACTTTGCGGGGGTTTGCTCGATTTTGGAATAGTAGCAAAGGTTATTGTTTTGATGTGATAGATACTCCTGTTGGGAATGATGATGCTTTAAGACCTAATCAAATTTTCGCTGTATCCTTACCCCATAGTCCATTAAATGGGGAACAGCAAAGAAATATAGTAGATGTTTGTAATAGATATTTGCTGACTTCTCATGGTTTGCGGAGTTTAGCGCCTGACCATCCCGAATATCAAGGGATTTATACTGGTAATCAAGTTAAACGTGATGGGGCATATCATCAGGGGACGGTTTGGGGTTGGTTGCTGGGTTCGTTTGTTTTAGCCCATTTACGAGTGTATCAAAATCCTGAAGTAGCCCGGCAATTTTTAGCACCAATGAAACATCATTTAACAGATGCCGGACTGGGGAGTATTAGCGAGATTTTTAATGGTGATGCACCCATGCAACCAAAAGGTTGTATTGCACAAGCTTGGTCTGTGGGGGAAGTTTTACGGGCTTGGTTGGCTACATTTGAGTAGGAGGCAGGAGGTAGAAGTTTTTAAGGTGTTGCATAATTGCGGGATGATTTTTGAGTGTAGAGACGTTCCATGGAACGTCTCTACAAGGGTTTTGGATTTATGCAAAATCATTTTCATCCCTAACATCAGCAACGCCGTTTTTAAATATGGATGCGGTTAAAATTTAATATTGATTGCAGCAATAGCAAGAGCAGCCCAACCTAACATTAAGGATACACCACCCAAAGGGGTAATTGCCCCCAACACTTTTACACCCGACAAACTCAAAGCATACAAGCTACCGGAAAATATCACCACACCCGCAATAAAAAACCACCCACTAGCTAACAGCGCAGTTGATGGAGATTCTAAGCGACTCAGTAAAAGGGCTACCAATATCAAAGCCAAAGCATGGTACATCTGATAACGAACGCCTGTGTCGAAGATTTCCAGCGCCCTTTCAGTCAGTTTTTCTTTCAAAGCATGAGCGCCAAAAGCACCAGCAGCAACAGACAAACCACCTAGAATAGCACCAACAGTCAAGAAGAGTTTAGCCATGAGAATTGGTTAAAACTAGCCACTAAACATCAAAATGATATGATACGCTTCCCTCTTCATTAACTTTAAAATTGGCATTAAATTCTTTAGCTTTTTCATCTAAATATTTTCTTGCGTCTACTGGTGGTAGTTTAGATTGCATCGCAAACCCTAAAACCGTGATTCTTCCTTGATTTTCCTGTATCATTTGATAAAACAAAGATTGTAAATGCTCATTTGCTTGGTGGCATAGCGCTTTTTTATCTTGTCGGCTTTGCATATACAAAGACAATGCTAACCATCCCCCCACTGTTATAGAGGGAATGCCAAAAATCAACCCCCCCAAAGCAGTATCATAGTCATCGGGAGCAGTCCATTCTTGAGTATCATCAGAAGGATAAATATTAATTGGTCGTCGAGAGGATTTTTCCAGAACTTCTGCCGCACTTATTCCCAAAAACATTAGTCCCAGGCACAGAAGCCAACCCGCAGCTAATTTCTCAGCAGTTTTCATAATTCCCGCTTATAATATATGCCATGCCTGCAATTTTAACCTTAATTTCCCAATTGCAAAGCCCCATCATCCCCAATTCTGATTTTTTCTACTGATATCCCCAATAAGTCCGTACCCGTAACCCGTGCAAACACCAGGATAGTTTTTTTCAGTTATGTAGAGACGTTCCATGGAACGTCTCTACAACAATCAAAAATTTCCCAAACTATTAAGTAATTAGGAAAAATTATTTACGTCATTGCGAACGAAGTGAAGCAATCTCAAGTCCTTGCGATTGCGTCATTCCGCTACGCTCCATACCCTACGGGAACGCTGCGCGAACGCAATGACAATGTGTAATTAATTCTGCTTTCCTACTTATTTAATTATCAAACTTTAGCTATAGCACGTTTCAAGTAAATGGAGTACAAACTTTAATCAAAAAGAATTATTTTAAAGGCGTTTCACCCCTGTTCCCTGTTCCCTGTTCCCTGTTCCCTGTTCCCTGCTCTAACTTTAACTATCACCCTCAAAATTAATTGTTTCAATTATTCTCCAACTGATAAGGACAAACTTTAGGCGCTTCAGGACGACTAGCTAAATAAGCCTTCAGATACTCACAACCCTGCGCCAATAAATCATCTAAATCTAAATTCCAAAGTCTAATGGTTTTGTCATTACTAACAGAAGCTAAAGTTTGACCATCATTGCTCAATTCTACTCTCAAGACTAAACTGGTATATCCAGACAGAGTCGCAATTTCTTTACCTGTACTTACATTCCACAGTTTAATGGTTTTGTCACTACTGCCAGAAGCTAAGGTTTTATCATCACCACTAAATGCTACACTCGTGACTGAATCTCTATGTCCAGAAAGAGTAGTAATCTCTTTACCTGTACTTACATCCCACAGTTTAATGGTTTTGTCACTACTGCCAGAGGCTAAGATTTTACCATCACTACTCAATGCTACACTTGTAATTGATTCATCATTATATCTAGAAAGGGTGGTAATTTCTTTTCTTGTCCCAAGATCCCAAAGTTTGATAATCTTGTCATCACTCCCGGAAAATAAAGTTTTACCATCAAGGCTAAATGCTAAACTTGCAACCGAATAGGTATGTCCTCTTAGGGCAGTAATCTCTTGACCCGTACTTACATTCCACAGTTTGATGGTGCCGTTAAAACTGCCAGAAGCTAAAATCTGACCATCCGGGCTAAATGCTACACTCGTGACCAAGCTGCCATGTCCTCTCAGGGTGTTAATTTCCTTTTCTGTCTTCACATTCCACAATTTGATGGTCTTGTCATCACTGCCAGAAGCTAAAGTTTGACCATCCGGGCTAAATGCTACACTAATGACCGAACTGCCATGTCCACTCAGGGTGGTAATTTCCTTTCCTGTGTTCACATTCCACAGTTTGATGGTGTTGTCAAGACTGCCAGAAGCTAAAGTTTGACCATCCGGGCTAAATGCTACACTATAGACCCGACTGCCATGTCCACTCAGGGTGGTAATTTCCTTTCCTGTGTTCACATTCCACAGTTTGATGGTGTTGTCAAGACTGCCAGAAGCTAAAGTTTGACCATCCGGGCTAAATGCTACACTCAAGACCGGACTGCCATGTTTTTCTAACCGATTTTTTTCCCGAATGTTTAACAAAATTGCTTGTAAGCTAAATAAAGGACTGTAAGCCGGATACTCTGCTAAAGATTTTTTATCTTTAACTAACTTTTTTAAATCATTACCAGTCTGCATCGCTAATAATAAAGCCTCTATTTCTCTCCCTGGCTCAAATTGTCGTAGGTTATTTGTCCCTGCCTGTTCTAGTTGTGTAGCTTGCAGTGCCTGCTGTTTTTGTTGTTGTGCATTTTTTAGTTCTGTTAAGGCACTTTTACGGGCTATAGTTGCAGCGTTTAAATCATTTCTCGCTTTTATTGCTTGCTGTTGTACTTTCTGTTTTTCATTTGTCGCATTTTTAGCCGCTTCCTCTGCAATTTGTGCCTTATCACGTGCTATTTGAACCTGTTTCGTAGCTGTATTTAGATTACTTCTTGCTTTATTTAAGTTATTTCTTGCTGATTGAAGTTTTTGATTTGCTTCTTTTTCACTATCTTTTGTACTTTGAAACTGTTTTGAGATTTCATCTCTTTGTTGGCGTGCTTTTTCAGTCTCTGAATTAGCATTTACTAATTCTGAATTAGCATTTACTAATTCTGACTTAGCATTTACTAAATTCTTGTTAGCAACCTCATATTCTTGAAAAGTTCTTTGATTTACTATCCATAATCCAATTGTGCCAATTAAAGTTACTCCAAGCATTACAGAACCAAAACGAATTTGTTGCTTTGCTTTCCGGTTCGCTTTCTCTAAAACTAACTTTGCTTCTGCTTCTACTGCTAGTTTCTTCTTGACATCTCGACTTTCTAACTCTCGACTAGCTGCTAAAAACTGATAATCTAAATCACTTAAACTTTTATCCCTTGCCCATATTTCGGCATCTTCTAAATTTTTCCCCCGCAATAACCGCGACTCATCTTCTTTTCCTGACTCCATCCAAGCACTAAAAGCTTCAGAATAAGGACGGAGTTTTGCTAAAATCTCCTCGCACCATTCCCAGTTAAATACTTCTGCATAAATGTGATTATAAATTTGCAGTTTTCCATTACGCTTAACTACTAAACCCGTTAACCTTAATATGTGATGTTCGGAACTATCATCAGCAATGATGTGTCCTTGTTGTAAAATTTGCTGATATAATCCTAATAGTTTTCCTGTGCCTTGTTCGCCTCTACTAAGAATGCGATTTTGAATAGTTTTCAAATGTTCGGGTTCGTCCTGTCCTTCCCAATTTTCAATAACTTTAGTTCTAATAATCTGCTCAACATCTGCCCTTGTTGCTTGAATATTCCTATCAATATTTTCTACCAATAACTTACAAACCTTTTGCGTTAAAAAAGGCTGTCCCCCCGTCCAATTAATCACTTCTGTAATTAACTCTTGCGAATCTCCCACCTTTGCCAAAAGTGGTTGTAAAGGTGCAGTTTCCGATAACTCAAAACCAGTCACTTCCACTGGCACACCAATATTAAAAGGTGTTCTTCTTCTATCTTGAATTAAATCTGAGGGTGTAGAAACCCCAATTAAAGCAAAAGTTAAACGCTTATATTCTGGTTTATCAGCCCGACGGTTATAACAATCCCGAATGACTGCAAAAAAATCATCTAAATTAAATTGTAAACTTAAAATACTATCAATTTCATCTACAAAAATAATAATTTTCTCTTTAACTTTATGTAAAAGAATTTGCTCAATAAACTTACTAAACTTCTGCAAAGGTGAAATTAAATCATTCTCATTCCACCATGTTTCCAAATCAAAACTATCATAAATTTGCAAACTATTAACTAAACTATCAATAACCCCCGCATACCATTCAGCCGGTGTAATATCCGTTGTACCAATAGCGGTAATATCAATAGCTGCACAAGCAAAACCTTCATCTTGCAACCGTCGCATTACCCGCACCCGCAAACTCGACTTACCCATCTGTCGAGAGTTGAGCACATAACAAAACTCACCCTGCTTTAAACCAATGTATAGGTCATGGTCAGCTTGTCTAGTAACATAAGTAGGGTTATCAATTGGTAAACTTCCACCAATATAATAGTCATAATTCATAATTTATTCTTCTTTCTTCGCGTCCTTCGCGCCTTCGCGGTTTATTATTTTTGATAAGGGGAGAAGAGGCGATTATTTTTGATAGGGGGAGAAGAGGCGATTATTTTTGGTAGGGGGAGAAAAGGCGATTATTTTTGGTAAGGGGAGAAGAGGCGATCGCTAAAATATTTCTGATATAATTCACATAATACCATCACTTTATTCCCCTGAAATTTAACTAACCCCATACTCCGCAACTTAAAACCCGCTTCCGTCCCCACATCTACCGCACCATTCGCACTCACCACCCGTTTAAAAGCCGCTAATAACTCCTCCTTTTCTTGTAAATTCTGCAAAAGTCGCCGTAAATGATCACAATATATCCCTTCTTCCGTTGGCGCTACCTCCATTAACTTTTCCAAACTTATTCTATCATTAGCAATTTGATAAAGTGCCACCCTGACTAAATAAGGATGTCCCCCCAACAACTGCATTAAATTACTAACTTTCTCCTCACCCCAACTTAACCCATGACGTTGAATTAAATCTTGAACTTGCACTTGATTAAATTCCGTTAATTTTATCTCTAAACCCACATTAAAAGGTGAACTATTAGTATTGAGAGATTTAGGAACTTCTTGAGAATAGGCAATCACTAAATTTAACCTTTGCCATAAAGATTCATTTTTTGATTTTTCATGCCAAGCCCTTAATAAAGCAAAGAAATCAGCAGCAACCACCGGATACTTAAAAATTTCATCAACTTCATCTAAACCTAAAATCAAAGATGTATTACTTTCTTTCAACAAATAATGTTGAAAATAATTTGTACATTTCACTTTACATGGTAGAAATTTCTTCTGCCAAAATTCCTCTAACCTTTCCTGCAAATCCAAATTATCTGTAATAATTGCACAAAACTGTTTTAAAAGATTATCTAAATTATTGAAAGACTCAGCATCAAATAATTTAAAATTAACTATTGCCGTTTTATAACTTTGATTTCTCCCATGCTGCAAAACCCGTGCCATCAAAGAAGTTTTACCCATTTCTTTGGGTGATTTAATTCTCACTAATGCCCCAGGTTTTAAAATCGCATGATAAGCATCTTTTTCACCAGGAGGACGTTGAATATAAACCGCAGAATCTAAAGGTACTTGTCCCTCTGGTGGTTCTAACTTAATATTCCCACTTTTAGCAAAACTCCCATTTTGATTAATTTGATTTTCCCGACTTTTAAAAACTGGAATCATTGCATCAGTCAACCCTTCCAACTCAATGGCATTTTTCCCAATTTCAAAAGCTTCTGCATAAGATTTACCCGCACCTAAAGCATCATAAAAACCCGTTGCAAATTGAATCGCATCTTTATCACCTATAGGCTGATTCATCCCCACAATATTATTAATATATTGATGTATTGCATCAGCTTGAACCTCACTATAACAAGCATTTAAAATTATACATTCAATATTTTTAAAAGACTTAAATAAATTCGCCAAAGCATCCGTACTAACTAACTGCTTTTGTCCAGCATTATCTTCCAGCACTAAACCTGGGTTTCCCGCACCATGTCCCGAAAAATGTAGTATTTCCGGTTCATTATCCAGCAAAGCGCGACGTAAATCACCAGGACGTACAGCCCACTTAGTAATAATTGTAAACTTGTCCCGATGTTTAGCCCGTTCTAACGCAGCTTCAATTTCTCTCACTTCTTCATCTAAGCGGAGTTTACTGGTATTCGTCGGGTTAGCGGATAAGATGAGTATTTTTTTCACTGCGAGAGGAAATCAATATTGTCAATCCTCAGCATTCTACTACAAATCCCGTCGCAAAAATACTTAAGTTTAGATAAAATCACAACCTGAGATAAATCTCTACATTAAATTGCAGCAAATATTATCAGCACTTGGACAAAATCATTTACACATCTAGTATTTATCTGCGTTCATCTGCGTCCATCTGCGTTGAAATATTAATTTTCCGGTTTTGTGAGAAATATTAGAAGGTGGGCATTTATGAGCATAATTCATTTTGATTGAGAATTTTACCTAGAAATGCCCACCCTACAGAGATTTTAGTTACTTTCAGCAGGTTGGCGTGTTGCTTCCAACAAGCGGGAAAAATAGAACCGGGTTTTAGTCATCGCTTGACGTTGTATAGTAAAACCATTTTTTTCCAGAATCTTCACCACATCAGATTCACGGTGTAAATAGGCACGAGTGGCTTTGCTGGGGCCAGGAAAGAAACTACCGATTTTTTTGAGGATAGTTAAAAAGCAGTTTTTGGGTGCAAAACTGAGAATCATGCGAGACTCAGCCAAAGAACAAAGGTGAGAAATCATCTCATCGGCTTTGTCTTGGGGGTAGTGAATGAGTACATCTAAACAGATGACGGTGTGATACTTCCCAGTTAAAGATTCTAAATCCTGAACTGCAAAAGTTGGATTTTCAGAATTACCCAAGGTTTTTAAAGCTCTTTCCTTGGCTTCTGTCACCATTTTTTCGGAAATGTCGCTGGCATACATTTTAGCGCCTGCTTCCGCTAGGGGAATGCTCAAACTACCCACACCGCACCCAGCATCACAGATGGTTAACTCTGTTAAGTTATTGTCAGCTTTTAGCCAGCCGATGACGTTATCCACAGTTTGCTGATGTCCATTACGGATATCAAGCTGTACCTTATTAACTTCTCCATCACCATAGATGCGTTTCCAACGGTCAAACCCTGTGGAATTAAAATACTCCCGGACTATTGTTTTATCGTCGGCTGCGTTCATAAAGTTGACTATTCACGGTTTACAACTCTTCAAATTATAGATTTTCCGGGCTAATCTCTCACCCACAGCCACAATATAATTGTCAGAATCAGGATTTTCAGGATTTTAGGATTTTCAGGATTAGGAACAACCACGAATCTGAAAAAGCCTTAATCTGATATCATTTTATTGTAATTATGGTTCTACCACTCCCTTTATGTAAAGAAACAAGTCAGCGATTATCTTTTAATACTTGTAGTAAATTATTTTGGTTCATGCTTTCTAATTTAACGGAGTTTTAAATATAAAAAGGTTGTAAATAATGTACAAAATATACATACAACCTTTATGTTTTTATGGTTATTGACTTAATAATTCAATTAAAGCATCCTTATTCTTTTTGGTATAACCTGGAATACCACGCTTTTTAGCCATATTTTTCAATTCTGTAGCAGTTAAGGTTTTTAAAATTGCAGTATGTGTAGGGTGGGCATTTTTCTGTAAAACACTGAATCAAAGCTGAGAATTTTCGGAAATGCCCACCTCTGTATTTTTCAAAAATCAAACAGGAATCCTATTTAACTCTACTTTAATGTCAGATGCTGGGCTTTACACCTAAAATACCTATGCAATCTTTTGGTATGTAAATCCACCTTTCTTGATATATGCATCAAAATAACTACCATGAGATGATGCACTCATTAAGCCTTGATAAAGCGACTGCGGAATATTAAAATACTGATACACAGAGGAATTTAAAAATTCAACCTCTAGTATTCGATTTTCTGCATCGTAACCAATAGATGCAATATTTGAAGAGGATACAGTAGTTCTTTGCATGGTTATCTATCTTAAACTTAAGAAAATGAAGTTTAATACACGACAAAAATTTTATATTTAAGCCTGGGTAAAAGTTTAGATTAGACAATATTATCTAATCACAAAGCGATTATTCTGGAGGCTGAAACATCTTCCTATATACATCTATTTGTAAATTGTTTTCACAAAGAGATGCGGGAAGTTTGTCTAGGAATGCATTAACCATTTCTGAAGCTGTATTGCAAGCCCATAAAGCAGCTTTAGCAGTGCTAATTTTCAAAATTAGTGATTCTACTGATGTATCTTTTAGAAATATCCCTTTGCTGCGAAAACGTTCAGTTAGCTTTCTTCCAAAATATTTAATTTCACCGTTATCTCCTTCTTCAATGATATCTTCTGGCTTCAGATGAACTAAACAATCACGTAACTTAAATAGGTCTGCAAAGTCCTGATAAGGTTTATCTCCTTTATTAAAGCCACTATCCAAGGCTTCACTAGCCAGCATAAATTTGTGTTGAGTGTTTTTCTTGTTTTTCTTGTTAGAAGCAGATTCTTCAATAGCATCAATCAACTTATCTAAAAAAACTTCAGTTGATCCAGCTTGCTTTTCTAATTTAGCAAGAGCAGGAATTTCATTAATAAAAGCCTCTAGTGATAGTGCAGAAAAAACTATAGATACTAAAGCATCATCTTGGCTGTGAATTTCAAAACCTTGGCTTGCTTTGAAATATCCATCCTTCGCAATTTTATAGAAGCGATAAGAATCTACAATAAACCCCTGAAGTGGTTGCATTATATCCTTAACTCGAATGTTACAAACAGTATATAGTATGGTTTGAAATACTATAGACAACAACTGTATTTTTACTCAATTAATCTTCTGTAAGTATTTATAATACAAAGAGATAAGACGGACATAGGCATGATTAAACAATAGATTACTGGTAGCTTTTGAGTATTTAACGCAATTTATAAATGCTCAATTGCCTAATTTACTGTTAAATATTCGTATAAACACGGAAGTTAGCCCAAATTACAAAGCCTTTTACTTGACAACCTAATTCTTCTAACCACTCGATTAACTCATGATTGCTATTATGTAAAATTGTATATTTTTTTTCATCTTGAACTAGGGTTAAACCTGTTTTTTGATTGTAAATGGTGGTGTGGATATTCTGGTTAAAACGTCGTTCTAATTGTTGAATTAATGCACTTACTTTATTTTGCGGTACTTTGACCGTTAATAAAGTATAATTTCGCTGTGTGGTTATTTTCTGTATTTCTTCCAAGTTGTTAAAAGTGCGTTTTCCTAATGTTCCTAAAGTGGGGATGAAAAGCGCTGCTAAACCGTCGCTGAGGTTTTGATTATTTAGTGCAAAATAATTCCAATCACCATAAGCATAAAGGGTGAAAGTGTTTTGATTGTTGGGTAAAATTAGTTCAGGATGCCAACCTAAATCTAAAATGTAAATAGGGGTTTCCTGTGCTTTCTGATTGGGTGGTATAATGACTGCGGGGGTAAAAATCCACACTAGGAAAAAACTTAAAGCTGTTAAAATAATTATTGCTATCCGTCTCCACCGCTTCAACTTTACCATTGTTACCCCCATCCGCTAAACTCAAAAATGCTGCGTTTTTCGTGATTGTGTCTAATTTTTAAGCTGTTAGTGTGATTGTGAAATTGGATTGTATGTATTATAAAAAATTTTGAGGAAATTATGGAGATTTGATTTAAACAAGCTGTGAAAATTACCAGTAAAGGTTAAACTAAAGATAAATGAATCGGGTAATAAACAAATGAAAGCAATAGAACTTACAGGAAGTATTGATGAACAAGGTCAATTATTACTAGACCAACCTATCAAGCTAGAAGTATCAGGAAAAGTCCGCGTTATTGTTCTATATACTGAACCTACAGAGGAATTAGAAGATGATTCTGATGATACTCCGATTGAGGAAATCAAAGCTAGTTTGAAAAGAGCATTACAAGAAGCTAAAGCGGGGCAGCGTATTTCCCTTGATCAAATGTGGGAGGGAATTAATGTCGAATGATGTTCCAATTGTGAAAATAGATTTGACACCTGAATATAAGCGGAATTTACGTTCTCTGGCTAAAAGGTTTCGGAATATTCGTGTTGATACTCAAGTGATAATTGAGCAAATTCAATCTGGAAATTTTCTAGGTGACAGAATAGCTGGTTTGGGTGAAAATTATTTGGTGCTTAAGGTCAGGGTTAAAAATAACGATATCCAAAAAGGGAAAAGTGCTGGTTATAGAATTATTTATCAAGTTGAGTCAGCGACTAGCGTACTTTTGTTAACAATTTACTCAAAATCTGATCGAGAAGATATCGAGGTACAAGAAATAATCAATATTTTAACTGAAGTTAATACTAGTGAATGATTTATTTTGGTGGTTAATCTTTACCATTGTTACCCCCATCCGCTAAACTCGAATATGCTGCGTTTTTCCTGATTATGTCTGACTCCCAAGCTGTTAGTGCTGCTGTTGCTAAACTGTATGATACTTATCCCTTTCCACCTGAACCGATTTTAGACGAAGCACCTCCGGGTTATAATTGGCGTTGGAATTGGTTAGCGGCTTATAATTTTTGTACTGGTAGAAAACCGGCAAAGCAAGATATACGTATTTTAGATGCTGGTTGCGGTTCTGGTGTGGGTACTGAATATTTAGTACACCTTAACCCCCAAGCGCAAGTTATAGGGATTGATTTAAGTGCGGGAACTTTAGAGGTAGCGAAGGAAAGGTGTAAACGTTCTGGTGCTGATAGGGTGGAGTTTCATCACCTGAGTTTGTACGATGTGGAACAGTTACCAGGGGAGTTTGATTTAATTAACTGTGTGGGGGTGTTACATCATTTACCTGATCCAATTCGGGGTATCCAAGCTTTAGCGAAAAAGTTGGCACCGGGTGGACTAATGCACATTTTTGTGTATGGGGAGTTGGGACGCTGGGAAATACAATTGATGCAAAAGGCGATCGCACTTCTTCAAGGTAACAAACGCGGTGACTATCGGGATGGTGTACAAGTAGGAAGAAAAATCTTCGCTTCCTTACCACAAAATAATCGCCTTGTCAAGCGGGAAAAGGAAAGATGGGCTTTAGAAAATCAGCGTGATGAATGTTTTGCTGATATGTATGTGCATCCCCAGGAAGTTGATTATAATATTGATACTCTGTTTGAATTAATTGATGCTTCTGGTTTAGAGTTTGTGGGTTTTTCTAATCCCGGTTTTTGGCAGTTAGAGCGCCTGTTAGGAATAGCACCGGAATTATTAGCCAGAGCACAAGATTTAAGTGAAAGAGAAATTTACCGTTTAATAGAATTATTAGATCCAGAAGTTACTCATTATGAATTTTTCCTTACCCGTCCGCCCCTGATCAAAGCGAACTGGTTAGAGAATAAAAGCTTATTAGCCGCTATTCCCGAATTAAACCCCTGTATAGATGGTTTTCCCAGTCCTTGTATTTTTAATTACGATTACCAAATAGTTAATTTATCACCCACAGAATTGGAATTTTTGCAACTGTGTGATGGTAAATCTACCATAGCTAATATTTTAACTAAGGTTGATTTCGGTTTAGAGGGAGTGAGAAATTTAATCAAACAGCAGTTGATATTGTTGACACCAGTTTAATTAAGAAAGTAGGCGGGTGTTCCGCCATTGTTTCAAATCAGACTGTTATAGTTTCCTAAAATTAGAGGTTGAGTAAACTATGAGTTACCCAACCTCAACATGAGTAGCTATTGCAAGTAGAACATCAAAACTTTATTGAGCTTTGATGTATTCCAAAGATTTATTCTCATCGTAATTAAATTTCAGCTTTGTATCTGTTACTTCATAGGAAGTTGCTGATTCCAATGCTCGAATATATTTAAACTCCTGCTCCATTACCCCAGGTATTGGGCAGTACATTCTTGTAGAGCCTACAGGACGGAATTGGATGTTACTGGGTTCACTTTGAGAGTAGGCGGTAAAGTATTGGTTGCAGCCTGCGTTGCCATAGGTATTACCATCTTCAAATGTTGCTGTGATTTTAGTATCTGCCAAAACAGACTCACCACCTAATGATTGCAGCTGCCAACTTCCTGAAATAGTGGCAGCGTAACTGGGGCTTTGAAGTGCGAAAGTTAAACAAAATACTGCTAGAGCAAAAACGATAGCCTTCTTGATGTATTTAAAGATGTTCATGGTTTGATGTTACCTAAAGTTTTGTTATTAATTGCTGATTTGCTGTATTTAATATCAGCTAAATGCATTATAGTTTTTAGTTAATATATTTCAGCATTATCAAAAATTTACTAATAAAAGTAGTTAAGTAATTTTAAATTACTAATGAACTCTGTACAGGACAAAAAATAGAAAAAAGCTTGCAAAGGGGACAGGGAAGGGGTTTCATAGAAAGTTACCACACAATCAAAGAAACCCCTATGAACCAGATTAACCTATTACGAGAAACACTGAAACCCCATTTAGGATGG